>JAFRUN010000058.1 GCA_017438865.1 Clostridia bacterium
CCCGGAAATCCAACATTTCCGGGCTTTTTTGTTTGATTATCGAATGAGGGTACTGCGATCAGTAGATCCGCTTGGCGACGACGAAGAAGCGACCGGTCGAAATGTACTTGTAGCAGGTGGAAAGCACCAGAATTTCATCGCCGAAGGAGACGTCGATCCCGGTGTCGTAGAGCTGCATCTCGCGTACCTGGCGCATGTATTCGTTGAACTTCGCCTCCGTGTCCAGCGACTTGTAGTTGTAGTAACGGAAGCCCTCCGAACCCTGCTCCAGAACGCGCGCCTTGACCGCCGCAACCACGACGTAGGTACGCTCCTCGTTCAGCGTGTCGAAATAGATCTCCTGATGCGTTTCCCAGAAGGATTGATTTTTGTAATCCACCAGATGGTAGAACATGGTCTTGAGCGCCGGACGGTGCCCGTACACCAGATAGTAATTCCCGTCCGGATCGCACTCCTCGTCCAGATACGGAACGCCGGTCGCCGCCTCCTGTTTGTTGAAATCGTGGCTGATATAGTAATTCGGGCGTCTTGGCGTATACATCACCGGATAGTCGATGTTGGTACCCGGAATCGTGATCCACGCGAAGAAATCCGGGTTCTGCTCATGCAGCTTCCGGTTTTCCTCCACGATCGCCGACCGGTCCGCGTTCTCCTCCGTCGGCTGATCAACCGGCTCCGCGTCGGGCGACGCGGGATCAGGCACGCCCGGAAGGACGGTCGTGCTGCCGTCGTCGTTCGTGATGACGATCGTGTCCGTTCCGCTGTTCTGCGCGCCGGGCTTCGGCGTCGTGCGCGCCTCCCGGCGGGGGCGGTTGGACGAGAGCGCTTCAAACGCGTCCGCTTCCGACTTTGCCTGCACCAGCTCGCGGATCAGCATGAATCCCGAGAACCCGAACACGAGGGCGAAGAAGCCCGCCGCGATCAAGATCAGCGGATTTTTCTTTTTTTGTTTCTGCTTCTGTTCCATTTTTCGATCTGTCCTTCGATTCCTTTCCGGATCTTCGGGTGGATTATAACACATATACGCGGGCGATGTCCATCTTCTTTTTGATTTGTCCGCATTTCCTTTCTTTTCCCGTTTTCCCGCCGGGAAAACGGATTCAAAGAAAAGCGCAGGAAATGCTTGCGGAGCGTTTGCCGGTGCGGTATAATTAATTAATAACCGTTCGATGACGGTTTCCGACCGGTTTAACAATCTGAAAGGAGATTTTTATGGCAACGTTTATCTCGGATCCCTCGCGCACCTTCAACGAGTATCTGCTGATCCCCGGCTATTCCTCTTCGGAATGCGTTCCGGCAAACGTAAGTCTTCATACGCCGCTTGTGAAATACCGCCGCGGCGAAGAGCCCGCGCTGAAGCTGAATATCCCCCTGGTCTCCGCGATCATGCAGGCGGTCTCCGACGACCGGCTTGCCGTCGCGCTTGCCACGCAGGGCGGCGTCAGCTTCATCTACGGTTCGCAGACGGTCGAGAACGAGGCGGCGATGGTGAAGCGCGCGAAGGATTACAAGGCGGGCTTTGTACGCAGCGATTCCAATCTGCGCCCGGACGACACGCTCGCCGATGTGATCGCATTGAGAGAGCGCACCGGACATTCCACGATGGCGGTCACCGCGGACGGGACGCCCGAAGGGATGCTCCTCGGCATCGTCACCAGCCGCGATTACCGTGTCAGCCGCATGACGCCGGATACGCGCGTGGACACCTTTATGACGCCGCGCGAAAAGCTGGTCTGCGCGCCGGAGGGGACCTCGCTCCGCGAAGCAAACGACATCATCTGGGATCACAAACTGAACACGCTGCCGATCGTCAACGATGCGGGACAGCTTTGCTACTTTGTCTTCCGCAAGGACTACGATTCGCACAAGCAGAATCAGGACGAGCTTCTGGACGCGCACAAGCGCTTCGTTGTGGGCGCGGGCATCAACACGCGCGACTATGAAACGCGCGTCCCGGCGCTGATCGACGCGGGCGCGGACGTGCTGTGCATCGACTCCTCCGAGGGCTTCTCCGAATGGCAGGCAAGAACGCTTGCATGGATCCGCAGCCGCTACGGCGATTCCGTCAAGGTCGGCGCAGGCAACGTGGTCGACGCGGACGGGTTCCGTTTCCTTGCAGACTCCGGCGCGGACTTCGTGAAGGTCGGCATCGGCGGCGGTTCCATCTGCATCACGCGCGAAACGAAGGGCATCGGCCGCGGGCAGGCGACCGCGCTGATCGACGTGTGCAAGGCGCGCGACAAATACTTTGAGGAGACCGGCGTCTATGTGCCCGTCTGCTCCGACGGCGGCATCGTGTACGACCATCACATCACGCTCGCGCTCGCGATGGGCGCGGACTTCATCATGCTCGGCAGATACTTCGCACGGTTCGACGAAAGCCCGTCCCGCAAGGTCAACCTGAACGGCACCTATTATAAGGAATACTGGGGCGAGGGCTCCGCCCGCGCGCGCAACTGGCAGCGCTACGACCTCGGCGGCGACAAGAAACTGTCGTTTGAAGAGGGCGTCGATTCCTATGTGCCTTACGCGGGCTCGCTGCGCGACAACGTGGCGCTGACGCTCTCGAAAGTTAAGTCCACCATGTGCAACTGCGGCGCGCTGACGATTCCGGAATTCCAGAAGAAAGCAAAGCTCACGCTGGTCTCCGCAACGAGCATCGTCGAGGGCGGCGCGCACGACGTCATCCGCAAGGATACGACGCGGAGCTTCCCGTCCTGATCCACGAACCTCTGCCCCTTCGGGGGCTTCTTTCTTTACAGTAAAAACAGCGGCGGATTTTCATCCGCCGCTGTTTAATCGGTTATTTATCTTTCCGGATTATTCCGCCACGTCAATGATCGTAATGCGTCCCTGACCGTACGGATCGACGTATTCGCTGCCGACGGTACCGTTCAGGACATCAACGATGTAGTTGATCAGAACCTGGTTGTCGATCATGACAGAGTCACGAAGCAGGTTGTTGTCCGCAAACATCGTGTAGCCGTCGCCCATCTCTAAAAGCAGGTAATTGTGGCACGCAACGGTGTAAACCTTTTCGGGATCGATCGGCGCATAGCTGCCGTCGGGCTGCAGAACCTCAACATTCTTCACGCGGCGATTGCCTTCCACAGATACGAAGAAGCCCTTTTCATCGGTCTTGACCGGGGACTCTACATTCATATCAATGTCGAACTTCAGACCGGAAACCTGCAGGAACCCGCCGAACTCGCCGGGCAGCTTGGAAGCGCTGAATTCGAGCGCGTCCATGATCTCCAGACCGGTCGCTTCCACGACGCACAATGCATTGCCAAACGGATGAACTTTGATGATCTGACCAAATGTGATGTCGCCTGCGGGGATCGCCGCACGAACGCCGCCGCCGTTGACGAACGCGACGTCGGTTTCACCCATCGCGCGGTATGCATCGGCACAGAGATCGCCGAGATTGGTTTCCATTCTGCGGACGATACGAACGTCGGTCACGACCGGATCGTTGACGACGAGGTATACGTCGGTGTGCGCAACGACCTTGTTGATGAGTTCTTCATTCTCCGCAAGCTTGGCTGCAACCGCTTCGCCTACGCCGCCGTTGTCATTAAGCAGACCGAGGTCGTCGATGAGTTCCATTGCGCTGATATTGATCAGCTTTGCACTGAACTTGCCTTCGGGATCGATGGTCATCATGCCGAGATTCGCGAGTTTTGTGCCGGTCTGCTCATGGAGAACTTCAGCACCGTCCAGGTTCTTTACAACAACTTTATCAATCACGGAATGAGAATGACCGTCGATAACCGCATCGATGCCGGTCGTATGCTCAATAACGTCGGGAGCTGTCCACGGACGGCAGTCATCTTCGATACCGAGGTGCGTCAAAGCGATGACGTAATCCGCGCCTTCCGCACGCGCTGCGTCAACCGCCTTCTGAACCGCGTCATAGAGGTCCTGCCCGCCGTTGCCTTCGCAGAACGAATAGATGAAATTGCCTTCACCGTCCATAAAGTAGGTCGGTGTGGACGATTTGAAGGTCTGCGGCGTATCTACGCCGACAAACGCGACCTTCTTGCCCGCGCACTCAATAATGGTATAAGGATCGAGAACAGGATTGCCGTCGGGTCCGATGAAATTGCAAGCAACATACTTGAACTTGGCAAGACCGACGTTCTTGTTGAATTGCTCCATACCGTAGTCGAACTCGTGGTTGCCGATTGTCGCAACATCGTAACCCATCGCGTTCATCAGATCAATGATCGCTTCGCCCTTGGAGAGCGTACCGATAACGTCACCCTGCACCGCGTCGCCCGCGTCAACGAGGATAACGTTTTTGCCTTCTTCTTCCAATGCGGTCTTGATCCGCGCAACGCCCTCAAAACCGATGCCGTCCGTTATACCGCAATGCATGTCGTTCGTGAACAGGATCACAATGCTGTTGTCGGGTTCCGGTTCGGGTTCGGGTTCGGGTTCAGGTTCGGGAACGGGCTCCGGTTCGGGAGCGGGCGCTTCCGTTACAACGGGTGCTTCCGTCACTTCCGCCTGCGGTTCCGGCTTGTTTTCCGCCGGCTTGCAAGCCAGAACGAGCAGCATCAGCGCTGCGAGAAACAGGATCAGTACTCTTCTCTTCATAAAAGATTCCTCCTCCGAAATTTGTGTCAAAACACAAAATATATTGTATCACGCCGTAACGTGTTTTTCAATCAAAAAAAGAAAAAAATCTCCCGGCTTTGCAAAGCGGGAGAATTTGATTCTCATCCGGGATACGAAACGTTCTCGAACATATCGTTGATTCCCGAATCGGGACCGACAGCGGTAAAGTACAGTCCGAAGCTGCCGATCGGAAATTTCGCATTGGTCGCCTTGACCGACCAGTTTTTCTGCTGTGTCTTGTGATAGGTGAACGCTTTTGCGGCGATATCGTAGGCGCTGCGGTTTCCCATGTGCGGGAGCTTTGCGCGGATGTCCAGTTCCAGCTTGTTCTCCTTCCACAAGTGGATGTATTCCTTCTGCACCTGCCAGACGCCGTATTTTTCGACGGACTCCGGATCATAGGACGGATCCGAAGCAAGCTCCACCGCGCGGCGCACAAGCGCGCTCGTTTTGACGTGGGATTCGTGCCCGTATTCGCCGTTCACATCGTGCGTGACGACCACCAGCGGACGATAGCGCCGCAGCAGCGTGACGAGTTTTACAAGATTGTCCTTTTCAAAGATCCCCGCGGCGTCGTTGTCCAGCGCCTTCTGCAGAGAATCGCTGCTGCAGGAGAGACAGATCGCCTCCCTGCGCACGCCCATTTCCCAGAGTCCCTGGATCGCCTCCAGCTTGCGGATCTGATCCGTGCCCTTCATATAGACCACCATGCAGTCGCGCTTCTGCTCGCCCGCATAGATGGGCAGAACGCCGCCCATCATCAGGATCTCGTCGTCGAAATGCGTCGAAACGAGCATGAGATCGCAATGATCCCTGCCGGCGTTCGGCGTCCACCAGACCACGCGTCCCGGATAGGTATTGCCCTTTCCGAAGATCTGAAACGCGTTGATCTTGCAACGCCCGTTGCAGTGCACCGTCACCTTGCGGCAGCCCTCCGCGAGCGGGACCTCGAGGCACATGCGGGAAGGCGTTACGTCCTCCTCCGAGAGCAGCGCGCCGGAACCGTCCCATTGCGAGATCCGGAACGAATCCGGACGCGAGTAGGCGAACAGATACAATACGTCGGCGGCGACGCGTTCCTGCCACGAATAGGTCAGTTCCGCCTTGTCCGCGAAGATGATGCTGGATTTCAGATTGTTGTCCGTAAGCGTCTTCTGGGAGACCTTCTTCTGCGTGCTCGAAAAACTGCATTTGGCGGAAAGGTCCTCGCGGATCACCTCCGGTTCGGGCGTCGGCGCCGCAGTCGGTTCGGGCGTCGGCTCCTCCGTGGGTTCGGGCGTCGGTTCCTCGGTGGGTTCCGGCGTCGGCGCCTCGGTCGGTTCGGGCGTCGGTTCCGGGACGGGACGTTCCGTCACCGCGGACGCTGCAACGGAAACGTCCTCCTCGACGGGAGAAACGGGTTCATTCTGTTCCGATATCCCCGGGGTTTCAACGGAAGGCGCCGTCGTATCCGACGGATGACACGCGGCGGAAAAAAGCATTGTACCCATAAGCAAAAACACGAAAATCCTTTTCATGGCGCAACTATACCACAGACGAAAGCGGAATTCAAGGGGAACGCCCCTTGAAATATGCCGTGAATTACGGGCAAGGTCTTCCCTTTCTCCGCGGTCCGCGCTATAATCGGCGTAAGAGAAAACACCGGTAAAGGACGGAACGATGGGAAAAGTTTTGAACATCGCGAGCATTCAGCTTGCGCAAAAAGCAACGAAGCCCGAAACATACGCGCACATCCGCGCACTTCTTGCTTCGGTCCCGGACGGCGCGGCGGACCTCGTTATGCTGCCCGAAATGTGGAACGGTCCGTACGAGGCAAAGCGCTTTCCGGACTTTGCCGAGCCCGAGGGCGGACCGTCGCGGCAGTTTCTTTCCGCGCTTGCGAAGGAACGGCATGTGTACCTTTGCGGCGGCTCGATCGCGGAGCGCGAGGGCGATCGCGTCTATAACACGGCGTACGTCTTTGATCCGGACGGGCGGCAGATCGCGAAACACCGCAAGATGCACCTCTTCGACATCGACGTAAAGGGCGGTCAGCGGTTCTTTGAATCCGACACGCTTTCGCCCGGAAACAGCGTCACGGTCTTTTCCACCCCGTTCTGCAAAATGGGGCTCTGTATCTGCTACGATTTCCGGTTCCCGGAGCTTGCGTGGCTGATGGTTGACGCCGGCGCGAAGATGATCCTTGTTCCCGCAGCGTTCAATATGACCACCGGCCCCGCGCACTGGGAGCTTCTGTTCCGGCAAAGGGCGGTCGACAATCAGGTCTATACCGTCGGCGTCGCGCCCGCGCGCGATCCCGCCGCGTCGTATCAGTCGTGGGGACACTCGATCGTGTGTTCGCCGTGGGGCGAGGTGCTGATGCAGGCGGACGAGAAGGAATCCGTCGCGATCACTTCGCTGGACCTTGACCGCGTCGACGAGATCCGCCGTCAGCTTCCGCTTCTATTGCAGCGCCGTACGGATGTCTACCGGCTGGAGCGGATTGAACCGTAGAACGCCAAAAAGCAAAAAAGCCGCGATGCGGCTTTTTTTATTGAGCAAAGTTTATAACAGATGAAAGAGCTCTGAAAGCGTCTGAATGGTGTATTCGGGCGCCTCGTCGGCGGATTGCGGTTTATGATAAGCCCCGAGTCCGCGAAGAAGCCGTACGGTATGCATCCCGAGGCGATTTGCCGGAGCGATATCGTTATCCAACCGGTCGCCGACCATGAAGGCGTTTTGTGCGGAACAATTCGCCTGCGCCAGCGCCCATCGGAAAACAGCAGGGTCGGGTTTTGCAACCCCAAGCTCGGCGGAAGCCGCAATCACATCAAAGAATTGCAGCAGGTCCCAATCGGCAAGTCGCCGTTTCGTCCCGGGGTTCTGATTGGCGATTACGCCGAGTTTGAACCCTCTGCGTTTCAGTTCATTCAACGTCGGAGCCGCATCCGGATACGGCGTCTCGTCTTCGCTATGCCACGGCGTTTTTGTCAAACCGAAAAAAGTGATCGCCGTCTGATCGCCCGGAAGTCCCCGACCGATCAGTTCAAGGCGTTTCTCACAGTATGCATTCGCGGTAACGTCCGTCCCCGCAGTCATCTCCCGAATCCGGTGAAGGTCCGCTTTTGTTTCGTCAATCAATGTCGAACCGAGATCGAAAAAAAACCATTTCGTTTCGTCAAAGATCACGCGATGCATGAAGACGTCGTTTCCGTCCATCGGGATATCGGACGCAAGCGCTTTTTCAAAGCACAGGCAGAGCGTTTTATCCGCGTTCCCCTTCAAAAACCGGTCGTAATAGCCCGCCCCGTGTCCGAGGCGCTTTCCGTCCTTCGACGCGGAAACGCAGGGCACGATGATCAGGTCCGGTTCGTTTGCTTCGATCGTTTCCGAACAGTCCTGCGGTTCCAAAATGCCGTATGCGCCCGGTTTCAGATCGTCCGTGCTTCGGATCCGCACCGCGATCATCTCCGTTTTGCTCACGCACTTCGGGACGAAGACCTCCTTGCCGTCCGAAAGCGCGCGCTCGATGATCCTACCCGTACCCGGCTCGGTCGGCATGGCGATATACAGGAAGATCCTCTCTGCGCGGCGGTATTCCTCCGACGCAAGGACCTGATCCTGAATATTCGCGCTTGCCGAAACGCGGTATTCGTCCGGCAATGCTTTCAAAATCTGCGCAACGCTCCTGCGAAGCGCCTTTTTCCTGTCCCGTACGCTCTCCATTGCGTTCCTCCGTTATACGATCGCCTTCAGCAGCAGCATAAAGCCGAGCAGCAGAAGCAGAAATGAAAAGTTGAACAGGGAGAACTTCCCGACATAGCTCATGGTTCTGCCCGGGTTGCTCCTGATATGTTCGCGCAGCGTGATCAGACTCGCCAGCGACGCAATCAGCGAGCCGACGCCGCCGATGTTGACGCCGACCAAAAGATCCGGATAGTTGGTCGTAAACTGCGAAAGCAGCACGGCGGACGGCACATTGCTGATGAACTGGCACGAAATGACGCTGAAGATCAGCGTATTCTTTTCCAGCAGACCGGAGAAAAAGTGACGGACCGCTTCGATCCTGCCCATATTCCCGGCAAAGACAAAGAAGAAAACGAACGTAAACAGCAGCGGATAGTCGACCGAAGCCAGCGCTTTCCGGTCCGCGAACAGCAGGACCGAGGGAATCACGATCAGCCCGATCCAGTACGGGATCCCACGGAACACGATGGCGATCGCAAGCGCGAACAGCGCGAGGTACAGAATCGTTTTTCCCTCCGGCAGACGGATCTTTTCATCGTCAAGCGAAAGCGGCTCCGGTTTGACGAACACGATGCAGCAGAGCGTGATCAGCGCGACCGAGAACAGAAACGGCGGCGCCATGATCCGCATGAACTCCAGATTGGGAATCTCGAATTTCGTGTAGAGATACAGGTTCTGCGGATTGCCGAACGGCGTCAGCATACCGCCGAGGTTTGCGGCGATATTCTGCATGATGAACGTGAACGACATATATTTCTCTTTGCGCGTCGTCGACAGCACGAGAAACCCGAGCGGAAGGAACGTCAGAAGCGCCATGTCGTTCGCGATCAGCATGGAGCCGATGAACGTGATGTAAACGAGACCGAGTACGCTCATGCGCGCGTTTTTGAACAGCTGCACGACCTTGCGCGCAAGCACATAGAAGAAGCGGATGTTTTTCAGCGCGCAGACGACCGCAAGCACGCAGAACAGGCAGGTCAGCGTTTTGAGATCGAAATAGCCGAGATATGCCTCGTCCGGCGGAACGAAGAACATCGTGATCACCGCTGCGACCAGCGCGATGACCATCACGGCGTTCTTTTTGATAAAGCTGTTGATCGTTCGGAAAACGACGTTGTCCGTCCACTTTTTCATCATCAAATCGACACGGCACGTCCCCTCTTCCTGCCGCAGCCGTTATTATATCCGCCCCGCTGCAGTCTGTCAATTGCGTGTTGATATCGATCTGCCGTCTGTTACGAATCGTAACATTTTCATCAGCTTCTCAGCAACATTTTTCAAATAACCGCGTCCGGACGCAAATTGACTGTTGCGTTTTTCAATTCGTTCGTTTATAATTTTTGTATTCGATTATCTCGTTTTCTGTTATTGTCGGAAACAGAATCAACGTTTTTTCATCCGAAAAGGAGATATTCTTTGTGAAAAAGTTATCCGCAAAGCGGCTTGCAGAGACGGTTTCCTCCCGCCGCAAGGCGATGAAGATCACGCAGCTTGCGCTTTCCGAAATGACCGGGATCAACCGTGCCTTGCTGTCCCGCATCGAGAACTGCGACTATACGCCCTCGGTCGATCAGCTGCTTGCATTGAGTGCGGCGCTTCGTTTTGAGATCGGCGACGTTTTCGAGATGTCCGCAGAAAACGCTTCTTCCGGGATCCGTTCGTACCGGATCGCCGTCGCCGGGACCGGTTATGTCGGACTGTCGCTAGCCGTTCTGCTTGCGCAGCACAACGAGGTGACCGCCGTCGATATCGTGCCCGAAAAGGTCGAAAAGCTGAACCGTTTCGTTTCGCCGGTTCAGGACGAGTACATTGAACGGTTCCTTTCCGAAGCGAAAAACGGAACGCGCACACTGCGGCTTCGCGCCGCAACAGACGGCGCCGCGGCCTATCGCGACGCGGATTTTATCGTCGTCGCCGCGCCGACCAACTATGATCCGAAGCAGAACTTTTTCGACTGTTCTGCGGTCGAGGATGTGATCCGACTGGTCATTGACAGCACGAGAGACCGCGAAACAAAACCGTTCATCGTCATCAAATCCACGGTCCCCGTCGGCTATACGGAACTGCTGTGCCGGAAATACGGCGCGAACAACATTCTTTTCAGTCCGGAGTTCTTACGCGAATCCCGGGCGCTGTACGACAACCTTTATCCGTCGCGCATCATCGTCGGATGCGATCCGGACACCGAACAGGCCGCGCGCACGTTTGCCGCGCTTCTGCAGCAGGGTGCGGTCAAAAGCCCGATCGAAACGCTGTTTATGGGCCGCACGGAAGCCGAGGCGACCAAGCTGTTCGTGAATACCTATCTTGCGCTGCGCGTGTCGTTCTTCAACGAGCTGGACACCTATGCCGAAGTGAAGGGACTTTCCACCGCGTCGATCATCAAGGGCGTCTGCCTCGATCCGCGCGTCGGCGACTATTACAACAATCCGTCGTTCGGATACGGCGGCTACTGTCTGCCGAAGGACACGAAGCAGCTTCTGGCGAACTATCAGGATGTCCCGCAGAATATGATGACGGCGATCGTCGAAAGCAACCGCACGCGCAAGGACTTCATCGCAGACCGTGTGCTGGAACGGGCGGGCAGCTACACAGCGTCCGAGACCTACTCGAAATTACAGGAGAAAAAGCAGCGGGAGATCGTCGTCGGCGTTTACCGCCTCACCATGAAAGCGAACTCGGATAACTTCCGTCACAGCTCCATCCAGGGTGTGATGAAGCGCATCAAAGCAAAGGGCGCGACCGTTGTGATCTACGAGCCGTCGCTGGAAAACGGCAGCACGTTCTTCGGCAGCAAGGTCGTCAACGACCTCAAAAAGTTCAAGAGGATGTGCGGCTGCATCATTGCAAACCGCTACGATCCCGCGCTTGACGATGTGAAAGAAAAGGTTTATACAAGAGATTTATTCCGGAGGGATTGATCATGGGAAAAGCGCATATCGATCTGAACAACAAAACGATCCTGGTCACCGGCTCGCCCGGATTCATCGGCGCGTTTCTCGTTCTGCGGCTTTTAAAAGACCTGCAGGGCGGCACGGTGATCTCGTTCGACAGCATGAACGATTATTATGATCCCGCGCTGAAGGAATACCGTCTTTCGCTGATCGAACGGGCGGCGAAGGAATCCCCCGTCAGACACGTCTTTCTCAGAGGATCCATTGCCGATAAGGCGCTTGTGGACCGTGTTTTTTCGGAATACAAGCCGTCGGTCGTCGTCAATCTCGCCGCGCAGGCGGGCGTGCGGTATTCGATCGGGCATCCGGATGCGTATATCGAATCGAACCTCGTCGGATTCTTCAACATTCTGGAAGCGTGCCGGCATCATCCGGTGGAGCACCTGATCTACGCCTCGTCCTCCTCGGTCTACGGCGGAAACAAAAAGGTTCCGTTTTCCACGGACGACAAAACGGATACGCCCGTTTCGCTCTATGCGGCGACCAAAAAAGCCGACGAGCTTCTTGCGCACAGCTACAGCAAGCTCTATGACATCCCGACGACCGGTCTTAGGTTCTTCACCGTCTACGGGCCGGCGGGACGTCCGGATATGTTCTATTATTCCGCGACGCGCGATCTCGCCGCCGGCAAAACGATCCGGATCTTCAACTACGGAAACTGCAAACGCGATTTCACCTATATCGACGACATCACGGAAGGCGTCGTACGCGTCATGCAGGGCGCGCCGGAAAAGGCGACCGGAGAGGACGGGCTCCCCGTTCCGCCCCATGCGATCTACAACATCGGCGGCGGCGCGCCGGAAAATCTGCTCGACTTTGTCTCCGTTCTGCAGGATGCGCTGGTGCGAAGCGGCATTCTTCCTGCGGATTACGACTTTGCCGCGCACCGCGTGCCGGTCGGAATGCAGCCGGGCGACGTACCCGTTACCTTTGCGGACGGCAGCGGGCTTGAAACCGACTACGGCTTCCGCCCGTCGATCGGCATCCGCGAGGGGCTCCGCAGGTTTGCGGAATGGTATAAGGAATACTACAAGGCATAAAAGAACGCCGGAACAATTGTTCCGGCGCTCTTATTTTCAGATCTTATTTCTGCTCGATCCCGCCCGCTTCAAAAAAGCGTTTCGTTTCGCGATACTCCTCCTCGCTGATGTTGCTGTAATTCAGTTTTGTTCGGATCTGCTTTCCCTCTTTGAGCACTGTCCGCACGATTCGTTTCAGCCAGCACCACGGCAGCAATACCGGCCATTTTTCCAGTATGGGAAAATGCGCCTTCATGCGCGCAACCGGAAGGAAAACAGCGGAAAGCGCCGAACGGAATTTCCCGTTTTTCAGGTTTTTCCCCATAAAGGTGATACGTCCGGCCTTGTGGCTCTCATCCGAGCCGTAGATCCCGTATTTGAATGCATGTGCCAGGAGCACCTCGCAGTTCTCATCCATCGGCTCCTCGCCCATCACCGCACGGCTCAGGTGGACCATTCTTTCATGGAATAATGTCAGACCGAACCTCTCCAGCTCCGCTTTCACCAATTCCATTGCAATCGGCTGCTTCTGCAAAAGCCATGTATCCACGATCCTGCGAAGGCCGAGAGAAGCGATCACAAAGTCTTTTTCCATATGAATGAAATGAAACAGGTAGTAATCCTCCGGCGTCATCCGAAAGATGTTTCCGCGGATGCGAACCGCTCTGTCCCACATTTCCTGTTCCCATTTCCGGATCTCTGCGCTGTCGTCTGTGAGGCGTTTGTGCATCTCCACAAACACCTTGCCTTTTTTGAAATTATCGTGCTTCCAGGAAGACTCGCTGTATGCCCAAAACCCCAGCTTTTCCATGATTGCCTTGATACGGCGGTACTCATACGGACGGACAAGGATATCCAGATCCGCCATCTGGCGCATGTTGGATCTCGGATACAGTTTTTGAAGCTCCCAGCCCTTCAGGGCGATGCAGTCAAATCCCGCGTCGCTCAGAGCGTTCAGGATATTCTCTCCCTCATATGTCTGAAGGATCGATTGCTTGAGCGCGGCGGCGTAGGACGCTTTAAACGGCTCCTGTTCTTTCGCCGAAAGAACGGGATATACAGTCAGCAGAAGTCCGCTGCGCATAACCGTCTCCAACAGCTCACTTTCGTCTTCCGTTTCATACGATTCCCCGCTCAGTCCGAATGCCCTTCGGAGCAGCAAAAGAATGCTCATCTGATCGTTTGTCAGCATCGTCCCGTACCTCTTTTCTGTTCGGATGGGATCATCCGAGTTCCTTCAATATCCGAATCGTCCGCTCCATGCCGCTTCGGATGTCATACTGCGGCTTCCGGCCGAGCGCTTCCCGCGTACAGATCAGCACCGGCTTATCATAGACGTTGATGAACTGCTTCGGGATATCCTGTCCCATTCTGGCGCCGGATCCTCCGGCAATAATAATTGCGATCGTCATACGTCTTTCTCTGTTCCTTTCACATTCCCCGAAAAAAACGCCGCTTCCCTGCTTGTTCTGTCAGACTCAAAGGAACCGAAGCGAGGATTACCTTCCCGTCTTCTTTTTCACCAAAGAAAGAAGATCATCCAATTCCGTAATCTTCAAAAGTTTCAATACGCCGAAATACAGCAGGATTGCCGACAATGCGGAAATCAAAAGAACCGCATACCGATTGATCGGATATATCCAGAAGATCGCACGCGGAATGAGACACGCGATTACAGAACCGAGCAATACTTTTAAGGCGGTAATGACCATCTTTTTGTTGTCAAGTTTTATATACTTCCTCGTTGCCGCTAAACGTATGAAGAATGTGATGGCCGCAGACAGCGAGGTTGCCGACGCAAGACCGTTCACACCCCAAAGCCGGATCAGAATCAGGTTTAACACGACATTGATGGCAAGATTGGCCATGCTGATAAACATCGGCGTCTTGGTGTTCCCGTACCCGTAGAACAGGTTGGTGATAACGGTATTGCAGGCGGCAAAAAAGATACCGACGCTGTATAGCGCAAATATACCGGCCGTGATCTCGGTGCTCTGCTCGGTAAACGCTCCTCTCTCGAAGGCAACTGAAACCAACTCCGTGCGGAACAGTATGCTTGCAACGGTAATCGGGATCATCAGCAGACTGAACATATTGATGATCTTTACGACCAGACGGCTCAATTCGTCTTCCTTTTTGAGCGCAATCAGCTCGATCATCTGCGGATAAAGCGCCGTTGCGATCGCAGAGGAAAGGAGCCCGCTGAGAACATTCATCAGCCGTTGGCCGTAGTTTAATCCGGAAATCGTCCCTTCCGGAAGCGTTGACGCCATCGCTTTATCAATCAGGATATTCAGCTGCGTTACGCCTTCCGAAAGCAAAGCCGACGGAAGTCTTCTCAGCATCAATCCGAATTCCTGCGACCTGAACCTGAAATCCGGTCTGAACCGATACCCCCACGTGACAAACGGAAGTTCGATCAGCAGCCTGACCGCTCCGCCGACCACCAAAGCGATCGCCATTGCTTCAATGCCGAAGGTTTTATAAAAGAAAACGGCTGCGAGAATCGTAGGAATATGGGAGGCGACTTCTCTGATCTGGCTGCCGAGGAATTTATTGTTTGCCTGAAGAACGGAGGCATAGATTGCTGCGGCGATAATAAAGAAATACATCGGCGCGGAAATACGCACCAACTTGATGCAAAGTGCTTTTGTTTCCCCCTCAAATCCCGGCGCAACAACGGAAACCACAGGATCTGCAAGGAGAATCAACAATCCGACGGCAATAAAGGAGACAACTGAGAAAAACGTTATGGCTTTATTGGTCAGCGCCGCCGCTTCATCATTCAGCCCAAGCGTAGTCTTTTCCTTGTAGATCGGCATAAACACCTTCCAGATGCCGACGCTCAGCATCGGATAAATAACCGCCTGAATGCTGGTTACCATGTAATAGGCGTCGCTCCGGAAAGTTGTCCCCAGATAGGCAGCCAAAACAGCTTCGCTTATGAAAGATGTTATTTTTGCAAGTATTCCGACAAGAACGATCACTACCGTCCCGCGGAATACTTGTTTTCCTGCCGAATTATCCATTATCCCTATTGGCTATTTTCTCAAAAAAGCGAAATCTTCGTACTGCATCTGTCACTTGCCGAATACAGGTTTTAAGAGGAGGGTATTCCGTATAATTCCCGAACTCCATCTTAAGAAATCCTTCGTAATCAATCGGAATTCTATACTCGCCGATTTCAGAATGGTATAAAAATGTTTCCGTTACCATTTTAATCGGAAACAAATCGACAACGGCAAAAAAATCAGCCGATACGGCATATTTGCTTTGTTCAATCGGATACAGATAGATCAGTCGGTTATACCTTTCATCTGTTTTTTTCTCATTGAATACGGAATAGACAACCTTCGCCGCAAATAATTTAAGCATCCTGCCGAATTTTCCGACCGATTCCTCTTTTATGTTCACTTTTTTTGAAAAGCGGATCCTCGCGCAGCGACGAAGACTTCTATTAAATCTTTTTCTTTCTCTTGCATCATCCGGTGCACCGCAATAAAAGAACACATCCAAATGGACAGCCGCCGAATTGTACCCTTTCGGACAAATTCGAGCAATATAATGACGGCAGGATGCATCCGTCTCCGGGCACATTACATAATACTCTTCGGATAGATCCTGCTGCAGCGCGGTTATCAATTCTTTCTTTTGCGATACCGATACGAACGTGTCAATATCATAATCCCACGGAATCAATCCGTCGTCTCGAATCAAACCAAGCAGGGAACCGTACGTGACATGATAATTGATCTGGTTTTTTTCGCATACTCTGTGAAACTCTTTCAGCACTTCAAGCACGATACCCTGATATCTGCAAAAACAGCGATACTGATCATCAAAATCACCGGGGCATTTGGATGATTCCTTTGCTTTTTTAAGAAACTCTTCCGCTTTCATTTTTCCTCTTTTGACTCTCGCATTATTTGTTCCGAAACATGCCGTTCAAGATATAAAACGGTAAAACCAATCGCCTTTTCAGGCAAAAAACGAAATGCCGAAAAACGCTCCCTTTATCGAATCTGCAATTATCGATTGCCTCGGCAAATACCGGATTCTTCAAATGATCTTGAATTTCCTTTTTCACGAAACGATACCCTTCGGTTCCGTTAAAACGCGATCTTGCGGTACTGATAAATCCTCTGACGATCCTTCGGTACATCTGCCCCTGAAAATCCGTGACGCTGCGGTCTGTTTCACGATACAATACATCCGCAATATACCGCTGATTGTCCCAATCATACCGTTTGCGACCTTTTGTCATAGATTGATAATTCGCTCTGTAGCAGTAGAGAGGAAGGTCTGAAATATAAAGCGTGTCGGCATGAGACAGGATCGGGACCGTACACGCTCCGTCCTCTCCGATCGTGATCCGATCATCTACCGCCAACTGATATTTTTCATACAGTTCCCTTCGGAAAACCTTTGACCAAACCGTTGGGAGAAAATAGCTGCCGTCCGCTGCGGTAATCAGCTTTGGAAAAACAATTTCTTCTATCTTTGCTCTGTCATATACGCCGAGGTCCATCCCTTTGTATGCATTCGCTTTGATACACCTCTCAGGCGAGTATGAATAATAATCGAAACAGACAACGTCCGGTTCGTACTGCTCTGTCAGCTTGCATAACTCCGACAAAAAGCTGTCGCCGACAAAATCGTCGCCGTCAACGCAGCAGATATACTGCCCCCTCGCGATCGCCGTGCCCGCTTTTCTTGCGCTGACAAGTCCGCCGTTCGGTTTATGGATCACGCGGATATTGTCGTGTTCAGCCGCGTATTCATCGCAGATCCGTGGGCAATTGTCCGGAGAGCCGTCGTCGACCAGAATGATCTCGTATGAAGAACACACCTGCCTGAGCAGACTGTCAATGCAGCAGCGCAGATATTCTTCAACCCGATAGACCGGCACAATAATGCTGAATTGAATACTCATACGGCAATCATCCCTGCGGCACTTGCAGTACATTTCGTTTTTCAGCAATTACCGTCACGAACACGACAATACCCCAATAAACCAGTCTCCGCATTGCGAATCCTGCCAGACCGTACGCATACATCGCAACCAGAATGGGAAACAATTTCCAATCGGCTTTCAGAACATCCCTGAATAATCCTATTGAATAGACGATAAATGCAATGCCTCCGATCACGCCGGATGCGGCAATAATCTCCAGATACGTATTATGGAATTCGATCGTCCCTCCTACGCCGTGCACGCCGGGGCCCAATCCGAACAACGGGCTTTTGATAAACGCCGTTCCGAAGCTGGAAAAGATTTCTATTCTGCCCAGACCGTTTTTATCTTCCATAACCCATTCCATAAACTGACCGTAGAAAAAACTCCAGAATACCAACGAGATCAGCAGAAGGATCAATGACAGGATCACAATTGCACCGACTTTGTTCTTCGGAAACAGATCCGCCACGAGGAAATATGCCGAGACAGCGATCCCGAGCGCAATGGAAAGTACGCCGGTAGAAGAAGCGGTCTCCAGCATCAGATAAACGCAGACGACCAGAAACACGATGCTTCTGATTATTTTTTCTTTTTTCAGCAAACTGCGCAGAAAGATAAAAACCAGACCGCACAGCAGAACGGCGATCTGATGCGGATTCGTGCCGCCGCCGGAATAACGAACGCCGTTATACCATAGCGGCGCGCCGAACAGCGTGCTGCCGACCAAGCGACTGTAAAAGAAAAGAAACAGATTCCAGACCGTTGCAACTTCCGCGAAGGTAAAAAAAAGCGTTTCAAGATCGTGCAGCGGCTTTGTCTTCAATCCTTCGTGCAGCGAAATTGCAATGATGCCCAAGTAGATCCATGTCAAAAGATCGACCGTCCTCAATTCATTCGACGCAATGATGAATCCGATGATTGAACCCGCCGCCATGGCAACGATGAACAGAGCAAAAAAGAATGAAAGATCGCTCTTCAGAGATTTCGCCTTAAACAGATAGCGTATGCCCCAAAGCAGACATAGAACTTCACCCGGACCGATTTTCCAGATGCGAAGACCGGTCATCGGCGCAAGGCAGAGACCTATGATGAGAAGCCAGTCCGCAAATTCAATACGGGCTGACTCCCATGTTTTCGATCCCGCTGTGATCCTCATTCAAACATCCTCAGTTCAAATCCTTCTCCGAACCGGTAATCCGCTTCATCCGGCATGTATTGCACATATCCGCTCCACGGATAGAACGTTAATTCTCCGAAATAAACTTTGCCGTCTACATCGTACAAATCTACACGGACATACGGAAAATCCCCGGCCAGCTTTTCCGCAACGGCCAGCATTTCGTCCAAATTCTCCGGCCGGTCGATCATTCTGTCAATTGCCGGGCAGTCGCTCAAAATGTGAAGATCGTTCCAGTCACGGTCATAGAAATTCCGTTTGTGACCGATATATCGATCCACATCTACGACAACATATCTGACATGGCCGTTGTAGCAAAAGAATTTATAGTCGTTGATTCCCGCCGCCGGATTCTCACGGTTAGTCAGCAATTCCTCCGCCACGATGCCGGGCTGCAAACCGTAATATGCCCACTCGCGTCCGAGTGTATTGGTTCTCACCGGGTACGGTTTAAAAGACAGCTTTTCTCTCGTTTCCTCCATGGAAAGACGGCTTTTGTCGCTGCAAACAACGACGTTGAGCCCGCCGCCGCCGTGCGTGGTTTTTAAAACAAACCGGCCCGGAAGATCCTCCCACTTGATCTCGTCAAACGTATCATATTTCGCAATAAGAGGAACAAGAATGCGCTCCAACCCCTTCCCCTTAACATACTCTCTGACAAGATACTTATCCGCACATTGATGCATCAAGGGATTCCGGTAATGCATTTTATACCATTGCAGTTTCTCCGTAAACCGTGCGGGGTTCTTCAAATTCAGTTTTCTGCCGAGTTTTATCCGATACTGGATCGGAAGCATGATCGAATCCGGCACGAAACGCAGCGCATTTAAAACCGCCTCGCGGGAACTCTTTGTTTTGAAAATCTTTTTGTAGTCTATCACTTCAGAACCTTCCCGATTTCATCCAGATATTTCTCAACAACGATTTCGCGGTCGAACTCCCGTTCGATCTTCGCGCGTCCTGCCAGGCCCATGTCGCGCTTCTGTTCCCAGCTCATTTTCAGGAATCTTTCCAGCGCATCCGTCAGCGCGTCTTCGTCTTTGATCGGAATGATGAATCCGCTCTTTCCGTCCTCCACCGTTTCTCTGCAGCCCGCACGGTCGGTCGTAATGATCGGTCTGCCGTGTGCGGCGGCCTCCAGCAGCACGTTGCTCATTCCCTCCGGATAGTAGGACGGATGCACGATGCAATGCGCCGCACCGTAGAACGGTGTCATATCCTTTTGCTCTCCGTGATAAACGATATACCCTGCCTTCTCCGCCTCTTCAAGCCGATCGAGATAATTCCCGTCGTCGCATTGCCCGCAAACATGGAATTCGGCGTTTCCGTGCGCTTCACAGATCCGTCTTGCCGCCGCAAGGTAAAGATCGATCCCTTTTTCACGCATAACGCGCGCGATAAACAAAAAGCGGATCTTTCCGTCGCCGTCCGGATACGGTACCGTCCTGTGCGCGTTCAGGTTGACTCCGGAGCCGGGAAGGATCCTCGTTTTCGCGCCGTCCGGAAGCATATGGTGCGTCTCAAAAAAAGATCTGTTCTCTTCGTTCTGGAAAAACACGCAGTCCGCGGCGGCTATGCCGGATTTATAGAGTCTTGAAGTAATCGCCTGCATGAGTCCCGGATATTCCAGAGCAGTGCCGAGTCCGGTGACATTCGGCAGATAATGCGTTTTCGTCATCCGGCAAGCCATACCGCCGTACACGTTCGGCTTGATGTTGTACGTCAGAACGACATCCGGTTTTTCGTCGTTCAGGAGTTTTCTGTACCGGATCAAAAGCCGCAGATCGGCGACCGGATTTTTCCCGTGGCGGTTTGTATCCAGATCGACGAGCCGGCATCCGAGCGTCCTTAATTCTTCGGCAAACGAAAGCAGCTTGCATGCGATGACGACATCATGCCCGGCGGCGATCAGTCTTTCAAGAAGCTCGTAACGAAGATGATAGGTATAGGTCGTATCGTTTGTTAAAACCAGTATCTTCCGTCTTTTCAACGTGCAGTCCCTCTGATTCTTTTCCGCGGCGAACCCGTTCGATGTACGTTCCGTTTGTTGTGCGCGCAGCGGAAAACAAATTGTATTTTATGCAACTGTGGAGTCTTGTTTCAGGTCGTCCTTTTCTTCACCCGTTCGGTCCGCGTTCTCCCCGGCGTTCTCGCGGTCCTCCCTGTCCATTGCCGTGATCTGACCGTCTTTGACGCCCTCCGTGCTTTCCGGCATGAACAGGATCTTGACCGTTGCAAACACGATGCGGAGATCCTGAAGAATTCCCGGGTTTGCAATATACATCATATCCATCATCAGTTTGTCGTAAGGCGTCGTGTTGTACTTGCCGTAGACCTGCGCGTATCCGGTCAAGCCGGCTTTGCATTGAAGCCGCAGGCGAAACTCCGGCATTTCTTCTTCGTATTGCCGCGCAATGCTCGGTCTTTCGGGACGCGGTCCGACAAGGCTGAGATTTCCCTGCAGAATATTGAATATCTGCGGAAGCTCGTCGATGCGAAGTCTTCTGATGACTTTTCCGACCGGCGTGATGCGATCGTCGTTTTCTCCCGTGCTCAGTCGGGCAATGCCGTCCTTTTCCGCATCAACGCGCATGGATCGGAATTTGATCAGCTTGAAAACCTTGCCGTCTTTAGTCAGACGCTCCTGCCTGTAGAACACCGGTCCGCCGTCTTTCTTGATGCATATCGCGGTTACAAGAAATACGGGAGAAAGGACGACGAGCGCCAGTACGCTGAAAATGAGATCAAAGATCCTCTTGGCGAGCAGATATTCCGGTTTCGGATTATACCTTTGAACCCGGAGCACGGGCAGATGCATAATGTGCATTTTTTTCGCCCCGAGCATGATCGCGTCGCCGAGCCGCGGAAGAACAAGCGCCTCGATCCCTCTGTCTATGCAGTACTTGGCAATGATGTTGCGGTCGTGACTGTGGATCCCGCTCAGAAAAACCTCCTGCACCTCGTTCAGCATGCTCAGGTCGCGAAGAACGTCCGCCACCGGAATGACTTTCTCTACGGCATACTTTCGGGATAATCCGTAATCCTTCAACCTTGCGTCGATCCCGAATCTCGTATCGTAAATCACATACGTCTTCTTCGGCGGGAAATGTCTGAAATACCATTTCCTGGAACAAACCGACCAGAGCGTGCTCAAGACAAACTGTCCCGCGATTGCCGCCGCGCCCGGCCACAGGGGCTGTAGCTTCTTGCAGAAAATGCAGATCACGATGTAGACAAGTCCGTCCGCGATACACGCGGCGAGCATCTGGCTGTAAACCATTTCAGACACTCTGTAATACGATACAAGAAAAGCGTTGTATATTCTGGCAAGGGTAACGTATAACGCGACGAACAGAACGGGAAGAAGGAAATACAGCATTGCATTCTGCGCAGGCAGCGCTTCCGCCCGTGCGGCATAATAGAAATGCCAGCAAAGCATAAAAGGACACGCTATTAGAAGGATATTGATCAGCTTTATTACCCTGAGCCCGATATCATGCATCCAGTTTCTTGTCATTGTCCGTCCTCATTTCGGGGCAGTTTTCACATGCGCCCGTTTCATACCCGATAGATCTTTTTCTTCAAACCGTTCTGCGTCGGATCACATGCCCGGTCCGTCTGTCCGCCGTGATCCCCGCAGGAGCACCACCCCGAGCAGCAATCCCATGGAGACCCCGATCAGGTCTATCCAGACGTCGGCGATCATCGCGCCGCGATCCGAAAACAGCTGTATACTCTCATCGAGAAACGCCGCCAGATAACCGGTGCCGAAAGCAACGGCGGTCCGTCCCCGAAAGCAGAATACCAGCAGAAGCTCAAGCAGGAAAAATTCCGCCACATGCGCGGTTTTGCGTACCGCATTGTGCGTGAGCGGTCCGAGTCCGAACACGGCAAGCGCCGGATTCAGTACCCTGTCCGTTACCCAATCGCTCTCCCTGGCGGAAACGCTCTTCGGAAGCATGGACTGCACGAAGATGAACGCGACCACAAATACCGTGACGATCAGAATGATGATCCTTTTCTTCGGGATGCGTTCGTTTTTCTTCGGCTGCATATGGTTTTCCCTCTTCGCATTCCGGACCGCAGTCCCCGGTCATCGGTTCAGATACGCCGCTTCAACGCTCCGGCGGCAACCGCTTACGCGAAATTGACGTAGACCTCGTTGATGTCGCTGTTTCGTTCGGACCAGTCGGCGATGTTCTGATTCCATCTCGGCCGGTACGGTTTGCCGAACAGCTCGTTCAGCGCGTTTGCCGATTTCTTCAGTCGTTCCTCGAGCGTCAGAAGCGTGGCGTAATACTCGTCCCGCTCCAGCTCTTCTTCCTCGGTCAGTTTGACCGTTTCATCACAGCGCGCCTTCGTCCACTGATCGACGGTATGGAACATCGTCTGCAGATTCTCATAATCCTGCCAGCAGGATGCGTAAGCCCTTTTCTGCTCCTCGCTCCAGTTGCCCGAATCGGAAACGCCGTTCACCGCGGCGAACAGTTTTTTGGAAATGTTCATATAAAGAATGGCGCGGAATCCGCTCTTATGCAGGAATCGTTCGTATACAGGCGTATCGACCGGCATCGGTCCCGCGTCGATTCCGTAGATTTTTTTGATGAGATCGATCCGCGCCTGCTGATCGATGAAGCAGTACCGCCATTCATAATTACATTTCATATAGCCCTGGATGCTGTAGGTCTGTATGCTGTCCGCATCGATATCCTTTGCGAAATTGACGAGCGCTGCCGTTTGTGCAAGACTGGTATTTGTGTAGACGTTGTCCCCCATCACCTTCAGCATTTCCGGGATCATGGACAGCTTGCCTTCCTGTTTCAGCTTCTTGAAAATCGCCACCAGCATTTTGCGCTGGCGTGCCGTCCGGCTGGAATCGAGACCGTCGGCAGATCTTCGCACGCGCATATAAGCCAGGACTGCAAGCCCATCCAGATGATGCATGCCCCTTCCGATCGCCCGGCCGTCAAACGTATGAACGACGATATCCAGATCATAATCGATGCCGCCGATCATGTCGACCAGATCGATCAGCGCCTGGAAATCCACGCAGTAATAGTACGGGATCGAAATGCCGCCGAGCCATTCCTCCGCCGCGCGGCAGCTCAGCTCAAGCCCTGCTTTCGGATTCTGCATACCGCCGCCGACGTTGAACACGCAGTTAAACTTATAGAATCCGGTATAGCCGGGCGCAGTCGTCAGGCAGTCGCGCGCGATAGAGATCAGACTGACCTCCTTCGTGTCGAAATTGATCGCCAGAACGAGGTTCGCATCGGTATGCGGCATGGTCCCGCTTGTGGTCCTTCCGTTTTCAAACGCATCGATCCCGAACAGCGCGACGTTGACGATCCCTTTCGGTTCTCCGTCGTCCGGCTGCTCCGTCACTTCGGGCTCCGCCGATGGAACCGGCGTCGGAAGCGGCGTGGCGCCGGGTTCCTCCGTCGGAAGATATTCGATCACGTTGAATGCAGGCGTCACCTGCGGCGTCGTTACCGCAGATACGCGAACCGACGAGTCGAAGAACGCATCGGGCTTGTTCAGCACATGCCACACGAAGACGCCCCCGCCGATCAAAGCGAGACACAGGATTCCGAGAACGATCCAGAGCACGATCCTTCTCTTTTTTCTCTTTTTTTCCGGTCGACGGACCGGTTTGTTTTCTTCTCGGTCGATCTGATTTTTCACTGTTCGGGGCTCCTGTCAAACTGGATTTTTCCGTATTTTGCGTTGCCTTCGGCATACGGCGCGGTTTTCGCGTCGCATCCGGCAAAACACGATCTGTTCGACCGGCAGGTTACGGGGCGACTGTGGCCGCGCGCCGCCCGTTTCGGTCTCTTTTCCCCCTTTTCGACAATCCGTCAGTACAGGTTCGGGATCAGTTCTTCCGTCGCCTGCATAACGGTCTTCCATTCCTCCGGATAATGCGCCTTTACGGCCTGCCAATCCGAATAGCCGACCTTCATTCCGTGGATATCGCTTCCCAGCGCGACGATCTTGCCTTCCCGCATCCAGTTGCGGAGGTACGCGCTCTGCACATGCCTCGTCAGCGCGGAAACGTTTACCTGCCCGTATACGCGATCAAGCGCAAGCATCGATTCCACCTGATTCCGGTCATAGCGGTCCACATGCGCAAGAACGATCGTGAAATCGCCGCGCTCGCTCAGCGCTTCGACGGAATCCTTCAGCCGCTCCGTCCACCCCGTGAACGGCATCTCCAGAAGCAGCAGATCGGTCCCCATGAGACAAAGGTCCTCAAGATGCGGCAGCCCCTCGATCCCTTCAAATGCAAGCACCTCCGCGCCGAGAAGGATCCGCGGACTTCCCTCCGGGAGCTTTGCTTTCAGCTCCAGCCAGCTGCGCGCGCGCTTTTCGAGAAAGGTTTCCGCATCGGTCTGCTGTCCGTAAAAGTGCGATGTCGCACAGATCACGTCAACGCCGCTCTCCATTGCCGATTTGATCTGCCGGAGCGAATTCTCCGTGTCCGCGCTGCCGTGATCCAGTCCGGGCAGGATATGCGCGTGGAAGTCGATCTCCCTCGCCTTTTTCTTTGCCGGTCTTCGCGCCGCGGCGGCCGCCGTGCCGAAATTGAACTCCGGCGCGCTTCCGTCATGCCGGTATTCGTACTTGTATCCGTACTTGTATCCGTACTTGTATCCGTACTTATACCCGTATTTGTATCCGTACTTACCGCCCTGCTTGAGGTTCAGGTCATTGATGACCACACCGCAGATCCGGCTGCCCGCGCTTTGCAGCGCGCTTTCGGCTTCAATCAGATCCCGCTGCTTGGACTGACCGGAACGAACGACCAGCAGCATTCCGTCGACAACGCGCGAAACGATCTGCGCGTCTGCGACCTCGTTGATCGGCGGCGTGTCGATGATGATGTAGTCGTATTTCCTTCTGAAATATTCGATCGCGTTCTGGAAAGCTGCGGAAGCCAGCATCTCCGACGGATTCGGCGGGATCTTTCCGCAGGCGATGATCGAAAGCGACAGCCCGTCCGCGCCGTATACGTCGCAGGAATCCACCTTTGCGATCAGATCGCTGAGTCCGTTTTTCGTATGGATATGCCAGAGACGGGCAATGTTCGGCTTGCGCATATCGCAATCGATCAGAAGCGTCTTTTTTCCGAGCATGGCAAACGAGATCGCGATATTGGACGCCGTTAAACTCTTGCCCTCGGAAGGATTCGGGCTGGTCACGCCGAATACCTTGCAGCCGCGATCGTCCATTGACGATACGCTGTACATCAGATTCGTGCGAAGCTGAACATATGCTTCGCGGATTGCAAACGCGCTGCTGTCGGTCAGGATCTTCTTTCTGTTTTCCCAGACCTGTGCGCGTTCTTCCTGTCTGCGGTCCGATCCGGAACGGTTCTTTCTGTTACTCATTGACGATTTCCTCCCGAAGCGAAACTTCCCATGTGCTCGTTTCCTCATTGCCGACGACGATCATCGGCACCGTTCCGATGACCGGGCAGCGGCTGACCTTCTGCACCTCTTCCGACGTGTAGATCGTCGTATCGAGGAACGCCCGCAGCAGGAAATAGATCGCCGCAAGCACAAAGCCCGCGAGGAAGCCGACGATGATGTTTCGTGTGAGATTCGGACTGGACGCTTTCCTCGGGACCGTCGCATAGTCGACGATCTCAACGCCGCCGGCTTTTGTGATGCGGACGATCTGATCCGGAATATATTTAGCAAAGGTATTGGCGATATCCGCAGAAAGCAGCGGATCCTCGGTTGCGACGTTGATCCGGATCAGCTTGGTACCTTCCGGAACGGATACCGTAACGGCTTTCAACAGCATATCCGGCCGCACATTCCGCGACGCGTGTTCCGGGTGCTCCGCATTGAAGCGTTCCGAAACGACATCCAGAACGGAATTGCTTTTCACGATGACCTGATAGGTTTTGATAAGGTTGTCCGCAGCGACAAGCTCGCTGTTGCTGATCGTGCCCGTCTGATTCTGTTCGGCAGTCGTAAAAACGTACATGGACGTATTCGCCGTGTATTTCTTGCGAATAAAGAAATGCGTTACAAGACCGACGATCACCGCAACGAGAATCCCCGCGATCAGAATGAAGATCCATTTCGAAAGCAAAATCTGAAAGATATCTCTGAGATTGATTTCGACTTCGTTTTTCTCTCTTCTCACCTGTTCCAAAGCTGTCTGTCCTTTCCCTTGAAAATACAATGCTTCCTGCTTTTTTCGAGTTTTTGTTCAAAATTTCAAAATAGTATGTTTACTATGATCGATTATGCGTTTATTTGCATAATCGGCACATAATATCGCATATTATTAGACTTTAACATTATACATGAATCGTTCCCATGCGTCAATATGCAGGGCGTTTATCAAAGATATGTCAAAAAACGGCTGCCGAAGCGCCGCCGTTTTGTCTGTTTGTTTTCGTTCTATTCCTTTGCCGCCCGTTCCGTTCCCCGGCGAATCGGATCGAGATCCGCGTTGCTTTCAATGTATTCGATCGAACACCAGATGTTCCGGAACAGTGCGTCGCCGCCGCCGAGCGCGATCTGCACGAGTTTCCGCCCCTTATTGACCTTGACGACCTTTGCCTCCATGCCGACAAGCGGACCGCCGACGAATGCGATCTTCGTGCCGACCTTCACGACCTGTGACACGTCGACCAGCCCCTCATAGCGCTTCAGCCATTCGACGAATGCAAGGTCTCCGCCGTGCAGCGCGCCGGTCCCGTCCTCGTACCGCAGCGTTTTCAGAACGCCGGAGCAGCGCCGGATCAGATCCCATTCCGGTTCCGTATCCGCATCGAAAAAGACATATCCCGGAAGCAGCCGCACCTTTGTTTTCCTGACGCCGCCCGCATCCGGCTTACTGCGGACCGCAAGCGGGGAGAACGCCGCATAACCGCGGCGCGCAAGGTAATCGATGACAAGACCTTCCTGCCCGCTTTTGCAAAACAGACAGTAACTCTCCACGGTTCCCCCTCCTTTTGCGTTTGTTCCGGTGTTTTTATTATAGGGAGCGCCGCGCCGGATTGTCAAGAATCTGCGCTTTTTCTCTTGAAGCATCCGCCTGTTTGGGATATACTGTAGAAAAATGCGCCGACGGTTCTTCGTTTGGAAAGGAGACGCGCGGATGATTTATGTAAAGAGAATTCAGATCCCGGAACTTCCGACCGAAAAACCGCGCCGGCTGTATATCGATCTGCCGCGCGGATATCATTCCGGCGAGCAAAGATATCCCGTTCTTTACATGTTCGACGGGCACAATGTCTTCTACGACAGCCATGCGACCTACGGAAAAAGCTGGGGCATGAAGGAATATCTGGAAAAGCAGAAGCCGCAGCTGATCCTCGTTGCGGTCGAATGCAATCCCGAGGGATTCCGCCGGCTGTTCGAATACAGTCCGTGGGATTTTTCGGCGCCGCGTCCGATCGGCGACGTGCAGGGGCTCGGCATGGTCACGATGGACTGGTTCACGACCGTTCTGAAGCCGGAGATCGATGCGGCGTACCGCACGCTGCCCGACCGCGAACACACCCTGATCGGCGGAAGCTCCATGGGCGGATTGATGTCGCTCTACGCCGCGGTGGAATACAATCACGTCTTCTCCCGCGCGGCGGTTCTGTCCCCCAGTCTCTGGGTATCGCCGAAAAAGCTCAAAGAGCTGATCCGCTCGCATCCGCTTGCATCGCCGACACGGATCTACATGGACATGGGAACCGGCGAGATCGACAAACGCCGCCTTTCGCCTGCGGGTATGTTCGAAACCGCAAAGGAGCTGAGCAAGGCGGGCGCGGACGTTTCCGCAAACGTCATTCCCCGCGCGGTCCACAACGAGGCCGCGTGGGAAAAGCGCATTCCCGACGTGTTCGGATACCTGTTTAACAATTTGAAGTAAGGAGCCGTCATGGAAGTTTTTACCCGGGATTACCGCATCGCCTATTCCGATGCCGATTTAAAACAGCAGCTCCGGCTGTCGCGGCTGTTCACGCTTCTGCAGGAGGCGGCGACCGACCATGCCGCGCTGCTCGGCGCAGGCAGCGACAAGACGCTTGACCGCGGGCTTTTGTGGATCGTCACGCTGCAGGAGGCGATCGTTCACCGGATGCCCGCCTATGACGAATCCGTGCGCATCGTCACCTGGCCGGGAAAGATCCGGCATCTGCTGTTTCCGCGTTTCTACCGCATCGAGGACGGGGCGGGAAACGCGCTGATCGAAGCCAGCTCTTTATGGGCGCTGATGGACCGCGAAACGCGCAAGGCGGCTTTTTTCGGGCAGCACGGGATCGACGTTCCCCCCGTCGTGACCGGAAACGAGATCCCTCTGCCGTCCGTTCCGCGGACACAGCCGGCGGAGGTTACGGGCGCGTTCACCGTACCGTACAGCTATATCGACCAGAACGGTCATATGAACAACACCCGCTATTTCGATCTTGCGGAAGACGTGATGCCCGCGGATCTGCGCAGGCGTCCGCTGTGCCGCGTGCAGACCGAGTATTCCCGTGAGGCGGTCCTCGGCACGGAGATCACGCTGAAAAGCGAACGGGACGCCGACACGTTCCTGCTTGTCGGCGAAAACGAGGAACAGAAGCTCTTTAAGCTCGCCTTTACCTATGCATCCGAACAAAACTGATCCGTTTTCGGGAGGGACTTCCATGCAGCTCCGCAACATGACGCTTTATTCGATCTTTATCCGCAATTTCGGCGGAACGTTTGCCGCCGTCGAGGCCGATCTTCCGCGCATCCGCGCGCTCGGCGTCGACGCGATCTGGCTTCTGCCCGTCCATCCGATCGGCACGGACAAACGCAAGGGCTCGCTCGGTTCGCCTTACGCGATCAGCGATTACCGCGCCGTCAACCCGGAATTCGGCACAACGGACGATTTCATTCATCTTTGCGATACCGCACATGCGCTCGGTCTGAAGGTGCTGATCGACGTGGTATACCACCACACCTCGCCGGATTCCGTTCTGGTCCGAACGCATCCCGAATACTTCTACCGGAAACCGGACGGCTCGTTCGGCAATCACGTCGGCGAATGGACCGACATCATCGATCTCGATTTCTCCGCCCGTCCGCTTTGGGACGAGCTGATCGATACGCTGTGCTTCTGGGCGAAGTATGTCGACGGCTTCCGCTGCGACGTTGCGTCGCTGGTTCCGCTCGCTTTCTGGCTCGAAGCAAGAAAGCGTGTGGAAACCGTCCGTCCCGGCTGCATCTGGCTTGCGGAATCGGTCGAGCACGATTTCATCCGCTATAGCCGCGCGCAGGGACTGGACGCGCTGTCCGATTCCGAGCTGTACCGCGCATTCGATATCTGTTACGATTACGACGTCTATCCGGAATATGTCGCCTATCACGAGGGCAGGATCCCGCTTGCCGAATATGCCGCGGCGCTCGTCCGGCAGGAAAGCACCTATCCCGCCGATTATGTGAAGCTGCGCTTCACCGAAAACCATGACCGTCCGCGCACTGCAAAGCTGTTTCCGGATCGCGTCACGCGAGAGAACTGGATCGCGTGGACCTTCTTCCAGAAGGGTATGCCGATGCTCTATTGCGGGCAGGAATGGGCGGACGATCATCAGCCCACGCTGTTCGATCCCGATCCGATCGCGCGCGAGGGCGAGCCGATACACGCGCCGCTTCTCAGAAAGCTCATTGCCATGAAGAAGGATCCGCTGTTTTCGGACGGCGTCTATGCGATCGAAGCGCGTCCGGACGACACGATCGTTTCGACATGGGCGCTCGGCGATCGCAAAGCGGTCGGCGTATTCCGTCTGCGCGGGAAGCCCGGCTCCGTCGAGGTCCCGCTGCCGGACGGAGAATACCGCGATCTGCTTTCCGGACGCGGACGTCTTGTGCAGAGCGGCGTTCTGTCCTCCCCCGGCGAACCGATGATTTTTCTTGTCGAATAAGCGATAAAAAACCGGTCAGGGCATTGCGAACGGACGGCAAAACTGATATACTGTAAAAGATGCATAAACAAACCGGCGCGTCTGCCGGAAATGAAAAGGGAGGAAGCTATGGAATTCAAAGAGAAACAGGCAATCGAAGCGTTTGCTCTGCGCATCCGCATGGCGGCGCTCGAAGCGATCCACTCGATCGGTTCCGGTCACGTCGGCGGCGTTATGAGCATTTCCGACGCGCTGGCGGTGCTGTACGGGCGGGAAATGAAGGTCCGTCCCGAGGATCCGAAATGGCCGGACCGCGACTATCTCGTGATGTCGAAAGGTCACGCGGGACCGGCGGTGTACGCCACGCTCGCACTGAAGGGTTTCTTTCCGTATGAAGAACTGAAAACGCTGAACCGCGGCGGCACGCGGCTTCCGAGCCATTGCGACCGCAACAAGACGCCCGGCGTGGACATGACGACCGGATCGCTCGGTCAGGGCACCTCGCAGGCGGCGGGACTTGCGCTCGGCAACAAGCTCAGAGGACGCGACAACCGCGTGTTCCTGATCGTCGGCGACGGCGAGATGGACGAAGGTCAGTGCTGGGAATCCTTCCTGTTCGCAAGCGCGAAAAAGCTCGGCAATCTCGTCGTTCTGATCGACTGGAACAAGCGTCAGCTCGACGGTTATCTGGACGAGGTTCTGCCGATGGGCGATTTCGTCGCCAAGATGGAGGCGTTCGGTTTTGATGCGGTCAAGGTCGACGGCGGCGACGTGGAAGCGATCGCGGCCGCTTTGGAACGCACGAGAAACGGCGGCGACAAACCGTACGCGATCGTGCTCGATACGATCAAAGGTCACGGCGTCGACGAGGTGGAAGCCATCGCGATGAACCACAGCTTGCCGGTGACCGACGAACGGTTTGCAAATTGGACCGCCGAGCTCAAAGCGAAGCTCGATGCATTGGAGGGCTGAAAAATGACGAAAATCGTTTATAACGGAGAAACGGATCCGCGTCTGTGCAAAGACGTGATCGGCGCAACGGTCGCTTCGCTCGTCGACGGCGATCCGGACGTGATCTTTCTGGACGCAGACCTGATGAGCTGCTCCGGCACGCTGAAATGGTCCAAGACGCATGGCGACCGCGCAATCGATTGCGGCATCGCGGAAGCAAACATGGCGGGCGTCGCGGCAGGTCTTGCCGCCGCGGGCTTCAAGCCGATCATCCACAGCTTCGGTACGTTCGCCTCGCGCCGCATCTATGACCAGATCTTCCTGTCCGGCGGCTATGCGAAGAACGACATCACGGTCATCGGCACCGATCCCGGCGTCACCGCCACGATGAACGGCGGTACGCATATGCCGTTTGAGGACGTCGCGCTCTACAACGCGCTGCCCCACGCGACCGTGATCGATGCGTCCGATCCGACCTGTCTCGAAAGCGTGCTGCGCCAGTGCGTGAACCGCCCCGGCATCAAATACATCCGCGTCGGCAGAAAACAGTACGCGAAGATCTATGAGGAAGGCAGCGAGCTTCCGATCGGCAAAGCCGTCACGCTTCGCGAGGGCAAGGACGTCGTGATCTTTGCCGCGGGCATCATGCTGCACGAAGCCATGAAGGCGGCGGCTTCCCTCGAAGCGCAGGGCGTTTCCGCCGCGGTCGTCGACTGCTTCACGATCAAGCCGATCGACGCCGACGCCGTTGAAGCGTGGGCGAAGAAGTGCGGCGCGGTCGTCGTCGCGGAAAACGCAAACCGCCACGGCGGTCTCTACGACACGATCCTCGAAGTGCTCGCGGAGCGCTGCCCCATCCCCGCCGCCGTCGTCGCAGTCGAGGACGAGTTCGGTGAGGTCGGCACGCAGGGATACCTGCAGGAGCGCTTCGGTCTGACCGCCGCGCACATTGAAGAACAGGTCAGATCCGTACTTGCAAGAAAATAACGGTAAGGAGATATTTCATGGATTACGCAAAAGAATCGCTCCGTCTGCACGGAGAATGGAAAGGCAAGATCGAAGTCATCGCAACGGTTCCGGTCGCCACGAAGGAAGACCTGAGTCTTGCTTACACTCCCGGCGTGGCGCAGCCGTGTCTGGAGATCCAGAAGGACATCAACAAGAGCTACGAACTGACGCGCCGCCACAACCTCTGTGCCGTCATCACCGACGGCAGCGCGGTCCTCGGTCTCGGCGACATCGGTCCCGAAGCCGGTATGCCCGTGATGGAAGGCAAATGCGTGCTGTTCAAGTCGTTCGGCAACGTCGACGCGTTCCCGCTTTGCATCAAGACGCATGACGTGGACGAGTTCGTCAACGCGGTATATCTGCTCTCCGGCAGCTTCGGCGGCATCAACCTCGAGGACATTTCGGCGCCCCGCTGCTTCGAGATCGAGCGCAAGCTCAAGGAAAAATGCGACATCCCGATCTTCCATGACGATCAGCACGGCACCGCGGTCATCACGCTCGCGGGGCTCACGAACGCTTTGAAGGTGGTCGGCAAGAAGAAGGAAGACGTCAAGGTCGTAACAAGCGGCGCAGGCGCGGCGGCGGTCTCGATCGTGAAGCTGCTCCTCTCCGCGGGCTTCAGAAACATCACCATGTGCGACCGCAAGGGCGCGATCTACAAGGGCCGCGAAGGCCTGAACTGGATCAAGGAGGAGATGGCGGAGGTCACGAACCTCGATCGGAAGCCCGGCACTTTGGCGGATCAGCTCGTCGGCGCGGACGTGTTCATCGGCGTTTCTGCGCCCGGCACGGTCACGACCGAGATGGTAAAGACCATGAACCGCGACGCGATCGTCTTTGCCTGCGCGAACCCGACGCCCGAGATCTTCCCGGACGACGCAAAAGCGGGCGGCGCAAAGGTCATCGCAACGGGCAGAAGCGATTATCCGAACCAGATCAACAACGTTCTGGCGTTCCCGGGCATCTTCCGCGGCACGTTCGACGTCCGCGCAAGCGACATCAACGAAGAGATGAAGATGGCGGCGGCGAAGGCGCTTGCCGACCTGATCTCCGATGAAGAGCTCTCCCCGGACTACATCATTCCGAAGGCGTTCGATCCGCGCGTGGGCAAAGCCGTCGCGGCGGCGGTCGCGGAAGCGGCAAGACGCAGCGGCGTCGCCAGGATCTGATCACACAGGCACACAAAAAGCAGGCGGTCACCGCCTGCTTTTTTCGTGTGTTTTCAGATCTTCAGCGTCAGATTTTCGCCCGTGATGCCGACGAACGCGCCCTTTTCCGCCTGCGGGGAATCCGGATGGCACAGAAGCCACTTGTTTTGCATCCAGAGCAGTCCCGCTTCGCCCGGCGCGGATGTGTCGACCGCGGGGAGAGGCGCATTTGTGCCGCGTTCGAGCACGACGAGACAGTTGAAGCCGGATTCATTGATGCGGCACGGTGCAAAATGCAGCACGCGCGGGAAAATCTCGACAAGCGTTTCGGGCGGCAGATAAAAGCCCTTGACGTCGCGCGAATCGAGCGTGCGGTCATGCACGTCCGATGGCAGCGCGAGCAGCAGCACCAGCCCGGTCGTCGAGTAGTTGACCTCGCTGCACTTGTGGTACTCCTCCGCGTTCAGCGTAAACCCTCTGCCGTTGCAGAAGCCCGCCTGCACCGGCATGCCGCCGTAAACGGTCCTTCCGACCGTCTGCACGGCGTCGAGCGCTTCGAGCGCCGGTTCCGACGCGACGTAACGGTTCCCGCCTTCAGGAATGCCGGTCCCTTCCACCGCGTGCGAAAGCGCGTCCGTCCCCTCGCATGCAAGCACCTGTCCGTATGGCGCAAACGCCGGATCCGTCACACAGAACAGCGGAAGGTCCGGGTTCTTCCCGCGAAGCCGATCGAGCGTATTCATTCGGTCATTCCTCCGTTTTTGTAAAAATGTATCGTATACAGAAGCGCAGCCGCTTTCTCCTCGAGCCGGCCGTTGAAACGGCTCTTTTCCATCGGAACCGTATGTGCCGCGTCGACGCCGACGTCCGTTTCCGCGGACAGGCGGGACAGGAAATACGGATGTTCAAAAATGTCCCCGTACAGAACGATCTTGCCCGGGTCGAACAGATACACGACGCTCTTCAGCGCGTCCGCCAGCGCCTCCGCCGCACGGTCCGCGATCTTCGCCGCGCCCGCGTCGCCGCCGCGCGCCGCATCCAGCACGAGCGCGGTCGTGACCGCGCCGCGGTTTCCGTTCGCCATCTGATAAAGCAGCGGCGTTTCCGTTTCGGAAAAGGCCGCCTGCGCGTCCTCACGGATCGCCGCGGGCGACGCGATCGTTTCGAGACAGCCGGACTTGCCGCAATGGCACGGCTTCCCGCCGCGCCGGATCACCGGGATATGCCCGATCTCTGCGCACTGTCTGCGGTCGCCCTCCAGGACTTCGCCGTTGACGGAAAACGCGGCGCCGATGCCCGTTCCGCAGCGCAGAAAGAACCGGCTCTCCCCCTTGTCGTCGCGCGAGAGAAACATTTGCGCCAGCAACAGCGCGCGAACGTTGTTGGACAGCACCGAGGAAAACCCCGTATACGCTTCGAACCGGTCGCAGACCGGAAAATCGGGCGTGTCCAGCGCGTCGAAACTGGTCTTTACGGAGCGTCCGTCCGCGCCGATCACACCGCGCATCGCAATGCCGAGCCCGAGGATCGTTTTTCGATCGATCCTTTGAAGCTCCAATACCGCAAGCAGCCGTTCGGAAAGCATCCGGACCGTTTGTTCCGCCGGCGCGCACACCGGCAGCGGCACCGGTTCATAAAAAAGTGTTTCGCCGTCGAGCCGGACGCCCGACAGAATCGCCTGACCGAGACCGATCCAAACGCCGAGCGTACAGAATGCGTCCGCATTGAGCCGCAGACGGATCTCCCGCCGTCCCGCGCCGCCCGAAGCAAGCAGACCGTCCTCAAAGACAAGCCCTTCACGGATCAGCTCCGCGGCGATCTTCGTCATCGCGGCGGGCGTCAGTCCGAGCATCGATGCAAGGCGTTTTCTCGAGAGACCGCCGTACCGGTGCAGACACCGCAAAACCGCGGCGCGGTTCTGCCGCTTCAGCCCGATCATGTTGTCGCCTTCGGTTCTCATTTACGCGTCCTCCTTTTTCGGTTTCTCCTCCGGATGCAGTTTCCCGCGCAAGAGGATGATCCCCGCGCCGATCAGTACCACGCCGATGCCGACGAGTTTCCATACCGTCGGTTCCTCTTTGAGAAAGAGTACACCGACGATGCAGCTCAGAACCGGCATCAAAAGAAGCCAGAGCTTGACAACCCAGACCTCATGGCGTTTGAGATTCCGGTAGTAGAAAAAGTAGATCCCGGTCTGCGCAAGTCCGCCCAAAGCCGCCAGCCACCAGAAGCCGGGCGTTTCGGATGGCTTCAGCGCGGCAAGGTCGCCGCGCGATACCGCAAACAGCGCGAACAGAAGCAGAACGACGAAGTTGTTGTAATACGAGATCGTGTCCGCCTTCCGGTTGTGTTTGTCCTGCGCCGTTTTGATGATGAACGCGTTTGCCGTGACGCACGCCGCGCTCGCGAGAAAGAACAGATCCGTCGGGCGGAAGGTCAGCGCGGAAAAGTCCAGTCCGAGCACGAGCAGCACGCCGAACAGCATCAGAATGCTGCCGATCCAGTCCGTCGCGTACAGACGCTTGCGGTAAATCGCCACCGTCAGCAGGTTTACCATCAGCACGTCGGTTTTCAGAAGCGCCGTTCCGGTGCCGAGCGAGCCGCCCGCGGCGTAGCCGAGGTTTGCGAACAGGTCCAGAAGGAAGCCGAACACGCCGATGATCACAAGGATCACCGTCGCTCTCCCCTGCCGGAAAAGGTCTTTGAAACCGCCGGTCACGGCAAGCTGCACGGTGAGGAAGACGAGCGCCGCCGCGCGCAGCAGAAAGCCCGCCGCGTACGGGGAGTTCGTCACGTCCACCATGTATTTGCTGACCGCGTAGTAGATCGTCCACGCGATCACCATGCCGGCGATCATGCCGACGTCCTTCAAACGACCTTTCATTTCAGCGCTTCAAACATATTCCGCAGCGCAGCTTCATCCATCGCCACGGGATTGTTCCGCATCAGCGGGTGCTTCGCCGCGTCGCGGCAGAGCTTGTCCATATCCACCTCGCCGAGATCGGCAAGCGTCATTCGGAGACCGGCGAGCTTTTTCAGCGTCTTGATGCGTTCGGCAAGCTCTTCCGTGCCGGACAGCCCCGCCTTTTTGCAGAGCGTTTCCAGCCGCTCGTCGGCGTTGATGCGCACGAAGCTGTCGAGCGTGAACGCGCACGCCTCGCCGTGCGGCAGATGATAATCCTCGGACAGCGGATAGCTGCACGCATGGCTGCCCGCGGTCTTGGGAAGCGCAAAGCTCATGCCGCCGAGCAGTGCCGCAAGCGACATGTTTTCGCGCGCAGCAAGGTTCGATCCGTCGCGGTACGCCGTTTCGAGGTTTTCGAGCACGAGACGGACCGCTTCGATCGCGCAGAGGTCGGAGATCGGCTGATGGTTTTTGCTCCAGTATCCTTCGAGCGCATGCGCCATCGCGTCGAGACCGGTGTTCATCGTCGTGCGCGGCGGCACGGTCAGCGTCAGCTCGGGATCGACGATCGCCAGCGTCGGCATAAAGACCGGATCGTTGATCGTCTTTTTCTCCCTGCCGCAGCTGATGACCGAGACCTGCGTGACCTCGCTGCCGGTACCCGCGGTGGTCGGCACCGCGATCATCGGAAAACGCGTTTTGGGGAACGGAATCCCGCCCCGAAAGCACGCAAGCGCGTCGGCGTTTTCCCGCGCGATCGCCGCCGTGAACTTCGCCGTATCCATCGTGCTGCCGCCGCCGATACCGACGACCGCGTCCGCATGCGTTTCGCGGACGAGCTTCGCCGCTTCGATCACGCCGCGAAGCTGCGGGTTTTCTTCCACATCGGAAAAGACCGCGGCGATCTCGGGGATCTCCTTTTGCATCGCTTCAACGGCCGGGCGCAAAAACCGGTCGCACACGACCAGGCAGCGCGTCGCGCCGATCGAACGGATCTCCCCGCCGAGCGAGCGGATGCTGCCGCAGCCGAAGCGGATCTTGACCGGCTGCCGGTACAAAAACTCAAGCGCCATAGATCCCGTCCTCGATCTTTTTGACCTCAGCGGCAAACTTATGCATATTCACCGCGCGCCAGTCCTCCAGGTCCTGACACCATTCGGTAGCAAGGAACGTCCTGACCATCTCGATCGCCATTTCGGGACCGACGATCCATCCGCCCATGCACAGCACGTTCGCATTGTTGATCGCGCGCGCCATCTTGGCGGAATAAACGCCCTCGCACGCGACGGCGTGAACGCCCCTGAACTTGTTCGACACCACACACATTCCCGCGCCGGTGCCGCAGATCAGGATCGCCTTTTCATAGGTCCCGTTCTGCACGAGCGGCGCAACGTCGCCCGCGACGCGGTAGTAGGGATGCACGTCGTTCAGATCGACGGTGCCGAGATCGTCGAATCCGATCCCCGCTTCGCAAAGATACGCCTTGACCGCTTCCTTGACGGCAAAGCCGGACTTATCGCTTCCGATTGCAAGTTTCATGGTTTTTATCCTCCCTTATTTGAGCGTGACCGCACGTTTTGCGGTTTTGATGATGTTTTCAACGGTCAGTCCCGTAACTTCGCGAAGATACGGGAGCTTGCCGACCTCGCCGAACCGGTCCCGAATGCCGACGGCGCAGACCGGGATCTTTTCCTCTGCAAGCGCCTCGAGCACCGCGGAATGCAGTCCGCCGATGACGTTGTGGTTCTCGACCGTCAGCACAGCGCCGGTCTTTTTCGCCGACGCGAGCACCGCTTCGCGGTCGATCGGCTTGATCGTGTGCACGTTCAGCACGTCGCAGGAGACGCCCTCCGCTTTCAGCGCGTCCGCCGCGTCCAGCACGTCTTTGATCAGCATGCCGGAAACGAAGATCGAAAGGTCCGTTCCCTCGCGCAAGACGTCCGCCTTGAACAGATCGAAGGTATAGTCTTCGGGGAACACCGTCGGCAGCTCCTTCCGGAACAGACGCACATAAACCGCGCCGTAATAATCGTTCAGCGCCGGCATCGCCGCTTTCAGCTGCACGCCGTCGACCGGCTCGAAAATGACCATCCCCGGGATCGAGCGCAGAACGCCGATGTCCTCCATGCTCATGTGTGTTCCGCCGTTGAGCTCTGCGGAGATACCAGGATCGGTGCCGATGATCTTCACGTTCTGCTTTGCGTACGCGATCGAGATCGCGATCTGGTCGCAGATGCGGCGGGACGCAAACGGCGTAAAGCTCTCGATCCACGGCTTGAACCCGTAACTAGAAAGCCCCGCCGCGATCGACGCCATGTTCTGTTCGGCGACGCCGCAGTCAAAGATCCGATCCGAAAAGCGCTCGCGCAGCTTGATCGTGCCGCTCGCCTTCGCAAGGTCCGCGTCCAGCAGCACGATGTGCCGGTCGGCTTCCATCAGTTTTGCGAGACATTCCGCATAAATCGCTCTCATTTCCATGTTCATGCCTCCCCTCTCAAATCACGGATCGCCGCTTCCGCCTGCTCCATCGTGAGGTTCGTGTTGTGATTTCCGGTGCCGAGATCCTCGATCCACTTGACGCCGCAGCCCTTCCTGGTGTTCAGGATCACCATCGTGGGCTTTCCGGAACCGATCCCGAGCTTCGCATGCCCGACCGCCGCCTGCACCTGCTCGATATCGTTGCCGTCCTCGACGTCGATCACGTTCCAGCCGAACGCCGCCCATTTTTCACCGAGCGGCGCGATGTCGTTGACTTCCGCGACCGTGCCGTCGATCTGCAGTTTGTTGTAATCGGTAAACGCGATCAGGTTGTCGAGCTTCTTTGCCGCCGCGAACATCGCCGCTTCCCAGATCTGTCCCTCCTGGCTTTCGCCGTCGCCGATCAGCGTATAGATCGTCGCGCCGTCGTTTTCGAGCTTGCTGCCCAGCGCCGCGCCGACCGCGCAGGAAAAGCCCTGTCCCAGAGATCCCGTCGTCATGTCGACGCCGATCGTGCGGTTCATGTCGCAATGGCTCGGCAGGTTCGTGCCGCCGCGGTTCAGCGTCAGAAGCTCCTTTTTGTCGAAATAGCCGCGGTTTGCGAGCGCTGCGTAAACCGCCGGACCTGCGTGTCCCTTGGAGCAGATAAAGCGGTCGCGTCCCGCTTTTTTCGGCTCCTTCGGATCGACGTTCATTTCCTCAAAATACAGAACCGTCAGCAGCTCGACGACCGACAGACAGCCGCCGATATGCCCGACGCCGAGGTTTCCGATGCTCATCAGTACGTCGCAGCGAATATCCTTTGCAATTTCCTTCAAATCCGTTTTCAAGTCCCTGTTCTCCTCTATTTGATTAAATTTGTTAACCAATTTCATTTTATCCGCGCATGCCGCGATTGTCAAGGGAAAAACATTGACTTTTTACGGTGTTTGGATTATGATTGATTAAAAATATGAAATAATACGGAGGACGGTATTTCATGAAGGAGTTTACCCCTGTATACGTTCCGGTCGGCGTGCCGACGTTCCATATGGAAAGTGCGCAGGACGCGTTTATCCGCTCGTGCACGGTTTTGAAAGCGCTCGATCCGCGCTTCGTCTGCCCTGCCGAAAAACTGCTTTCGATCGACGCGCTCAAAGCATATCTGGAACCGCTCGATCCCGACCTGATCGTCTTTCAGAATCTGACGTTTGCAAACGCCGCCTATATGTCCGAAGTGCTGCGCAAATTCAACTGTCCCGTCGTTCTGTGGACGCTCCGCGAGCCGGTGATCGACGGCGGGCGGCTGCGGCTGAACTCGCTGACCGGCGCGTACTCCGCGGCAAACACGCTGCGCGCGTTCAACCGGTCTTTCTTCTATACCTTCGGCGCGCCGGAGGAAGACTCCCTGAAGTGTGATCTTCGCGATCTGCTCACGGCGGCAAAGCTCAGGCATGCGATGCGTTCGCTGAAGATCGCGGCGATCGGACACACGCCGCAGGGCTTCGGGTTCGGGCGCGCGCTCGACGGCGAGATGATGAATACCTTCGGCGCGGAACTCGTTTCGATCGAGGCGCGTGAACTCATTGACCGCGCGAAGGGCTATACGGACGGGGAATGTGCGCCGTATCTGGAAAAAACCGCCTGCATAACCTGCGGGTTCGACAAAACGCCCGAAAAGAACCGGCTTGACCACGCGCGGCTCTATAAGGCGTACAGCGATTTCATTGCCGAGAACGGCGTCGGCGCGCTTGCGTCGCGCTGCTGGCCGGACTTCTTCACCGCGTTCGGCACACCGGTCTGCACGGTGCTGTCCATGCTGAACGACGACGGCGTCGCCGCCGCCTGCGAAGCGGATATCTACGGCGCGCTGTCCATGTGGGCGGGCATGCAGATTTCCGGCTCCCCCGTCTTTTTCGGCGATCCGGTCTCTCTGGACGAGGGGGAAAACACGATCACCTTCTGGCACTGCGGGGCGGCGGCGTGCTCGCTCGCCAGAAAGGACACCGGCGCGGTCGTCGGCGTACACCCGAACCGCAAAATCGGTCCCGCGATGGATTTCGGCTGCGAAGCGTTCCCGGATGCAACGATCTTCCGCATCGGCAGAGAGCCGGACGGCAAGTTCCGCTTCTTTCTCTGCGAAGGCGCGGCGCTTTCAAAGCCGAAGCAGTTCACCGGCACAAGCATCGTGATCCAGACCGACAATCCTGCGAAGGGGATCGTCATGGACAGCGTGTGCAAGGGGTTTGAGCCGCACTTTGTCGTGATCAAAGGACGCCATGCCGGTACGCTGGAAGCGCTTGCGGGCTTTCTCGGGCTGCCGGTCTGCCGGTATTGAGTATGATTACGGATTCATTTGACAACAAAAGCGAACCGCTGTTCACCGTCGAATCGTTCGCCGGCCCGCAGAAGCACCTTTGCGACGTCTGCATCCTGACGTTCTCCGACGTGATTCTGGAAGAGATGCGAACACGCTTTGCGCTGCGTGAAGTCGGATACAAGAAGAACGTCAACGGCAACCGTCCGATCTACCTGTTTGAATCCGGCGGAAAAACGCTCGCGACAACGCTCTGCGGCGTCGGCGCCACGCTTGCGGGCGGCGATATCGAGGAGCTCAACTGGCTCGTCGGCGCAACGAAGTTCGTCATGTTCGGCTCGGCGGGTTCCCTGAACCGCGAAGCGACCGTCGGCAGGTATGTGATCCCGACGGAGGCGTACCGCGACGAGGGCATGTCCTATCACTACGCCCCGCCTGCGGACTATATCGCGGTGAAAAACGCGGACCGCGTCGAGGCGATCTTCCGGGAGCTCGGCCTCCCGTACGTTTCGGGACGCGTATGGACGACCGACGCGTTCTACCGCGAAACGCGGAATCAGTTTGAAAAGCGCAAAACGGAGGGCTGTCTTGCGGTTGAAATGGAGGTCGCGGGCGTCGAGGCGGTCTGCGACTTTTACGGCTTCGAGCTCTATGATTTTCTCGTCACCGGCGACGTGCTCGACGCGCCGGTCTATGAAAACGACGGACTGCACGGCGCCAACCACGATCTCGACAAGCTCGATATCGCTTTGGAGATCGCAGGACGGATCTGAAAAAGCACACAAAAACGGCACGGTTTCGACCGTGCCGTTTTGTATTCCGGAAACTACGCCGCCGCGTTTTCCTCGCGCAGGATCTTTTCTTTTTCGACCTGAAGCTCTTGAACGCGCTTCTTGGAAAGCGGATAGACAAACCGCAGGAACACGAACAGCAGCAGGAACAGAACTGCGGGGATCAGCACGGATGCATTATACATGGTGAGCAAGTTCTCGTCCGTGATGTTTTCGACCAGAAGACGTCCGCCGTCATAACCGATAATGAGAAGCGGGATGTTAATCAAAATCGTCGCTACCGTTTGACCGAGCTTTCTTGTGAATGTGAAGAATGCGTAGCTCGTTGCGTCGTCGTCGATGCCGTAGGTCACGCGGTTAAAGTCGATCGCGTCCGCCGCAAGGATCCAGTTCAGCAGGAACATGAACGCCGTGCCGATTCCGCCCATCAGACAGCCGAACAGATACAGCCAGATGTTCCGGATATTGAAGACGGAAAGAATGAACAGGATCAGATAGCATACTGCCGAGAACAGCACGCCGTAGGAGCAGATCTCGCGGCGGCCGAACCGGTTGCCGAGCTTGGAAGCAAAGAACATGATAAACGCCACAGGCAGATACTGGAACACGGCAGGCAGAATGTTCAGCGCGGGCTTATGAAAGTAACAGTTAAACAGATACAGGTTGTAGCCCTGTCCGAACATTTGTGCTGCCAGCAAAAGCATGGACGCGATGGATACCGCCATGAACGGCCGGCTCTTCAAGAGTGAGCGGATGACCTTTTTCGCCTCGCCCTTCTGCTTCGGTGCAGGATGCGAAACGACGCGTTCCTTCGTCATTTTGTGGCAGAGGAAGAAGAAAACGACGGACAGTGCCGCAATCACGCAGACGCCGATCAGCACCACCGTCGGCTTAATCGTCGTGATCTTGATATCCTTGATGACGAGCGGCTGACCGTTTTCCATAACCGGCTGATAGCAGATCATGGCAAGGACCATCGCGGGCAGCCCTCCGATGACCGATCCGATCGAACGGAACACGGATAGCGTCGAGCGCTCCTTGTCGTCCGAGGTGATGACCTGCGCCATCGAACCGTACGGAATGTTGATGCACGTATAGAGCATTCCGAACAGCACATAGGTGAAGAACGCCCAGATATACCGTGCGACGGTCGGAAGTCCGCCGACGTTCAGGAACATCAGAATTGCGGCGATTGCCACCGGGACCGCGAAGACTTTGATCCAATGACGGTAGCGTCCGTCGGGACGCGCCTTTGCGCCCTGAATGATGCGTCCCCAGATCGGGTCGTTGACCGCATCCCAAAGGCGTGCGATGACGATGATGATGAGCGTACCGAGCGCGCTGATTTTGAGAACGTCCGTATAGAACGAATTCAGAATCCCCGCCGTCAGACCGAACACCAGACAGCTTGCGAGATCGCCGAACGCGTAGCCGATCTTGTCCTTCATTTTGATCCCGCTGGTACGGGAAATGTAAGACTCCTCCATTGTTTCTCCTCCGTTTTTTATTTGTTTTCATCCGCAGTTTTGCGGAACAGTTCCGAGTATTCGCTTCCCTTGCGGTAAAACACAGGCGTCTGCCCGAGCGGCGCGGGCACGGTATAATCCGCGTCCCCCGCGTATTCCCTGCCGGACCAGAAGCCGATCCACTCGCCCGCAGGCAGGGATACCCTGCGCGTCTTTGCGTGCAGCTTGATCACCGGGCAGACGAACAGGTCCTCGCCGAACAGGTAGCTGTACGCGTCGCGGTTCTTTTGGAAATCCATCGCTTCGTAGAAATCCGGGCGCATGGCGGGAAGCCCCGCTTTTGCAAGCGCCTCGCAATGCCTGATATACGGTTTCAGCGCGGCGTGTATCTTCGTGAGCCGGACCGTGTGCGCCTTGACCTCCGGCGCGTCGAACTGCGCGTTCGCCCACGGACGGATCGATTCGTGGCTGCGCATCAGAAGCGAGAATGTGCACATCTCCATCCAGCGCGTAAACAGCTCCGGCCTGCGCTTCATCTTGCCGAACGAGAAGAACCCGCCGACGTCGCAATGCACCATCGGCACGCCTGAGAAGCCCAGCGAGAAGCTCGCAGGCATCACGCACGGCATGCCGTAGTCCTTCGTGGTATCGGTGTGCTGGTCGCCGTTCCACAGCACCGGCGCGTAGGTCTGGATCCCGACGTAACCGGAGCGCATAAAGAACATGACGTCCTTTGCGCCGTACTCCTCGACCGCCTCGCGGTTCAGCTTCGCCCACAGCACCGGCCAGAGGTTGTGCAGCTCCTTCGGATCGCCGTCACGGAGTACGCAGTCGACCGGCAGATATTCGCCGAAGTCCGCCATCCAGCCGGACACGCCGAGATCGAGCATGTTCTTTTTGATCAGCACGTCCTTGGTGAAACGCACCGCTTCGGGGTTTGTGAGATCGAGCATGCCCGCGTCGAACGTGGTGGACTTGATATGATAGACGCTGCCGTCCGTATGCGTGATCAGATAGCCCTTGTCCCTGCATTCGTTGTAGAGCCGGCTGTCCTTCACGAGATACGGATTGATGTACGCAAGGAAGCGCACGCCGCGTTCGTTGAGCTTTTGAATGGCGCTCTTCAGATCGGGATACAGCGTTTCGTCGACTTCCCAGTTCCAGTAGACCTGCTTTCCCATGACCGTGCGGTTTTCGCCGGACCAGTCCTGACTCCAAACGCCCGCGATCTTCGCGCCCGCGTCGAGCATGGCGAACGTCTTTTCGAGGACCGTCTGCGTACCGCCCTGAATGCCGAGGATCATGCCGTCGAAGCACCAGTCGGGCAGATACTGCCGGTTTTCGACGCGCGCCGCGTACGCGGTCAGAAGCGCGTCGAAGCTGTCGCCGAACGTGACCGCGAGCGATTTCGGGCAGGCGTCGAAAACGAACGTATACGCGTCTTTCCCGAAGGTCGATTTGCCGTCGGATGCGGTGTCGAACCGGATCATCCGCCCGCGGTCGGTCACGAAAACCGGCATCGGCGCATAGCTGCCGATCTTTTTGTGCGGTTTCGGCGCGTACAGCGCGCGCGGCAGAAGCGCCTTCTCGATGATCGTCGCCGCTTTGATATGCTCCGAAACGAAGTTCACGACCGTTTCGCCGCGCAGATTCGTCTTGCGGTACTGCTCGCCGCCGCCGAACACCGCTTCGTTTTCGATTGCCGGAAGCCGGAATTCATACGCCCAGCCGTCCTCGCCGGAAAGCGCAAGCCGGACGCCGTCCGGCAGTTCGGAAACGGCGACCGAAACGCTGTGTCCTTTTGCCGAAAACGTCAGCCCGCCGCCGGTTTCGGACACGTCGGCAAGCGGGACGCGCTCGACTTCCGTCACGCGTTCCTTCACCGTGCCGCGGTTGGCTTCATACGTTTTTTCACGGCGGATCGCCGTTATGAAAGGAAGATCGGAAGAATGGACGAAAACCTGCCGATCGCCGAAAGAAAATGTCCGGCGCCCGGATTCAACACTTGAAAACAGCATAGCATCCCCTCTGCATACCCTTTTTTTCATGATACAGGAAAAGCCCGTGCCGTGTCAAGCATTGACCGGACGGGCTTTTGCGAAAACGTCAGTATCCGAGCGCAATGCCGAGCGCGAGGAACGCGACGACCAGCGCAAGATTCACAAGAAAGAGCGGCACGCTCTTCTTCACCCACTTGAAATAGTCGATCCCGATCATCGAAAGCGAGATCAGAAGAACCGGCGACGTCGGGAACAGCACGTTCGTATAGCCGTCGGCAAAGGTGTAGATCAGAACGAGCATCTGCTTAGAAAGCGGCACGCTGACCACCGCAAGCATTCCCATGACGAGGATCGCCTTCGCCGTCGAGGACGAAATAAAGAACTCGAGCACGAGAATGATCGCGTACAGCACGAGCGCGACGAGGAACGGACTGTGCCCCGAAACAAGCGTGTTGATCGAATGCACGATCGTCGGCATGATCGCGCCCTCGTCGAAGATGTACTTGATCGAAGACGCCAGCGCAATGAACACAATCGTCGGCAGCGCGCCCACGATCCCCTTCCAGAAGCTCAGAAACACCGGCTTTGCCGCCTTTGCGGAAAGGAAGCCCGCAAGGAGTCCGAAGATCAAAAAGTACGCGATCAGCACGACCACGGTATAATCGCGCAGCGCGGAAATCGCGGAACACGCGATGATCAGCCCGAGACAGACGAGCAGAAATACGATATAAGTCAGCCGGATGCGCTTTTCGTCCTGCGGCGCGATCGGATTCTGTTCATCCGCCGCGCCCGCCTCGCGCAGCGTTTCATCGTGCGCAAGCGTCAGACTCGACGCCGGATCCTTTCTGAGCTTTTTAACGTACAGGAAGACGAACCCGAGCAGCAGCAGGTACATCACGGCAAAGATGATCACGCGGTACCAGATGTTTTCCATCGGGTTCGCGTCGATGATCTCGGATGCGAGCAGGACCGTGAACGGATTGGTGATCGCGCTTGCGAAGCCGAAGCCGCAGGCGATGATGCAGACGAGAAATCCCGTGAACGAGTCGTACCCGATCAGCACGCACAGCGCGGTCACGATCGGCAGCATCGAAAGCATCTCCTCGAACAGTCCGAGGAACGCGCCGAACGCCATAAACACCAGCGCGACCATGCACAGAAGCAGCGCGCGCCGCTTCCGGAACCGTCTTGCAACGGCGCCGACCAGCGCGCGGATGCCGCCGACGTCGTTCATCACCTGAAACGCCGCAAACACCATGACAAGGAACAGCGACAGCATGATCAGCGTCAGACCGTTGTCCGAGCCGAACACAAGGAACGGCGCCAGAAGTCCCTTCCAGACCGGAATGCCCTTCGCGCCCTCGACGGCCCGATAGTCCAGATAATCCGTTTTCCCGTCCGCGGTCGTGCCGAATTCGCCCTTCGGGATCACATACGTCAGCACGATGGCGACGAGCATCAGTACGAACAGCAGAACGACGACCTGAATAAATGTTTTGGTCGACAGATTCACGAGTGTTTTATTCTCTTTCTTCATCGCGCATCTCCTTGACGATGTCGACGATCAGCGCCCAGCGCACGACCTGCCGACGGTTTTCCCTCGGGTAGAAATAATACTGATCTCCGTTGTAATAGGTCTCAAACTCTTTGCCGACGGAGAACGGGAGCGCGGGCAGCGCATCGAAGCCGATCGTGAACGTCACGCTGTCCGAACGGTAGGAAAAGCCCTCCGGAGAAAGCGTGCAATGTCCTTTCTCGCGCGTCCTGTATTTCCCCGTGTCGCGGAAGATCTCGGTGTCGACGTCCGCTTCGAGACAGAGTTCCGGCAGCCCCTTTTTTTCGAGTTCCTTGATCCGTTCATAGTATCCGCCGATCGAGAACGGTTCGTCCTCGAAGAGATACTGCTCGTTGAGCCGGTGCGTTTTTCCGCACGCCGAACAGACGAGTTCGTTTCCGACGCCCCTCGTGGTATACAGCGCGCCGCAGTCCGCGCAGCGGTACAGAAGCGCTTCAAGCCCCTTCGCCTTGTTCTTCTGCCGGTACGTTCCGACCGGATCCTTCGATTCATCGTAGGCGATCGACGCGTCGATCAGCCGGTTCAGCGCATCGTCGGTCATCGCGGCGATCTCGTCCCTTGTGATCACGCGGTCCGCGGAGATATATATGTCTGAACGGAAGAACCTGCCGCGCCACTTGGGCTTTGCGAAATACGCACCGCGGATCTTCGCGATCACGATGTCCGTTTTCAGACGGCGGTAAAACGCCGCGCTTTGATCGACGATCGGATAGGACCTGCCGTCGACCGAAAGCCGCGCCTCCGGAAAAATGACGACCGGATATCCCTTTTTCAGCATACGCATGATCTGCAGCGGGACGGCGACGTCCGGATAAAAGAGCTTTTTCGGAACGGCGCCGGATTTTGCAGCGATCTTCCGGATCAGCGGATGCGACAGATAATGCTTGTTGACGACATATGAGGCGCTCGCCGGCGCGCACGAGAGCAGTCGGTGCGTGTAGTACATATCGAAGAACGATTCGTGGTTGCAGAGCACGATATACGGCGTGGGCAGGTCACGGATCTTCCCGTCGTCGACGTGCAGGCGCTGCCGGTGACGGCAGAACCGGTGCAGAACGCCGAAGAACGCGGTCATGTAGAATGAATCGGGCGTGCCTGCGTTCTCCCGGAGTACGATCTTGTTCAGAAACACGAGCAGCACCGCGAGCAGGACGGCGGCGAGAAGCACGATGATCAGGATCAAAAGCCAGAACGGAAGATCGTTCGCGATAAAATACCGCACGGCAAGCCCCATGAGGTTGGACGTCACGATCGACGGGATGACACCGGTGGCGACGGTGAAGATGTACCGGCTGTACTTCATTTTCCGGTAGCTGCCGTAGTAGCAGATCGCACCGAACGGGATCAGCGGCATGATGAACAGCAGATACAGCAAAAGCTGTGTGCCGCGGTCCTTTTTGACGCGCGCAGCGAGCTTTTCGATCTTTTTCTCATTGCGTTCAAAGGCATTGCTGCTGAAGCGGAACGCCGTGACGAGCACATAGATGATCGTTGCGCCGAGGCATACGCCGAGATCGCACAGAAGCAGCGCGATATAAAACGGATAACTCAGACCAGAAGAGATCTGAATAAACTCCGCGGGGATGAAAACGACGACCATCTGCAGCGCTTCGACCAGCACGACGGACAGAAAGCCCAGAACGCCGCGGGACGACAGAAGATCCTTCGCCCCCTCGACGTCGTTTGCAAGCTCCATGCGGATAAACGGGATCAGAATGTCGGAAAGGAACAGCACGAACAGCCCGACGGCTGCGACGAGCGATGCCAGTATGATGATCCGCTGCGTTGTTTTCTTCATGCTTCTCCCGATCGTTTCCGCCCTGTTCCCGCGCTGCGCGGTTCGGCGGATGACAATATATTGTATAACGAAACGCTTTTTTTGTCAATCAAGCGCATACCCGGCTCCTTCCGCTTTTTCTCTTTTCTTTTCGCAGCGGATATGATATGATAATAAAATCAGAACGAAACGAAAGGACGTCCGGATGAATACAGCGCTTTTTGACGCCATCCGTCGGGCAAAAACGCTTTCCATTGTCGGAATGTGCAAGAACGCGGGCAAAACGACCGTGCTGAACCGGCTTTTGGCCGAATCGCACGGGCGCGTTCTCGGTCTGACCTCGATCGGACGCGACGGCGAATCCGTCGACGTCGTGACCGGCACGGAAAAGCCGGGGATCTTTGTTCCGGAGGGCACGCTGATCGCGACCGCGAAGGACCTGCTTTCGCTTTCCGATATCACGCAGGAGATCGTCTGTACCACCGGTATTCCCACGCCGCTCGGCGAGGTCGTGCTCGTCCGCGCAAGGAGCGCGGGCAGCGTACAGCTTGCCGGTCCCTCCATCACCTCGCAGCTTCGCACCGTTTCGGACCTGTTCTTTTCGCTCGGCGCGGAGCAGGCGATCATCGACGGCGCGCTCGGCAGAAAATCGCTCGGCGCGCGCACCGTTGCGGAAAGCGTGATCCTTTGCACCGGCGCAAGCTACGATATGCGCATGGAAAATGTCGTAAGCGATACCGCGAACGTCTTTCGCGTTATGAATCTCAAGAAAGCGGAGACCGTGCCGGAAGCGTCCGAATTGTCGCTTGCCGACGTGCTCAAAGAAACCGGCGAGGCGCTTGTTCCCGGCGCGCTTTCCGATTCCGCGATCCTGCCGCTTCTGAAGAGCGGCGTCTTAAAAAACGTCCGTCTTGTCGTAAAGGATCCGAGCAAAGTGCTGCTTTCGCCGGACACGCTCGACAAGCTCGCGATCCGCGGCGTTTCGCTGGAAACGGTTGAAGCGGCGACCGTACTCTGTGTGACGGTCAACCCCGTGTCCGCCTACGGGTGGAAGTTCGATCCCGATGCGTTCAAACGCGCCGTACAGGCGGCGGTGAACGTTCCGGTCATCAACGTAAAGGAGGCGCAACATGATCTCGATCGGCTTTGACGATAAGGTGAAGATCGGTCTGCAATACATTACGGACAGTCTGCATCCCTGCAGCCCGTTCGGCGTCGAACGCGTTCGGAAGCTGCGCTTCTATGCCCCGGACGAGCGGGCGGAGCTGGAATCGGAGCTCGATAACACGGATCGCGCGCAGAAAGCCGCGGACGCGCTCGGTTCGCTCTATGAAAAGATCATGCTCGTGCTGTGTCAGATGAAGGATGTGCGCGGCTCGATCAATCGGCTTTCCGAGGGCGCGTGTCTCGATCATGTGGAACTGTTTGAGCTCAAGGGGTTTCTGCTGCGCGTGAGCGAGCTGATCCCGCTGTTTACCCGGATGAACGAGACCGTGCATGCCGAAGGCATCGCGTTCTCCGATCCCGAAGGCGCGCTCGACGTGCTCGATCCGGAGCATACGCGTTCCCGCGGGTTCTATATCCCCGACGGCGCGTCGGAACCGCTTCGCACGATCCGGAGAGAGAAAAAGCGATTGGAGCAGCGGCTGTACGAGGCGCGGACGGACGCGGAAAAGGAAGCGGTCCGCGCGGAACGTTTGCGCGTGTGCGCGGGCGAGGACGCCGAGGAACGGAAGATCCGCAGAACGATGTGCGACGCGCTTCTCCCCCGCGTTTCCGCCATGCGTTCGGACGCGGACGCCGCGGGACGGCTTGATGTTCTGATCCAGAAAGCGCTGTTCGCAAAGAAATACGGCGGCGTGCGCCCCGAGATCACGGAAACCGCGCTGGAGCTCGTCGATATGGTAAATCCGGAGCTTGTCGACCTCCTGAACAAAAAAGGACGCGCATTCGTGCCCGTTTCGATCGCCGCCGACCGCGGCGCAACGGTCATCACCGGCGCAAACATGGGTGGCAAGAGCGTCGCGATGAAGACCGTCGCGCTGAACGTGCTGCTGATGCACGCGGGATTCCCTGTCTGCGCAAAAGCGGCGCGCATCCCCATGTTCCATAGCGTGAAAATGCTGTTCGACGACGCGCAGTCCATGCAGTCCGGATTGTCCGGCTTCGGTTCCGAGATCGTGCGGTTCAACGCCGCGCTGAAGGACGTCGAGCAGGGCTATTCGCTGTTCCTGATCGACGAGCTCGCGCGCGGCACGAACCCCGACGAGGGCGCGGTGATCGTGCAGGCGGTGACGCGATACCTGAACGGTGCGAACGCGATCTCGATCCTTGCGACGCATTACGACGGCGTTGCCGAAAACGCGCGGACGCACTATCAGATCATCGGATTGAAGGACGTCGATCCGGATGCGATCAGGGTCGAGCTTCAGGCGGCGGGCGAAGACGGCGTCGCAATCATCGCGCGGCATATGAACTACGGACTGTACCGCGTGGAGGGAAAGGCGGACTGTCCCAGGGACGCGCTGAACATCTGCCAGATGCTGTCGCTGAAACCGGAAATTTTAGAGCGCATCGAACGGGCGTACTGATATGAAATTCGGCTGGATCAACCTTTTCGGCGTGATCATCGTCATCCTGCTGATCATACCCAATATCGTTTATGCGATAAAGAACCGGAATGAAAAGAACCGCTGCACAAACCGGCTGATGGATGTATTGGAGCAGATCGGACGGTACGCCTGCATCGTTCTGATGTGGCTGCCTCTGCTCGTTTGGAAATTCGGCTTTGCAAGTGTTTTCGCTATGGTGCTTTATCTTTTCGGAAACGGTTCACTGCTCACCGCATACTGGGTTCTGTTTGCGCGGTATCTGAAAGTGAAAAATGCTGGGCTTGCGCTTTCGCTTGCCATTATTCCCGCATGCATCTTTCTGCTGAGCGGACTGCTCCTCAGGCACTGGCTGCTTGCCGGCTTTGCGATCCTGTTCGCAATCGCGCATATCTATGTTACGCGGCAGAATGCCGTTTCCCGTTGACATTTTCGCATTACTGTTTATTTCAATAGGAATATTCTTGACAACGCCCGCAAAAATCGGGTATAATTTTTATGCAAAATTCCATTTGGTCTTCAATAGAGGCGCGGACAGCAGGGTATCCGTTCGACCGGCAGGGCAGCCGAAACGGTCTTCGGAAAAGGGGCCGTCCGCCGAAGGAAGCGGATGTGCCCGAACCGGTTCCTGGCGTCGTCGTGTAAGCGGCGGTGCTGTCATGTTCAAAGAGCATGGAGCGCTATTGGTCGATCATCGACCGACAGCGCCTTTTTTCATTACAAAAAGCGCTTCGAAGGCTTCGGATGCGCCCATCCCCTTAAAAAGCAAATCTTGAGAAGGAGAATGACACATGGAAAAAATCACATCCCTGATCCGACTCCGCATGAGCGCGAAGGATGCACACTACGGCGGAAACCTGGTTGACGGCGCGCACATGGTGCATCTGTTCGGCGACGTTGCGACCGAGCTTCTCATCAAGTGCGACGGCGACGAAGGTCTGTTCTGCGCGTACGATATGGTCGAGTTCCTCGCGCCGGTCTATGCGGGCGACTACATCGAAGCGTACGGCGAGATCGACCGCATCGGCAATACCTCCCGCGGCATGACGTTCGAAGCGCGCAAGATCATTCAGGCGCGTCCCGACATCAGCCCGAGCGCGGCGGAAGTTCTGCCGGAACCCATCGTGGTCTGCCGCGCACACGGCACCTGCGTCACGCCGAAGGACTGCCAGCGCATCGATCACAGCCAGGACAAATAACGGAGGGAATTATGGAGAAACTGATCATCACCGCCGCCATCTGCGGCGCGGAAGTCACCAAGCAGAACAACCCCGCCGTCCCCTATACCGTGGAGGAAATGGTGCGCGAAGCGAAGCTCGCGTACGAAGCGGGCGCGGCGATCATCCACGTGCACGTCCGTGAGGACGACGGCACCCCCACGCAGGACCGCGAACGTTTCCGCGTGGTCATGGACGCGATCCGCAAAGAGCTTCCCGACGTCATCATGATCCCGTCGACCGGCGGTGCGACCGGCATGACGCCCGAAGAGCGTCTGCAGCCGACCGAGCTCATGCCCGAGATGGCGACGCTCGACTGCGGCACCTGCAATTTCGGCGACGAAGTATTTGAAAACACCATGCCCACCATGCGCGCGTTCGGCAGGCGCATGATCGAGAACGGCATCAAGCCCGAGTATGAATGCTTCGAGCTCGGACATCTCGACACCGTGCTGAACATGGCGAAGAAAGGCGAAGTCCCCGGCGCGCCGATGCAGTTCAATTTCGTTCTCGGCGTGCCCGGCTGCGCGCCCGCGACCGTCGACAACCTTGCATTCATGGTCTCAAAGATCCCCGCGGGCTCGACCTGGACGGTCACCGGCGTCGGCAGATCCGCCTGGACGATGGCGGCAGCCGGCATCATCATGGGCGGCAACGTCCGCGTCGGCTTCGAGGACAACGTGTACCTCGGAAAAGGTCACAAGGCGGCTTCAAACGGCGAACTCGTCGAAAAGGTCGTCCGCCTCGCGAAGGAACTCGGCAGAGAGATCGCAACGCCCGACGAGGCGCGCGCGATCCTCGGCATGGCTCCGCGCAAATAATCGCAATCAAAACCCGTTCAAAATACATTTCAGGAGGAACAACAATGGAACAGTTAAAGGGCAATAAGTACGGCACTCACCGCGTCATCGAGCCGAAGGGCGTTCTCACCCAGGCGGCATGGAAGATCGACAACGACATGACCAAGCGCTACAGCAACGAGATCATCTGCGACGTCATCTCGCTGAACATCGACTCCGCTTCCTTCACGCAGATCGAAGAAGCGTGCGGCGGCGACGAGCAGAAGATCGGCGAAATGATCCTCGGCATCGTTGCGGAACGCGGCAAGCAGCAGAACCCGGTCACCGGCTCGGGCGGCATGTTCATCGGCAAGGTCGCGTACATCGGCGAGGACCTTCTGAAGAAGCCCGACTTCGACCTCAAGGTCGGCGACAAGATCGCATCCCTCGTTTCCCTGTCCATGACGCCTTTGAAGATCGACCGCATCAAGGCGATCCACAAGGATATCGACCGCGTCGACATCGACGGTCAGGCGGTCCTGTTTGAGTCCGCGATCTACGCGAAGCTCCCCGAAGACATGTCCGAAGCGCTCGCGCTTGCGGCGCTTGACGTAGCCGGCGCACCCGCGCAGGCAAGAAAGCTCCCGAAGGAAGGCGATTCCGTGCTGATCCTCGGCGCAAACGGCAAATCCGGCGTGCTCTGCGGCTGGGAAGCACTGAAGAAGGTCGGCCCGAACGGCAAGGTCGTCGGCGTCGTCCGGAACCCGAAGCAGGTTCCCGCGCTGATCGAGCTCGGCGTTTACACCGACGTCATCGTTGCGGACTGCACGAAGCCCGTCGAAGTGCTGGAAAAGGCGCTTGAAGTCAACGGCGGCAAGGAATACGACATCTCCATCTGCTGCGTCAACATCGAATCCTGCGAGATGAGCGCGATCCTCCCGGTCCGCGACGACGGTCTCGTTTACTTCTTCTCCATGGCGACCTCCTTCACGAAGGCGGCTCTGGGCGCGGAAGGCGTCGGCAAGGACGTCACCATGATCGTCGGCAACGGCTACACCAAGAACCATGCCGAAATCACGCTGAACGTGCTCCGCGAGAACGAAAAGCTCAGAAAGCTGTTTGACGAAAAATACTGCTGAACCCCTTGCGAGAGCGGACGGAAGCGTCCCGCTCTCGCGGTTTTATTCCGAACGATCAAGGAGGAAACTCTATGAAAACCCGTAACGGTCTTTTTGCCGACGTCCCCGAAGCACAGTGGAACGACTGGCACTGGCAGGTTCAGAATCGCGCCGAGACGCTCGACGATCTCAAGAAGGTCATGACGCTGACGCCCGAAGAGGAGGAAGGCATCAAAAAGACGCTCGGCAAACTGCGCATGGCGATCACGCCGTACTATCTCTCGCTGATCGATCTCGACGATCCTTATGATCCGATCCGCAAGATGGCGATCCCGCGCGCGGAGGAGCTCGACTATGCCGATTATGAGGACGCCGACCCGCTGCACGAGGACACCGATTCCCCGACGCCCGGTCTCACCCACCGCTATCCCGACCGCGTGCTGTTCCTGATCACGGATATGTGCTCCATGTACTGCCGTCACTGCACGCGCCGCCGCTTCGCGGGACAGAACGACTGCGGCGTTCCGATGTCGCAGATCGACAAGTGCATCGAATATGTGGCGAACCATCCCGAAGTGCGCGACGTGCTTCTTTCCGGCGGCGACGCGCTGATGGTCAGCGACGCGGTGCTCGAGAGCATCATTTCGCGGCTTCGCGCGATCCCGCATGTGGAGATCATCCGCCTCGGCTCGCGCACGCCGGTCGTGTGCCCGCAGCGCATCACGCCGGAGCTTTGCAGTATGCTCAAAAAATATCATCCGATCTGGCTCAACACGCATTTCAACACGCCGAAGGAATTCACGCCCGAAGCCGCGAAGGCGTGCGCCATGCTCGCCGATTCCGGCATTCCGCTGGGCAACCAGAGCGTTCTGCTCGCCGGCATCAACGACTGCAGCCACGTCATGATGGAGCTCGTGCACGGGCTCGTCAAGATGCGCGTGCGCCCGTATTACATCTACGCATGCGATCCCTCGCTCGGTCTTTCGCACTTCCGCACGCCGGTATCGAAGGGCATCGAGATCATGGAAGCGCTGCGCGGACACACCTCCGGTTACTGCGTGCCGACGTTCGTGGTCGACGCGCCGGGCGGCGGCGGCAAGACGCCCGTCATGCCGACCTACCTGATCTCGCAGACGCCGAGAAAGATCATTCTCCGCAACTTCGAGGGCGTGATCACGTCCTATACCGAGCCGGAACATTATGTGCAGAACTGCCATTGCGACGTCTGCACCGGCAAAAAGAAGATCGAAAAAACCGGCGTCGCATACGTCGCCGAGGGCACGAAGCAGCATTACCTCGAACCGACAAAGCTCCTCCGCAACGAGCGGCACGTCAAGCACTGAGGGACGGCTATGGAAAGCAAACTCGGCTTGAATTTCGATCTGGTCAATGAAGCGCGCGCAAGCGCGGCGCATGTCGCCGCCGACGTGCAGCGCTTTATCGACGTGCACACCACCGTCACGGTGGAGCGTACCGTCTGCCGGTTGCTCGGCATCGACGGCGTCAACGACATGGACGTTCCCATGCCGAACGTCGTCGTGGATTACCTGACCGAAAACGCGCTGCTTCCGCAGGGCGCCGCCTGGCATCTCGGCAACGCGATGCTGGAAACGGGACTCGATCCGCAGGGCGTCGCGGAAGCGATCGACAGAGGCGAGCTCGACCTTGCGAAGCTCCCGGCGCACAGGGAGAAGGAGATCCGGAAAGCGCTGCAGCCGCACATCGACGCGGCGATGACGCGCATCAACCAAAACGTCGCGAAGCGCAACGAATACCTCGACCGCTTCGGCGACAAGCAGGGCCCGTACCTCTACATCATCGTCGCGACCGGCAACATCTACGAGGACATCGTGCAGGCGAAGGCGGGCGCGAAGCAGGGCGCGGACATCATTGCGGTCATCCGCACGACCGGTCAGTCGCTTCTGGACTACGTTCCCTACGGCGCGACGACCGAGGGCTTCGGCGGCACCTACGCCACGCAGGAGAACTTCCGCCTGATGCGCGCGGCGCTCGACGAGGTCGGCGAGGAGCAGCACCGCTATATCCGGCTGTGCAATTACTGTTCCGGTCTGTGCATGCCGGAGATCGCGGCGATGGGCGCATTGGAACGGCTCGACGTCATGCTGAACGACGCGCTGTACGGCATTCTGTTCCGCGACATCAATATGCAGCGCACGATCGTCGACCAGTACTTTTCCCGCATCATCAACGGCTACGCGGGCGTCATCATCAACACCGGCGAGGACAACTACCTCACCACGGACGACGCGATCACCTCGGCGCACACGGTGCTTGCTTCGCAGTTTCTGAACGAAGCGTTCGCAAAATGCGCGGGCATGCGCGAGGAGCAGATGGGACTCGGCCACGCGTTTGAAATGGATCCCGCCGTGGAAAACACGTTCCTCTACGAGCTTGCACAGGCGGAGATGGCGCGCGAGATCTTCCCGAACGCGCCGTTAAAGTACATGCCGCCGACCAAGTACATGACCGGCAACATCTTCCGCGGGCACATTCAGGACGCGCTCTTCAACATGATCACGATCCTGACGAACCAGAAGCTGCATCTTTTGGGCATGATGACCGAGGCGATCCACACGCCGTTCATGTCGGACCGCGCGCTGTCGATCGAAAACGCGCAGTACATCTTCCGCACGATGAAGGACCTCGGAAGCGAGCTGACGTTCAAGGAGGGCGGCATCATCCGCACCCGCGCAAACGAAGTGCTCGTAAAAGCGACCGAGCTTTTGAAGGAGATTGAAACGCTCGGGCTCTTTACCACGCTGGAGCGCGGCATCTTCGCGGACGTCAAGCGTCCGAAGGACGGCGGCAAGGGATTGAACGGCGTCGTCGTAAAGGACGATTCCTACTTCAACCCGTTCATCGAGGTGATGAAAGGCAAGGTGGCAAACGAATGAGCAGCGGATTATACAACACGCATAAAATCGAGTTCGACACCACGCTCGACCTCACGCGCCTGAAACCGTACGGCGACACGATGAACGACGGCAAGGTGCAGCTGAGCTTCACCCTCCCCGTCAAGGACGACGAACGCGGCGTGGAAGCGGCGCGGCAGATCGCGAAGAAGATGGGTCTGGACGAGCCGAACGTGACGTATCACGCGCCGCTCGACAAGGAGTTCACCTTCTATGTGGTCTACGGCAGCTGCGTGCACACCGTGAACTATGAGGATATCCACGTCATCACCGTCGAATCCGACGTGATGACGATGGAGGAAACGAACGACTATATCCGCGAGCATATCGGCCGCAAAGTCGTGATGGTGGGCGCAAGTACCGGCACCGACGCGCACACGGTCGGCATCGACGCGATCATGAACCGCAAGGGCTTCGCCGGACACTACGGCGTGGAGCGCTACGAGATGATCGAGGCGTACAACCTCGGCTCGCAGGTCCCGAACGAGGACTTTATCAAAAAAGCGCTTGAGGTCCATGCGGACGCGCTGCTCGTTTCGCAGACGGTCACACAGAAGGACATCCACATTCAGAACCTCACGAACCTGATCGAGCTTCTGGAAGCCGAAGGGCTTCGCGACCGGTTCGTGGTGGTCTGCGGCGGTCCGCGCATCACGCACGAGCTTGCGAAGGAGCTGGGCTTCGACGCGGGCTTCGGCGCAGGCACTTACGGCGACGACGTCGCGAGCTTCGTCGTGACGGAAATGGTCAAACGCGGCATGAAATAAGCCGCTTCGATACAGAATCAACAAGGAGGAACAATCATGGCAAAGAAACCGGTCATCACTGCCGCTGAGGCAGCGAAAATGATTCCCGACGGCGCAACCGTCATGTGCGGCGGTTTTCTCGCATGCGGACAGGCGCGCGCCATCGTCAAAGAGCTTGTGAAGCTCGGCACGAAGGACCTTACGCTGATCGCAAACGATATGGGCAGAGCCACAGGTCCCATGGGCGAAGAGTTCTTCGGTATCGCGGAGCTCATCCACAACCATCAGGTCAAGCGCGTCATCGCAACGCACGTCGGCATGACGCCCGAGGTCGGCGAACAGATGAACGCCGGCACGCTGGAAGTCAACCTGATCCCGCAGGGCTCCATGGCGGAGTGCATCCGCGCGGGCGGCGCGGGACTGGGCGGCGTTCTGACTCCCGTCGGCGTCGATACGCTGATCGAGGAAAGCCCGCTTTGCCTTGGCAAGCAGGAGATCGACGGGAAGCCGTACCTTCTGATGAAGCCGATCCACGCGGACTTCGCGCTCCTCGGCACCTATAAGTGCGACGAAGCCGGCAACTGCTGGTACAAGGGCACGATGCGCAACTTCAACACGGTCATGGCGACCGCGGCGGACGTCGTCATTGCCGAAACCGAATACCTCGTTCCCGTCGGCGAGATCGAGCCCGAGAACATCCATACCTACGGCATGTGCGTCGACTACATCGTGGAAGGAGAGAGAAAGTAATGGATAAGAACGAAATCAAAGCGTTCATCGCAAAGCGCTGCGCGAAAGAACTGAAGGACGGCGACGTCGTCAACCTCGGCATCGGCCTTCCCACCATGATCCCCGGCTTCCTTCCCGAGGGCGTTGACCTTGTCATCCATGCCGAGCTCGGCATCGTCGGCGCAGGCGCGACGCCGAAGCCCGAGGACGCGAACTACGATCCGTACCACGTCGTCGACGCGGGCGGCAACGTCGCATCCGTGGCGTTCGGCGGCGGCTTCATCGACTCCGCAACGAACTTCGGTCTCATTCGCGGCGGGCACGTGGACGCGTGCTTCCTCGGCGCTTTGGAAGTCGACCAGGAAGGCAACCTCGCAAACTGGATCATCCCCGGCAAACGCATGCCCGGCATGGGCGGCGCAATGGACCTCTGCGTCGGCGCGCGCAACTGCATCGTCTGCATGGAGCACACCGCGAAGGGCAACCCGAAGATCCTCGAAAAGTGCCGTCTCCCCTTGACCGCTTCGCATTGCGTGAAGAAGATCATCACCGAGATGTGCGTCCTCGAAGTCACCGAGAACGGTCTTTTGATGACCGAGATCAACCCGGAATTCACCGTCGACCAGGTCAGGGCGGCAACTGCCGCTCCGATCACCGTGGCAGAGAACCTGAAATCCATGGTGGACTGAAAAACAATATCATAAAAGCCCGACCGAACCGGTCGGGCTTTTATCACTGTTTTCGAATCAAATGCTTTATTCAAAATATATCCTTTGAAACCGGAATATAAACCATTTGCAACGGAATGATTCGTTTATACTTTTCACTCAAATCCTTATAGTACTTGATAACCAAGTCGACTAATTCCGTTCCGTTGATTCCCCGGATGATCGGCGTGTTTCGGAGATATGCTTTTGCATTCTTCGTATAGTCCGAAAGCGTAATAAACAGACCGTAATCTCCTTCGCGCATTGCTCCTTTCAAGGATTGAATCGTAGTCTCTTTGATATCTCCATCCTGGCTCTTGACCTGTACCAGAATCCGCGGCGGAAGTTCATCCTTATAAGCCGTGATGTCGATCCCGCTGTCGCCTCCGTGCGGCGACACCGTTGTGCGATACCCCATTGCACGCAAAAGATCGGCAACGAATTCTTCAAGATCATATCCCTTTAACTGTCGGCTAAGCTCTTTCAGTATAAAGTCTTTCGTGTTTTCAATAATAGCTTCTGCTGTTACTTCTACTTCTTCAACATCAACTATATCGACTTTCTTGAATCCTTTATCAAGAGCGGCAAAAAACTCATCCGCATAGTTTTTCACCATAAAGAAGGAAAGCGCCGAACCGATTTCATACAGCGCCCCTTGTGAAAAATAGGTCCGCGGCAATTGCTTAAGCCACTTGACTTTACGAGTTTGCACATATTCCGGATGCGTTGCATTATAGAAGTATTGTCCTTCAATAGTACCGATGTTCACCTGTCGATCGCCCTTTGAAGGATAGACGACATAATCACCGATTTGCGCTTCATGGCAAAAACGATACAGCATCCCCGCTCCGTTTGCGATATTGCCCTTGCTCGCATCGACATACACTTCGGCATATCGTTTTTTGAATGCTTCACGATCCGAATCAAGAGTGCTTAAGTCGCCCATTTCTTTCCATCCGATTGCAATGATACTTTCTCTTCGGAACAGATTGTCATCCTTGCAATGAATGCCCCATACCCGTTTTTCTTCTTTTGTAATCATTTCTCCCATTGCCTTCACCCCGGATTAATCAAGAATACGTAAAAATCATCCCGAGGGCGAATGCCCTCGGGACGGGATTCTTATATTATTTCGCCGCTTTGGCAGCGCGGATGGATTCGATGAGCTCGGGCACGACCTTGAAGAGGTCGCCCACGATGCCGTAGTCCGCGCACTCGAAGATCGGCGCCGTTTCGTTCTTGTTGACCGCAATGATGCATTCGGATTCCTGCATACCCGCCTTGTGCTGGATCGCGCCGGAGATGCCGAGCGCAACATACACCTTCGGGTGGACGGTCTTGCCGGTCTGTCCGACCTGATGATCCGCGCCGATCCAGCCGGCGTCGACACAGGCACGGGACGCGCCGACCACGCCGCCGAGCTCGTTTGCAAGCTCTTCGGCAAGGGCTAGCCCCTTTTCGACGTCCTTAGAAATGCCTCTGCCCACGGATACGATGAAGTCCGCGCCGATCAGATCGACGAGCTTCTTCGCCGCCTTGACGGTTTCGACGACTTCGGTCCTGATGTCGTCCGGGCTCAGGAGGAAGTTCGGATGCAGAATCTCGGCGGTCCGTCTGTTCTCGCGCTTTTTCATCACGCCGGGACGCACCGTCGCCATCGCGGGACGGAAGCGCGGGCAGATGATGGACGCCATGAGGTGTCCGCCGAACGCCGGACGCGTCATCTTGAGGTCGCGCGCGACGGAATGATCCGCGCCCGCGAGCTTGACGCTCTTCGTGCGCTCGATGCGGTCCTCCGGAAGCGTGGACGCCTCTTTCAGGAACTTCTGGTAGTTCTCGAGGTCGATATCCAGATGCGTGCAGTCCGCGCAGAGACCGGTGTGCAGCCGGGCCGCGCAGCGCGGCGCGAGGTCGCGGCCGATCGTGGATGCGCCGAACAGAAGGATCTCGGGCTTGAACTCCGCGACCGCATCGGTGATGATCTTGGTATACGCATCGGTCGTGAAGGTTTTGAGAAGCGGACTGTTGTATACATAGACCTTATCCGCGCCGTAAACGCCAAGCTCGGGCGCGATGCCGTCGACGTCGTCGCCGAGAAGGATGCCGCAAAGCTCTACGCCGAGCTCGTCGGCGAGCTTTCTGCCCTCGCTGATCAGCTCGAAGGTGGTGGGCATCATTTCGCCGTTGCGCTGTTCACAGAACACCCAGACGTTCTTGAAGGCCTCGATTTCGCTGCTGTTAAACATAATACCGTTCCCCCTTCCTCAGATAATGTGCTTCGCGGCAAGGATGCCCGCGAGCTTGTCGGTGGTTTCCTTTCCGTCGCCCGCAAGCATCATGCCTGCGCCCTTCTGCGGCGGTGTGAACGACGTGAGGATGTTCGTGGGAGAACCCAGAAGGCCGATCGTGCTCTTGTCGATCAGCGGATGATCCTTCAGCGTTTCGTACGTCATGGTGACGACCGGCTTATTGTAGCACTCGAAGATGCCGCCGATGTTCATGTAGCGCGGGTTGTTCAGCTCCTTGATGCAGGTGATCATGCAGGGCGTGTGGACCTTGACCGTCATGTAGCCGTCCTCAAGGATGCGCTTGACGGTGAGCACGTCGCCGTCCTTTTGGATCTCGCCAGCGTAGGTGACCTGCGGCAGGTGCAGCTTCTCCGCGATCTGCGGACCGACCTGCGCGGTGTCGCCGTCGATCGCCTGACGGCCCGCGAGGATGATGTCTTCGGGCTCGACGCCGTAGGTGTCAATCGCCGCCGCGATGATCTGGCTCGTCGCATAGGTATCGGAACCGCCGAACTCGCGCGCGGTGATGAGAACGCCCTCGTCCACGCCCATTGCCATGAGCTCGCGGAGCATGCCCTCGGCGGGCGGCGGTCCCATCGTGAACGCAACGACCTTGCAGCCGAGCTCGTCCTTTAAGGTCAGCGCGGCTTCGACGGCGTTCATGTCGTCGGGGTTGATGATGGTCTGCATGGACGCGCGGTCCAGCGTGCCGTCCGGATTGACGGCGACCGTACCGGAGGTATCGGGAACCTGCTTTACCGTGACAAAAATCTTCATGTTCTCTGCCCTCCTTCTTACTTTACGCCGAGGTTTGCGGCGATGACCATGCGCTGGACCTCGCTGGTGCCCTCGTAGATCTCGGTGATCTTTGCGTCGCGCATCATGCGCTCGACGGGATATTCACGCGTATAGCCGTAACCGCCGAACAGCTGCACCGCGCGGCGCGTCACGTCGGACGCGGCTTCCGCGGCAAACAGCTTCGCCATCGCGGCTTCCATGCTGCAGCGCTCGTGCGCCTGCTTTTTCAGCGCAGCGTTGTATACAAGGAACTGCGCCGCCTGCATGCGGGTATGCATATCCGCAAGCTGGAATTGCGTGTTCTGAAACGAGCTGATGCGCTTTTTGAACTGAACGCGCTCGCTTGTGTACTTGATCGCCTCGTTGATCGCGCCTTCGCCGATGCCCAGCGCCTGCGCCGCGATGCCGATGCGGCCGCCGTCAAGCGTCTGCATCGCGATCTTGAAGCCCGCGCCCTCTTTGCCGAGCAGGTTCTCCTTCGGAACGATGCAGTCCTCGAAAATGAGGTCGCAGGTCGAGCTGCCGCGGATACCCATTTTCTTTTCATGCTTGCCCTGGGAGAAGCCCTTGAAGCCCTTTTCCACGATGAACGCGGAGATGCCGCGGTTGCCCATCTTCGGATCGGTCATGGCGAACACCACGAACACGTCCGCAACGCTGCCGTTGGTGATAAAGCACTTCGATCCGTTCAGCACATAGTGATCGCCGTCCAGCACCGCGGTCGTCTGCTGACCGGACGCGTCGGTACCGGCGTTCGGCTCGGTAAGACCGAACGCGCCGAGCTTTCTGCCGCTTAAAAGGTCGGGCAGGTATTTTCTCTTTTGTTCTTCGGTGCCGTTCTCAAAGATCGGCGCGCAGCACAGCGAGGTGTGCGCCGAAACGATGACTGCGGTGGTGCCGCAGACCTTCGCGAGCTCTTCGACCGTGATCGCATAGCTTAATACGTCGCCGCCCGCGCCGCCGTATTCCTTCGGGAAGTAGATGCCCATCATGCCGAGCTTCGCCATCTTTTCGACGGTCTCCGCCGGGAAGCGCTCTTCCTCGTCGATCTCGGAAGCGATCGGCTTCACTTCGTTTTCTGCGAATTCGCGGACCATCTTGCGAACAAGCAGCTGTTCCTTCGTCAGACGAAAATCCATTCTGTTTCTCCTTTACCCCTTACTTGTTGTACTTGAAGAAGCCCTCGCCGGTCTTGATGCCCAGCTTGCCCGCGCGGACCATCTTACGGATCAGCACGTTGGCGCGGTACTTCGAATCATGCGTTTCGTTGTAGAGCACGTCCATGATGTTCAGAACGACGTCCCAGCCAATGAGATCGCCGAGGTGCAGCGGTCCCATCGGATGATTGCAGCCGAGCTGCATCGCGATGTCGATGTCTTCCGCGGATGCAACGCCTTCCTGCAGCACGCAGACGCCCTCGTTGCAGTACGGGATCAGGATCTTGTTGACCACGAAGCCCGGCGCCTCGTTGACGACGACCGGCGTCTTGCCGATTTCGACGCAGAGGTTCTTCGCCCATTCGACGAGCTCGGTCGGCGTGTTCGCGCCCGCGATGACCTCGACGAGCTTCATCACCGGAACCGGATTGAAGAAGTGGAGACCGACCATCGGATGCATGAGTCCCTTGCCCATCTCGGTGATCGACAGCGAGGAGGTGTTGGTCGCAAACACGGCCTCTTCCTTGCAGAGCGTGTCGAGACGCTGCAGAAGCTCCTTTTTCACCGCCATGTTCTCCGCCACGCACTCGATGACGAGATCGGCGTCCGCCGCCGCGGCGACTTCGTCCACGACGATGCGGCTCATGAGATCGTCCGCCGCTTCCTGCGACATCTTGCCCTTCAGAACGCGCTTGTTCAAAGACGCCGCGAGCTTGTCCTTATGCCGCTGCGCGCTCTCCACGCTCGTCGCGTACAGAAGCGCCGTGTGTCCGCTTGCCGAGAAGACCTGCGCGATACCGCTGCCCATGGTTCCTGCGCCGAAAATTGCAACTTTCATGTTCGTTCCTCCTGATTGTTTTTTAGATGATTCGGACGATCCCGTCCGTTGTTTACCGGTTCTGATACGGGTCATGTCTGCGCTTTTCGAGAAACGCCTGCATGCCCTCTTTCTGATCCGCGGTCTCGAAGCAGCTGCCGAACAGCTTTTCTTCCAACGCGACCGCCTCGTCCATCGGCATTTCCAGCCCTTCGTTGATCGCTTTCTTGCAGGCGCGCACCGCGATCGGCGCGTTCTTTGCGATCGTCTCCGCGAGCTTTTCCGCCGCAGGCATCAATTCCTCCGCGGGGTACACCGCGTTGCAGAGCCCGATGCGCAGCGCTTCGTCCGCCTTGATGTTCCGCGCGGAATAGATGAGCTGCTTTGCCATGCCCGGCCCCACGAGCCGCGCAAGCCGCTGCGTGCCGCCGAAGCCCGGCGTGATGCCGAGCCCGGTCTCCGGCTGACCGAACGCCGCCGTGTCCGCGCAAAGACGGATATCGCATGCCATCGCAAGCTCGCACCCGCCGCCCAGAGCATAGCCGTTGACCGCGGCGATCGCCGGGATCGGGAGCGTTTCGAGCTTACGGAACACGTCGTTGCCCTTCTTGCCGAACGCCTCGCCCTCCGCCTTCGTCAGCGTCGACATCTCGCCGATGTCCGCGCCCGCGACGAACGCCTTTTCGCCGCTGCCGGTCAGAACGAGCACACGGATCTCCGGATCGGCGGCGATCCCGTCAAGCAGCGTATTCAGATCGTTGAGAACTTCGGAATTGAGGGCGTTCAGCGCCTTGGGACGGTTGACCGTCGCGATCGCGACGTGATCCTTTTTTTCGAGTAAAATGTGCGTCATGATGATCCTCCGCAGAAACGATCGGGCAATGCGCCCATAACGTAATTATTATAGTACATTTATGAAGTTTTATCAAGTCCGATTCCGGTTTTCGGCACATCGTATATGAAACTTCCGATTGCCTAAAACCGAACGCTGTGCTATAATTTCGTGCGGAAAAGAAACGCCATGGAAATCAAGGAACGCAGAGCCAACAAAATACTCGGGCACGTCTTCGCGCTGTTCTCCGTCGTCGTATGGGGCAGCTGCTATGTGCTGACAAAAAACCTGCTCAATGCGGGCTTTACCGCGCTGCAGATCACGCCGGTCCGCATGGCGCTTGCCTACGTCGTGCTGCTTTGCATGCGTCCGAAGTTTCAGCGGCTCTCTTGGAAGGATGAAGGCATCTTTCTATTGATCGGGCTGTTCGGCGGCAGCGTCTACTTCTTCCTGCAGAACACGGCGCTGACCTACACCTACGCCGCGAACGTCAGCATCATCGTGTGCCTCTCCCCCATCTTCACGGCGATCCTCGCGGCGATCTTCAGCCGTGGCAACGAGCGGCTCGGTAAGTTCCTGCTGTTCGGTTCCGTCCTTGCGATCGCGGGCGTGGTGCTCGTCGTTCTGAACGGCAGTCTCGTCTTCCATCTGAGCCCGATGGGCGATCTTCTGGCGCTGCTCGCGGGCATTTCGTGGGCGGTGTATTCGGTGCTTATCAAGCGATACACCGAAACGATGGACGGCTTCCTCGTTACGCGGCGCGTGATGTTCTGGGCGTTTCTGACCTCGATCCCGCTGATGCTTGCCTTCGACGGTATGCCGGACCTTGCGCCGCTGTTCACGGTGCCGAAGGTGCTTTTAAGCTGGCTGTTTCTGGGCATCCTCGGCAACGCGGTCTGTTTTGCGCTCTGGAACATCGCGTTTCGTGAACTCGGCGTGGTCGTGACGAACAATTACCTGTATGCTTCGCCGTTCGTGACGCTGATCGTGGGCTGGCTTCTTCTTTCCGAACCGATCTCGTGGATGGGCGTGCTCGGCGCGGTGCTGATCACCGCGGGCGTCATTCTTGCACAGAGGGACAAACGCAGCGTATAACAAAAAAGCTGTGATCGCTCACAGCTTTTTCTTTTTGTGTTTATTTATCCAGAACCTCCACCTGGATCGGCTTTGCGGCTTCTTCCATGGAAGCAAGTTCGTCCGGCGTGAGAACGACGTCGAGGCACTTCGCCGTGTCCGCGACGTTTTCGGGCTTGCGCATGCCGACGAGCAAGCTCATGTTCCCGTACTGCGCAAGCGCCCACGCCTCGAAAAGCTGCGAAAAGCTGCAGTTGTGCGCGGCGCGGATCGGTTCCCAAGCGTCGAACGCGCGGCGAAGTCCCGCCTTGACCTCCGGCTGCACCCACGGGATGCGGGAGCGGATGTCCGTTTTTACGAACGTGCGTTCCATGAACGCGGGCGAGGTCAGAAAGCCCTCTTCGAGCACGCCGTAGGTCTGAAACGTCGTGCCGTGCGGTTTGCACGCCTTGAAATACTCCCGCCCGTGGAACGGGCTCAGAATGCTGAAAAACTCCTGCACGAGATCGACGTGTCCGCCGACGCCCTGATATTCTTCGAGGTCCGCGGGTTGGCTGTTGCTTAGCCCGTACGCGCGGATCTTGCCCTGCTCCTTGAGCCGTTCGAGCGCTTCGACCGTGTCGGAAACCGGAAAGCTCCCGCACACATAATGCACGATCACGGAATCGAGATAATCCGTCTGCATGCGTTTGAGAGAATCTTCGACGTCGCGAACGATCGCGGTCGGACGCGTATCGTTGTTGACCGTGTAGCCGTCGCGCGAGTAGTGGAAGTTGCCGCCCTCGTTCCGCCAATTCAAAGAGCACTTCGTCTGCAGGATGAAATCATGCCGGAGGCCTTTCAGCGCTTCGCCCAAAAGCCGCTCGCTCTCGCCCGTGCCGTAGACCGGCGCGGTATCGATATAGTTGATGCCGAACTCCTTGCAGGCGGAAAGAAGATTCCTTGCTTCCGCTTCGGTTGAATCATGGTCCGACCACACGCTGCCGCCGCCGAGCCCCCATGTGCCGAGCGCGACGACGGAGACATCGATGTCCGACCGGCCGAGTTTTCTCGTCTTCATATCGTGTTTCCTTTCGTTATATCTTCCAGATTGCGTCGATCGTATTCCGGTTCGGGATCTTCTCAAACCCCATCTTTTCATACAGGCGGATCGCGGGTTCGTTGTCGATATCCACCTGCAGCGTCATCTCCTTCGGATGGTTCATTTCAATGGCTTTCGCAAGAAGCTTCCGCCCGTACCCCTTTCTCCGCTGCGTTTCGTCCACATACAGATCGGAAATATTGTTGGTTTCATCGCAATGCGTTACGTCCAGATATCCGACGACGCGCCCGTCTTCGACGGCAAGAAACACACGAAACGTTTCCGGTCTGGAGGCAACCTCCTCCCCATCCAGATACGCGTCCGAACCGGCGTCGTGCAGCGCGCAGTACTGCGCCAGATATCGCTCGCTCAAAAGTGCAACGCCGCTTGTGTCCGTCTCCGTCGGACGATGCGCAAGCCGCATGTCCATCTGTTCCGGATAAACCGTCGCGTCGGTTCTGAGAAGCGCGGCGTGTAAAAGCATTTCCTCCGGACGGAACGTGAACTCGACCTGCCCCGGAGAATATGCTTCCTTCAAATATGCGAGCATTTCATCTGCAGCAGACTCGGAATCGGTGATCCATTCGCTCAATTCAAGGATTCGTTCCTCAAAATACTGTCGGAAGGCAAATAAACCGGTCGCCCTGTCGCCTTCGAACGCCGCAAAGCCGATGATTTGTTCATCCCGGTACAGCTTTTGTAAAATCCGGTGATGCGCTTCCGGGTGCGCGTCCAAAAAAGCCCTCAGCGAAGCGAATGCTTCGCAAAGGGTTTTGAGTTCCTCCACGCTTTGTACGGTGCGGATCATGCTGTTTTTCAGTCGAGATTGAAGTCGTTGACGTCGTCGATGCTTTCGCCGCCGATGCCCGGACCGACGCGGCCGGCGATCAGGTAGCAGCGCTCAATCGGATCGTACACGATGCGGTGCAGCAGGCGGAACTCCTCCACCTTGCCCGTGCTCGAAACGTGCGTGCGCGGACCGGTGCAGGGATGGACGATGTCGCCGATGCGCACATGGCTTTCATCGACGTACGAGATCGGCAGGTCGGACGCGATCGCGGTGCTGACCTTCAGCTCCAGCTCGTCGAGGTCCACGTTCGGCTCCTTCCCGTCGAACGCAAGCAGGAAGCCGTGCTTGATGTCGCGATGGCGCGCGCGCTTATAATCCTCTTCCGGCAGGAAGATCTCGCAGAGGTCCTCTGCGGTGTGCGCCATGCGGCGGTAGACGATCGACCTCGCAACCTTGTCGTGCAGCTCGCTCGGAAGCGGTCCGAAGAGCGTGGGACGGGATACGATGATCTCGTCGCCGACGCCGATCATCAGATCCGCGTTGCGTTCGTTCATGAACGGATAGATCATGTCGAAATGCTCGACGACCACGCGCTTGCCGTTGTCGATCGCCTCGAGGATCGCCTTCGCAAGCACGCCCATCTGCGTGAACGCCGCTTCGAACCGGATATCGACGTGATAGGTATGCGCGGTGAAGAACCCGCCGCTGCACTGGTCGAGCAGCGGAAGCGGACGCATATTTACGCCGTTGTCGTCGTTGGTCAGCTCCAGCCCCGGGAACATACCCTTGATCAGCATGCTCTTGCCGGAACCCGCTTCGCCGATGATGCCGATCAGCTTATCGAACGGAGACAGATAAAGCTGCGCGATCTGCATACCGAGATCGTAAATGCGATCGCGTCCTCTCGGCGCGAAAAAGACACTGTATGAATGGTTTTGCTGCATTCTTCCGGAATACGACATAAACGTTCCTCCTGCTCATGATTGCGCACTTATTATAATACACCTTTTCGGTTTTCTCAACGGGGGAGAACATTATATTATTCGAAACCGCCCGGTTTTGCTTGCTTTTTCACGGCAAAACGCTATTGAATGTTCGTTCGTTCGGCGTTATAATAACAATATCTGCGGAGGTTTTTCCGAAAGATCAATCACGGAGGGGAATTATGCGAAGAAGCATGCTCTTTTTGCCGGGCAACACGCCGAACATGATCATCAACGGCGACGCGCTCGGCGCGGACAGCATCATACTCGACCTCGAAGACGCCGTTTCGCCGGACGAAAAGGACGCGGCGCGGCTTCTCGTTCGCAGCGCGATCGAAGAGATGGGATTTTCGGGCGTGGAGATCACCGTGCGCATCAACGCGATCGACACGGCGTACTGGAAGGACGATCTCGAGGCGATCGTGCCCTTGAAGCCCGATCTCATCATGCCGCCGAAGGCGTCGAGCGCCGAGGATATGCGAACGCTGGATGCATACATCGCAGCCGTCGAAGAAAAATCGGGCATTCCGGTCGGCACGGTCAAGCTGATTCCGCTGATCGAAACGGCTTTGGGCGTAGAGCGCGCGTTTGAGATCGCCTCCGCCTGTCCGCGAGTCACCGCGCTCTTTTTAGGCGGCGAGGACCTCACGGCGGACCTTCGCTGCAAGCGCACGAAAGCGGGCAACGAGATCGACTACGCCAGAAAACGCCTCGTCTGCGCGGCGCGTGCGGCAGGCATCGACGTATACGACACGCCGTTTACCGACGTCAACGATGACGAAGGCATCGTCATCGACGCGGAATACGCAAAGTCCCTCGGCTTCACCGGAAAATCCGCGATCGCGCCGCGGCATGTGCGCGTGATCAACGAGGTGTTCAGCCCCTCGCTTGCGGACATCGAGTATGCAAAGCTCGTGTTTGAAGCGATCCGCATCGGAAAGCTGCAGGGCAAGGGTGCGGTATCTCTGCGCGGAAAGATGATCGACAAGCCGATCGTCGAACGCGCGCGGCAGACGCTGGAAGCCGCAAAACAGCTCGGGATCGGAGGACTTACCGATGAATAAGATCAGAAATTCCATTCGCGAAGCGATCGTCGACAGCGGTCTTAAAAGCGGCATGACCGTTTCGTTCCACCACCACCTCAGAAACGGCGACTACGTTCTGAACATGGTGATGGACGAGATCGCGCGCTTAGGCATCCGCGATCTCACCGTCAACGCAAGCTCGCTGTTCGACGCGCATGCGCCTTTGAAAGAGCACATCCGAAACGGCGTCGTCACGAAACTCCTGACGGACTATATGTCCGCGGGGCTCGGCAGCTTTATCTCCGCGGGCGGCATGGAAACGCCCGTGCAGTTCCGTACACACGGCGGTCGTCCCGCCGCCATTGAAAACGGCACGACGCCGATCGACGTGGCGTTCATCGCCGCACCCGCCTGCGATCCGATGGGCAACTGCACCGGAAAGATCGGAAAATCCGCCTGCGGTTCTCTCGGCTATGCGATCCCCGACGCAAAGAACGCAAAGTTCGTCGTGGCGATCACCGACGAGCTGCACCCCTATCCGCTGACCGAGCGGTCGATCCCCGAAACCGATGTGGACGCCGTGGTCGTCGTCGATTCGATCGGCGATCCGAAAGGTATCGTGTCCGGCACGACGAAGATCACCCGCGATCCCGTGGGGCTTCTGATGGCGCAGACCGCGGTCGACGTCATCAAAGCGTCCGGTCTTTTGAAAGAGGGCTTCAGCTTCCAGACCGGCGCGGGCGGCGCGTCGCTCGCCGCGGCGAAATATCTGAAGGACGTCATGCTGAAAGAAAAGATCCGCGGCAGCTTCGGTCTCGGCGGCATCACCGGGTATCTCGTCGATATGCTGAACGAGGGCTGCTTCGACGCGCTGATGGACGTGCAGTGCTTTGATCTCAAAGCGGTCGAATCCATCCGCAGCAATCCGAAGCATTGCGAGATCTCGGCAATGCAGTACGCCTCGCCGTTTGCGAAGAGCGCGGTCGTCGATTCGCTCGACGTCGTCATTCTGGGCGCGACGCAGATCGACACCGATTTCAACATCAATGTGCACACCGACTCGAACGGCAGCATCATGGGCGGTTCCGGCGGGCACAGCGACACTGCGGCGGGCGCAAAGCTCTCCATGATCATTGCGCCGCTGTCGCGCGCGCGGCTGCCGATCGTCACCGATCGCGTGACCTGCATCAGTACCCCCGGCAGCACGATCGACGTGCTGGTGACGCAGAAGGGCGTCGCGGTCAATCCGAAAGACCGGGAGCTGGCGCAGCGGCTGAAGGACGCGGGGATCCGCGTGGTCGACATTCACGCGCTCAAAGAGATCGCGGAGCGCACGAGCGGCGTGCCCGAAAAGCCGCGGCTCGGCGAGAAGATCGTCGCCGACGTCATCTATCGCGACGGCACGGTGATCGACCGCATCCGTGCGGTTCGGAAGTGAGGAACAATCCATGAGAGAGATTCAGGCAAGCGTTTTGACCGACGCCGTTGCAAAGCTCTGTATCGAAGCGAACTGCGTCCTTCCCTGCGACGTGAAGCGCCGCATCGAGGATGCGCGCAAAAACGAACCGTGGGAGACCGCGCAGGGCATTTTGGACAAGATCATCGAGAACTACGGCATTGCGGAAGCGAACACCGTTCCGATCTGCCAGGACACCGGCGTGTGCTGCGTGTTCCTGAAGATCGGGCAGGACGTGCATCTCTGCGGCGATCTGCGTTCCGCGGTCGACGAGGGCGTGCGCAGGGGCTACGCCGAAGGGTATCTGCGCAAGTCCGTGGTAAAGGATCCGCTGCGCCGGCAAAACACCGGCGACAACACGCCCGCCATGCTCTATACCGAGATCGTGCCGGGCGACGCGCTGACCGTGACCGTCGCGCCCAAGGGCTTCGGCAGCGAAAATATGAGCCGCCTCGCGATGCTGAAACCGTCCGACGGCGTGGAAGGCGTGAAGGCGTTTATCCTGAAAACCGTTGAGGAAGCGGGACCGAACCCCTGCCCGCCGGTCATCGTCGGCGTCGGCATCGGCGGCACGTTCGACAAGGCGGCGTATCTTGCGAAGAAGGCGCTGATGCGCAGCACGGACGAGCGCAATGCCGATCCGTACTATGCAGGGCTCGAAGCGGAACTGCTCGAAAAAATCAACGCGCTCGGCGTCGGACCGCAGGGATTCGGCGGACGCACCACCGCGCTTGCAGTCAATATCGAATGGATGCCCACGCATATCGCGGGGCTGCCGGTGGCGGTCAATATCAACTGCCATGTGACGCGTCACAAGACGGTCGAGCTGTGAGGTGAACGGTATGGAAAGACAGATTCAGCTTCCCATCACCCGGGAAACGGCAAGAACGATTAAAAGCGGCGAAAGCTGTCTTTTGTCCGGCGTGATCTACACCGCGCGCGACGCGGCGCACAAGCGGCTCTGCGAGCTTCTGGAAGCGGGCAAACCTCTGCCCTTCGACGTGAAGGACGCAACGATCTATTATGTGGGACCGACGCCCGCAAAACCCGGTCAGGTGATCGGCTCGGCGGGTCCGACGACCAGCTACCGCATGGACGCGTACTCGCCTATGATGATCGCCGCCGGCGAAACCGGCATGATCGGCAAGGGCAAGCGCAGCGCGGAGGTCGTCGCCGCGATGAAGGAGCACGGCGCGGTATATTTCGCCGCGATCGGCGGCGCGGGCGCGCTTCTTTCCAGCTGCATCAAAAAAGCCGAGATCGTCTGCTACGAAGATCTCGGCGCGGAAGCGGTGCGGCGTCTTACGGTCGAAAACCTCCCCGTCGTCTGCGTCATCGACAGCGAAGGCAACAACCTCTACGAGACGGGACGAAGCGCGTACCTCGCAACCCTGTAAACGGTATTTGCTGCGCCGGCGGATCTGCCGGCGCTTTTTTATTATCCGATCGAATGCAGCGTAAGCTCGTGATAGTCCGATTCGGAAAGATCACAGTGATAAAACAGCTTGAAGTATTCCGCAACCTCGGTATAGAGTTCATAGTCCGCGGCTTCGGGATACAGCAGCTTTGCCATCCACAGCATGCCGAGCAAGCGCTGCACGGACGGCGGGAAGCCCATCCAGTTGTACGGACCGAACGGCACTTCATAATATGCGCCGGTCTTGATCGCCGCGATCTCGCTCCACATGGGATCGCTGCCGACGGCTGCATAGACGCTGCCCGGCGCGAACAGGATCACGTCCGGATTCCAGAGCATGATCTGCTCCATATCGACCTCGTTGCCCGTGCCCTTGCTCGACGGATTGTCCACGACCGCAAGATTGTTGGAAAGGAGATCGATGATCTCCGCATGATAGCTGCCCCGCGCGATCACGTTCAGTCCCTTGTCGCCCGTGATATAGAGCAGATCGACCTTTTCGACGCGCTCCGCGAGCTTCGCGATCTTCGCATAGGTCCCGTCGCAGTACGCCGCAAGCGCCTCTGCTTCATCCGGCATATGCAGGAGCTCGCCGAGCTTACGGTACGCGTCGCCCATTATGCCGATCGTCGCGGTGATGTGCACGAACGGAATGCCCGTCTGCTCGGAAAGCGCATCGAGGTCCTCCGCGATCGAGCCCTTCGGCTCGCCGACGTCGATCACGACCTGCGCGCCGCTTGCCAGCAGCGTTTCCAGATTCAGCTCACCCTTGCCGCCATAGAGCTGTCCGAGCGCGGGCAGGTGATAGTATTCGGTCGCAAGGTATTTCTCCGCGGTCTTGTCCCATTTCTGCGCGATCCCGACCAGCTTGTCCGGACAGAGCGCAAACACGACGATCTGCGCCAGCGGTCCGGAGACTGCAACGCGTTCGATATCGGTCGGCAGCTCAACCGTGCGTCCGACGGAATCGGTGAACGTGAACGTCTCGGGCAAAGCGGGTTCGGGTTCCGGTTCCGGCTCGGGATCCGGTTCCGCAGGCGCCTCGGTCGGCGTTTCGGCGACGGGCGCCGGCTCTTCGGCGAGCTTCGGCGTGTTTGCCGCGCAGCCGATCAGCGCGAACAGCATGCATGCCGTTAAAAAAAGTGCGGTCAATCGTTTCATGGTTGTTTTGCTCTTTCTTTCGTTTGATCTGCAGCGGGCAGGATCACCGGTCCGCCCGGCGTGTCGTACAATTCCGCGCGCGTACCGTACAGCGACTCCAAAAGCGCGGGTGTCAGAACCTCCTTTGCCGGTCCGAACGCCGAAACGCGTCCGTCCAGGAGCGCAAGCACGCGGTCGGCATATCGGAGCGCATGCTGCGGGTTGTGCGTGGACAACAGCACCGTGTACCCCTCGGCGGCAAGCCCCTTCACAACCGACAGCACCTTCAGTTGATTCCCATAATCCAGCGAGGACGTCGGCTCGTCCATCAGAAGGATCTTCGCCTGCTGCGCGAGCGCGCGTGCGACGTAGGTAAGCTGCTGTTCGCCGCCGGAGAGCGTGTCAAAGCTGCGATCTTTAAGATGCAGGATCCCGAGTTTTTCCAGCGCTTCTTCGGCGATACGCTCCTGCGTCCGCCCCGGCGAAGCCGTCGTCGACAGCATATGCGTTGTGCCCATCAGCACCGTATCGCGCACCGAAAAGCGGAACGTCATCGCATGCGTCTGCGGGATATAGGCGATGCGGTGCGCCGTCTCCCGTGCGGAAAAACCGCGCATGTTTTCGCCGTCGACGGCGATCGTGCCCAGGTATCGCTTCTGTTCGCCGAGAATACAGCGGAACAGCGTGGTCTTGCCGACGCCGTTCGGTCCGAGGATCGCCAACAGCTCGCCCGGCGCGGCGTTAAAGGAAACATCCGTCAGTACCGGTGTTTTCCGGTATGCAAAGGTCAGATTGCGAACGGAAAGCGTCATAGCGTCTTCTCCTTTCGCAGTAAAAGCCAGATAAAGAACGGCGCGCCGATCACGGCGGTCAGAATGCCGATCGGGATCTCGGTCGCGAGAAGATTTCGGGAAACGTCGTCGACAAGAAGCAAAAACGACGCGCCGACGAGCATCGAGCACGGCAGAAGCCCGCGGTTGTCGCTGCCGATCAGCTTGCGGCAGAGATGCGGGATCACCAGCCCCACCCAGCCGATCACGCCCGAAACGGAGATCGACGCCGCGGTGATCAGCGTGGCGCACAGGATCAGCACCGCGCGCAGAAGGTCGGTGTTGACGCCGAGCGCGCGCGCTTCGCTCTCCCCGAGCGACAGCAGGTTCAGCCGCCAGCGAAGAAGCAGCAGCGGCACAATCCCCGCCGCCATCGGGATCGCGACAGGCAGAATCGATGAAAGCCGCACACCGGACAGCGAGCCCATCAGCCAGTATGTGATCGCGGGAAGCTGATTGCCCGGATCTGCGACGAGCTTCAGATAGGACGTGCCCGCGGAAAACAGCGAGCCAACCATGATGCCCGCAAGGATCAGATTGACCGTTCTTTGTCCCGGTGCGCGCTGCGCGATCAGAAACACAAGCGCAACCGTGAGGATCGAGCTGATAAAAGCAAAGATCGTGATGAATTGCGTCGAAACGCCCAGAAGGATCGCAAGCGCCGCGCCGAACGCCGCGCCGCTCGACGCGCCGAGAATGTCCGGCGACGCCATGGGATTACGGAACACGCCCTGAAACACCGCGCCCGCCGCGGAAAGCGAACAGCCGACCAGACACGCCGTCAGAATGCGCGGCAGCCGGATGGAGATCACCGTTTTTTCCATCGCCTCCGTCCATGAAACGGTCATCGGCAAGACACGGTCCAATCCGGTCAGCGTCCAGAGCCGGTGCCAAAGGATCTTTGCGACGCCGGAGAGCGGCACGGAATACCGCCCGAACGTCAGCGAGACAAAAAACAGCACGAAAAGCAGGGCCGCGCTCAAAAGCAGCACCGACGTCCGTCTTTTTCGTCCGCCGACCGTGTTCATGCCGTCTCTCCTTCCCATCGTTATTCTTTGAAAAGTATAACACGCGGTCGGCTTTACGGCAAGCAAAATGCATATTATCCGGCAATGCCGGATGATGTTTCGTATTTGCGCAGAAAAAAGCCCCGCAGACCGCGGGGCCTATGAATCGGATCCGTTACTCGACCGTAACGCTGCCGGAAACGACGTCGATCTGTACCTTCATCGCGCCGTTGCCGATCGTGTATGTTCTGCCGGAATTCTCGTACGGCAGGTCGCAATGAAAGCTGCCGGAGACGGACTCGAAGTCGATCTTTGCGCCCGCTTCTTTGTCCGCAAGTCCGAGCCGGATCGCGCCGGACGCGCTGTCGATCCTGACCGTATCCGCCGCGATCTTTCCGAACGTGACGCCGCCGGACGCGCTGTTCACCTCAACCGATCCCGCCGTAATTGCATCGACGGTCAGTCCGCCGGACGCCGTGCCGACTTCGAAACTGCCCGAAACGGAGACCATGCCGAGATCCCATGCGCCGGACGCCGTTTCGATCCCGACCTCCTTTGCGGAAAGGTATCCGATGCTTGCACCGCCGGACGCCGTTTTCACCTTGAGGATCCCGACGTCGAGCATATCCTCGGAAATAATCTTGCCGGAAGCGACGTCGATCTCGAGATCGACGAACGCAGGCAGCTCAACCGTCAGGTCCTTCTTGTTCAGATCCGTGAGCGTCAGTTCGGTTCCGGACTTGCAGAACTTGATCTTCAGCGTCGTGCCGTCGATCCACCAGTGCAGCTTTTCCGCCTCCGGAAGCATCTCTGCGCCGCTTTCCGAAACGGACAGCGTACCCTTGCCGTTCTTCAGCGTCACGCTGCCGGACGCCCACTCGATGTCGACCTTCGTGACCTTTGCCGCCTCGTAGGTGAAGTTGCCCGCGGAATACCGGTCCGCATTGGAATAGATGACCGGCGCCGAGCACGAAATGCGGACGCATCCGACGGTCGAAAGCAGCAGGAGCCCGGTCAGCAAAACAGCGATCATTCGTTTCATTTCTTTTTCCTCCCGTATATTATTGCAGCAGCGCCGCCCGCTCCGGCAGCGTATTTCGTAATTCATCCACGTCCGCGTCCGTCGTGGACCAGCTCGATGTGAACCGCACGATCCAGCGTCCTTCGTCCCATCTTCCCCAGAAATCAAAACCGACGTGCGTTCTCAGCCGTTCCGCCTCCGCGTCGGAGAGCAGGATGAACTGCTGATTCGTCGGCGACTCCCATGCAAGCGGATAGCCCTTTTCGAGCAGGATCGACCGGATGCGCTTCGCATGCCGGATCGCCTCTTTGCCGATCGATTCGTACAGCCCGTCGGTGAACATCGTGTCAAACTGTACGCCGAGCACACGCCCTTTCGCAAGCAGTCCGCCGTGACGCTTGATCTGTGAAAGGAGCATCTTCGGCGCTTCGCGGGTGAACACGACCGCCTCGCCGCAAAGAAGCCCGAGCTTCGTGCCGCCGATCGAAAACGCGTCGCAAAGCGCCGCCAGATCGGAAAGCGACAGATCGTTCTCGGGACAGCCGAGCGCGTAGCCGAGCCGCGCGCCGTCCGCATAGAGCTTCATCCCGTATGCGTCGCACAGCGCGCGCACACGCCGCATCTGCGCCTTCGTATACAGCGTACCGTATTCGGTCGGATGCGTCAGATAGACGAGTCCCGGACGCACCATGTGCTCGTGCGTCGCGTCCGCATAAAACGTTCTGAGATACGCTTCGAGCGCGTCGACGTCCAGCACGCCGTCGTGCTCCGGAAGCGCAAGCACCTTGTGACCGGTGAACTCGATCGCGCCTGCCTCGTGCACGTTGATGTGCCCCGTCTTCGGTGCGATCACGCCCTCGAACGGCGCAAGCAGCAGGTCGATCGCGATCATGTTCGTCTGCGTGCCGCCGACGAGAAACGTCACCGTCGCATCGGGCGCGTTGCACGCCGCTTTGATCTTCTCCGCGGCGCGTGCGGTATACGGATCGAAGCCGTAGCCGCTCATCTGCTCCATGTTGGTTTCGGTCAGCGCCGAAAGGATCTTCGGATGCGCGCCCTCCGTGTAATCGCATTCAAACGTTCGCATGACTGTTCTCCTCCGTTATGATTGTGTATTGTATCACATCACGCCGCTTCTGTCATTGTTTTTTGAAAAATCGCGGCAACCCGCTTGACAAATCCGGGAAACGTGATATCATACAGTTAGTTGAACAGTTGCTCAACAATTATGACAACGGAGGAGCGAAATGGACCGTTTGCCGGTATGCGAATGTGAATCCGTCCATCAGGACATCGTGGACGCGGTTTCGCCGCAGCTTCTGAACGCGGACGAGGCGATCGACCTTGCCTCGCTTTTCAAGCTGTTCGGCGACGGCACGCGTGTGCGCATTCTGCAGGCGCTTCGCGTGCACGAGCTTTGCGTGTGCGATCTCGCCTGTCTTCTGGGCATGACGAAATCCGCAATCTCGCACCAGCTCAAGGCGCTGCGGTTATCGAACCTCGTCAAGTTCCGCCGCGAGGGGCAAAATGTCTTTTACTCCCTTGCCGACGAGCATGTCGAGTCGATTCTCGATCTCGGTCTGGATCATTTGCGCGAATAAACGCGCATTCTTTTTTCGCCGATTAGTTGAATGATTGAGCAACCATTGTTTTTTTGGAGGTTCTTATGAGCGAACATCATCATGAACACGAGCACGGCGAATGCTGCCATGCGCACGAGCACGAGCACGAACATGAGCATGAGCATGCGCATCACCACGGGCACGGCGAGTGCTGCCGCGAACACGAACACGAGCATGAACGCTGCTGCGAGCACGGCGAATGTCATCGTCACGAACATGAGGACGCCTGCGGCTGCGGGCATCATCACGGGCATTCGCACGGCGACGCCTGCGGCTGCGGACACGAACACGGCGGGCATGAAGAGGGCGAAAAGCGCACGATGCTGATCCGCCTGATCGTCGGCGCAGTCCTCTTTGCCGGCGGTCTGACGGCGCATCTTCTGCACGCGCCGCTCTGGATCGAGCTGCCGGTCTTTCTCGCGTGCTATGCGGTTGTCGCCTACGACGTCGTCTGGAACGCGATCCGCGGCATTCTTCGCGGCAACGTGTTCGGCGAAGCGTTTCTGATGACGGTCTCCTCGATCGGCGCGTTCGCGCTCGGCGAGTATCCTGAGGGTGCGGCGGTCATGCTTCTGTATCAGTTCGGCGAATGGCTCACCGACCTTGCGCTCGACCGTTCGCAGGATTCGATCCGCGCGATCCTCGATATCCGTCCCGACACGGCGAATGTCGTCCGTAACGGTGCGGCCGAAACCGTCTCCCCCGCCGAGGTCTCGATCGGCGAAACGATCGTGATCCGCCCCGGCGAACGCGTGCCGCTTGACGGCGTGATCCTGTCCGGCTCGTCCGCGCTCGACACCCGCGCACTGACCGGCGAATCGGTCCCGCGCACGGCGCGCGAAGGCGACACGGTCCTTTCCGGCTGCATTGCGCTGGACGGCGTTCTGAACGTACAGGTCGAAAAGAGCTTCGGCGAGTCGACCGCATCCAAGATCATCCGGCTCGTCGAGGACGCCGCCGACCGCAAAACGCCTGCGGAACGGTTCATCACCAGGTTTGCGCGGTACTATACCCCCGCCGTGGTCATCGCCGCCGTGCTTCTTGCCGTCGTGCCGTCGGTCATCACCGGAAACTGGGCGGAATGGATCCACCGCGCGCTGACGTTTCTGGTCATCTCCTGCCCCTGCGCGCTGGTGATCTCGATCCCGCTCGCCGTGTTCGGCGGACTCGGCGCGGCGTCCCGCGCGGGCGTTCTCATCAAGGGCGGCAATTTTCTCGAGGCGCTGAACAGAGCGCACACGGTGGTCTATGACAAGACCGGCACGCTCACCGAGGGGAGCTTTTCGGTGCGCAAGGTCGTGCCCGCAGACGGCTTTACGGAAGAGGACGTGCTGCAGTACGCCGCCGCGGCGGAATCATTCTCCACACATCCGATCGCACGGTCGATCATCGAAGCAGCGGGCGAATCCGACCGGACTGTTTCGGACGCGCATGCGATCTCCGGCAAGGGCGTAACGGCGGCCGTCGACGGAAAACCGGTCGCGGTCGGCAATGCAAAGCTGATGGAGTCGCTGCATCTTGCCGTCGAAGCGCCGGAAACCGCCGGCACGCTGGCATTCGTCGCGATCGACGGACGGTATGCGGGCTGCATCGTGATCGCGGACGCGCTGAAGGCCGACAGCAAACGCACGGTCAAAACGCTGAAAACGCTCGGCATATCGCAGCAGATCATGCTGACCGGCGACGCGAAATCGGTCGGTGAAGCGGTGGCAAAGGAGCTCGCGCTCGACGGCGTTTCCTCGGAGCTGCTCCCCGATCAGAAGCTCGAGGCGATCGAACATCTTTATGAGACGCTCCCGAAGGGCGGCACGCTGCTGTTCGTGGGCGACGGAATCAACGACGCGCCGGTGCTCGCGCGCGCGGACGTGGGCGTCGCCATGGGCGGTCTCGGTTCCGACGCCGCGATCGAAGCGGCAGACGCGATCATCCCCGCAGACAACCCCGCAAAGCTCGTCGACGCGATCAAAATCGCACGGAAAACGCATCGCATCACGGTGCAGAACATCGTGTTCGCGCTCGGCATGAAGGCGATCTTTCTGGCTTTGGGCGCGCTGGGCGTCGCAAACCTGTGGATCGCGGTCTTCGGCGACGTCGGCGTCATGCTTTTAGCTGTTCTGAACGCGCTCAGGGTGCTGAAAAACCCGAAAAAGGAAGCGTAACGCCTCTTGACATCCGCGCATGCAGCGGATATGATTTCCTGTGAGGTGAGGGAAATGAAAAGAAAAACGCAGCTTGCGCCGAAGAAAAAACAAAGCATCATCGGGTATTATAAAAAATACGGCTGGAAGGTCGCGGTGCGCGACGTGCTGCACGATATTGTCGGCAGCATCCTGTATGCCGCGGGCATCTATACCTTTGCCGCGACGGCGAACTTCGCGCCGGGCGGCATCACCGGTATCGCGATGATCATCAACCATTTCTTCCCGTTTCTGCGCATCGGTCTTCTTTCCCTGATCATCAACATTCCGGTCGCGATCATCTGCTACCGGCTCCTCGGCAGAGTATTCTTCTTCAAGTCCGTCAAGAGCATGCTGATCTCGGCGTTCTTCCTGGACGTCATCTTCCCGCTTCTGCCGCAGTATAACGGTGCGGAAAACCCGCTTCTTGCCGCGCTGTTTGCGGGTGCGCTGTCCGGTATCGGGCTTGCGATCATCTATATGCCCGGCTCCTCCACCGGCGGCACGGACTTCATCATCATGAGCATCCGGAAGCTCAAGCCGCATCTGTCGATCGGCACGATCTCGCTGATCGTCGACGGCGTCGTCATTCTCCTCGGCTGGCCGGTGTTTGGCAACATCGACGCAGTGCTGTACGGCGTGCTGATGACGATCGTAAGCACCACCGTCATCGACAAGGTCATGTACGGCACGGGCACACGGCGTATGCTGCTGGTGGTCAGCGACAAAGCGCAGGAGATCGCGAACGCCATTATGGAGGAAACCGAGCGCGGCGCGACGCTTGCCGACGTGCGCGGCGCCTATACCGGCAAGCCGCATCAGATGATGATGTGCGTGTGTTCGAAGGTCGAGGTCTTTACCTCGCGGCGCATCATCAACCGCATCGATCCGAACGCCATCGTCATGCTCACCACCGTCGACGAGGCGTACGGCGAAGGATTCCTGGAACCGGATATCGACTGAACCGCGGCGGCGTGCTTGACAGCGCGCCGCTTGTTTGTTACAATACAGAAAAACACAGGAGCCAAACGAGCGAATGCGCAACTGATCCGATTTTTTGAGAACCTTGACCCGAGCTCTTCGGGTTTTCATGCGTTGTCGAAAAGCGGATCGTTCTCCTGTCACCGCCCTGGCACGGGTTTTCAGGTCGTTCCCTGTCTTTCGGCAGCGGGACGATTTTTATTCCGGGAAGTGATTTTATGATACAGGCAAGAAAAATCAGCATTACGATCGACCGCGATCAGAAGACGATCGTCGAGGACTTCAGTTTCACCGTTCCGGACGGTGCGAAGGTCGCGCTGATCGGCGAAGAGGGCAACGGCAAGTCCACGCTCCTCCGGTGGCTCTACGATCCCGCGCTCGTCGAACGCTACGCGACGGTCACGGGCGTCGCTTCGATCGCCGGCACAAAGGGATATCTTGCGCAGGAGCTGCCGGAAAAGGACCGCAATCTGTCCGTTTACGAATACCTGACCGCGCACTGCGACGAACGCGCGCTGACTCCGAAGGCGCTGTCCCGCGCCATGAAGGACGTGAACCTGCCCTTCGAGCTTGCGTATTCCGATCAGCAGATGGGCACGCTGTCCGGCGGCGAGCGCGTGAAGCTCGCGCTTGCGGCGTTGCTCATCAATGACTGCGACGTGCTGCTTCTGGACGAGCCGAGCAATGACCTCGACCTCGATACGCTCCTGTGGCTCGAACGGTTCCTTTCGTCCGTCAGAAAGACCGTGCTCTATATTTCTCACGACGAAGTGCTGCTTTCGCGCACGGCGGAAGCGGTGATCCATCTTGAAATGGTGCGGCGCAAAAAGATCCCGCGCGCGACGGCGGCGAACATTCCGTACGACGAATACATGAAGCGGCGCGACGCGGCTTTCAAGCATCAGGCGCAGGTCGCGCAGTTCGAGCAAAAGGCGTTTCGTGAGAAAAAAGAGCGGTATCTGTCGATCTACAACGCGGTCGATCACGCGCAGGCGACGACCAAGTCAAGCGCTCCGGAGACGGGACGGCTGCTGAAAAAGAAGATGCACACCGTGCTCTCGATCGGCAGACGGCTCGAAAAGGAAGAGGCAGAACTGACCGATGCGCCGGAAGCCGAGTGGGCGATCCTGCCGAAGTGGCTCGGCGGCGAAGTGAAAAACGGGCGTACCGTGCTCCAATACGGTCCGGAGCCGCTGACGCTCGGGGAACGCACGCTTTCGGAAAACGTCGCCATCCGCATTTCGGGACCGGAGCGCGTCTGCATCGTCGGGCGCAACGGCTGCGGCAAGACGACGCTTCTGAGGATATTGAAGGATGAAATCGCCGCGCGCGGGTACCGCATGTTCTATATGCCGCAGACGTATTCCGATCTGCTGCCTCTGAACCGGCTTCCGACGGAGTTTCTCGCCCCGGACGGCGACAAGGAATCGGTTACCGAAGCGCGCATTTTTCTCGGCAGCATGAAGTACACAACCGACGAGATGTCGCATCCGATCCGTGCTTTAAGCGGCGGACAGCAGGCAAAGCTGCTCCTTTTGAAAGCGATCCTCGACCGCGCGGACGTGCTGGTGCTGGACGAACCGACGCGCAACCTCTCCCCGCTGTCCGCGCCCGCCGTGCGCACGCTTTTAAAGGAGTTTCGCGGTGCGATCCTGACGGTTACGCACGACCGCAAGCTGATCGCGGAAGTCGCCACGCGCGTGCTCCGGCTCACCGAACGCGGGCTCGAGCCGTTCGACGCATCGGCGCTTTAACCGAGCAGGATATCCATACCCGTCATCAGGGCGAAGCCCATCAGCACGAACGCCGTGCCTGCAAGCGGACGATCCTTCAGCGTGTCGGGCAGCAGCTCGAATCCGGTGACATACGCCATCGCACCCGCCGCAAAGGAGAGCAGCCACGGCAGCGCGGGCACGGCAACGCGGGACAGCGCGATCGTCAGCGCGCCCGCGATCGGTTCGGACACGCCGGACAGCACCCCGTACAGGAACGCCTTTTTCCGATCGACGCCCGCCGCCGCGAGCGGCAGCGAAATGATCGCGCCCTCCGGCAGGTTCTGCAGCGCGATCCCGAGCGCCAGCGCAAACGCGCTCATCGCAGTCCCCTGTCCCGAAAGCAGCGCCGCGTACGCCGCGCCGACCGCCATGCCCTCCGGAATGTTGTGTAAGCTGACCGAAAGCACCAGCATCCGCGTGGAATGCGCAACGGCTCCCGGACGCTGCAGACGCAGCGAGAGCCGGTCCCAGCCCGCCAAAAGCCCCGCGCCGAGCAGAAAGCCGAGGCACGTCGGCGCCCACGCCGCACCGCCTGCCGCTTCCGTCTGCTCCATGGCAGGCAGCAATAAGCTGAACACGGCCGCCGCCGTCATAATGCCCGCCGCCGCGTCCGAAAGGAAGCCCGCAATGCGCTTCGGCATGCCGTTTTTCAGGATCAGCACCGCCGCCGCGCCGACCGACGTGCCGAGAAAGGGCACCAGAAGTCCCTTGATCGCTTCGTCCATCGAACCCCTCCTTCCCTCCCGGCGCTCTGCTCCTATCGTATGCCGGCTTCATTCCGTTCGGTGACGAACGCCGTCGAAACGGGCACAAATTTTGTGCTCATTTTCCTTGACAATATATAATGCCGGGAGTATACTGAACTCAGAAACGGGCACAAGCCCGGATCGGTTTCAATGCACACGGGGCGGGCCGTCAGTCCGTCAAATCTTAAAACGGAAAGGAACATGATCATGGGAAAATTTGAAGTCAAAGAAGTAAAGTCCGGTATCAAGTTCAATCTGAAGGCCGGCAACGGCGAGATCATTGCGGTCAGCGAGATCTACACCACGGAAAAAGCGTGCCTGAACGGCATTGAGAGCGTCAGAAAGTCCTGCCTCGGCGAGATCGAGGATCAGACCGTCGAGGGCTTCGAGGCGAAGAAGCATCCGAAGTTTGAGGTTTACAAGGACAAGGCGGGCGAGTTCCGCTTCCGTCTGAAGGCAAAGAACGGCGAGATCGTCGCAACCGGCGAAAGCTACAAAGCAAAGGCAAGCTGCCTCAAGGGCATCGAGAGCATCAAGAAGAACGCGCCCGAAGCGCCTGTCGTCAAAGTCGAAGCATAATCACGGCACAAAAGCCCGTCCGATCCGGATGGGCTTTTTCTTTTTTTCAAAATCCTTTTCCGTCTGTGATTGTTCACAGTCTGTTGACAAACATGTGAAAAACAAATGGTATAATAGAATATCGAATCGGAGGGGTTTTGATCCCCGGGAAAGGAACCCTGTTGAAGTTCCCCGAATGGAGTAGAAAACAAAGCATCCTGATCGGCGCGCTGACCGGCGTGCTGGTTTGCGCGCTCATTTTTCTCATTGCCGTCGTGACGCCTTCCGCGCCCGAGCAGACCGACACGCCCGATTTTGACGACGGAGCCGAGGATATCGAGCTTATCGGGGAGGGTTCCGTTGAGCTCTCGACGGAAAAAACGCCGCCGCCCGATCTTTCCCTGCTGTTCCGCGCGGACGCCGCAAATCCGCTGCCGGAGGACGGCGAGATCCTGCCGCTCGGCGGTTCGTACACGATCGGCGGCACGATCTATTCAAATTATCCGCTGAGCAGCGTCGGAATCTCGATCTCCTGCTCGCACAACAGCAAAGCGCCCTATCCGTACCGCAGATCGGTGCATTTCAAGGGTGTCGGGACCGGCGTTTACACGCTGACTGACAGAACGACCGACGAGGGCGTGTCGCTCTCGTCGCTCGTCGATTTTTCCGAGCTGCTTGTCGGCGTACATACGCTGAAGATCAGCGCGGCGGTGAACGGCGCGCGCAGCGTGGAGGTATATCGCTGTTCGTTCTGTGTCCTCGGCGACGAATGGGAGACGATCACGCGCGAAAACTTCCCCGATTCCTATCCGGAGGCGTTTCGGTTCTTCGGCTCGACGGAGAAATTTCTCTACCGCTACCAGTGGGTAAACGGACGTTATATCATAGCCGATCCCGCATGGGAAAAGACCTACATCACCGAGATCCCGGGGTATCCGAATCAAATGCCGTGGAAAATGCACGTTGACGCGGTCCCGTATTTTGAGAAGGCGTTTGCGTATCTCGAAAACGCGCACGTCCGTGTGCACGGCACGAACGGCGACACCGGTGTGATCAAGGCGATTTCCCTGATCACGGAGTATAACGGCTGCTACGTCTCTCGCTTCACGTCGAGTCTCAAAGCGATCAGCCACCATTCTTTCGGCACCGCGGCGGACGTCAACGCTTCGATGGAGCCGAACAAGAACAACAACGGCAACACCGCGCTGATCGACAACGACGTCAAGGAGCATCTCGTCTATAACGGCATTCTCGAAGAGAACGGCGTCAAATACTATGATTTCACCTATGACGGTACCTATCAGCCCGATCCGAACGGCGTGCCCGAAACCTGCGTGAACTACCTGCTCTATGAGCTCGGCTTCTTCCGCGCGGGCTTCGACTGGGCGCATTACTACAAGTCCACAAGCGACGCAATGCATTTCTGCCTCAGCGAATTTGTGACCTATAAGCACGACGATCCGAAGTACGGACTCAGGAAGGTCTTTGCCTATGCGGACGAGACGCCGGCCGCTTCTCCCTCCTCCGCGGAACCGTCCGTCTCCCCCGCGTCTCCGTCCCCCGGGACGCCGTAAACGGCACATTCCGGCGCAGACACGACGTCTGCGTCTTTTTTTTGTTTTTGGCCGTTCTGTGACCGAAAATCAGTGATTTTTGGGCGTTTTTGTAACGTCGATATGAATAATCGGATATTTTGAAAACACATTATAAAGAAACATCGAAAACCGGCACAAGCCAAAAAGAATGTGCTACGATACCCCAAACAGGAGGTGGATCGTATGAACAAGCTCAGGCGATTTGCCGTGACGGTCACGGCGGCATTGTGCCTGCTCTCTCCGTTTTCCGATTTCACTGCGGCTGCCGAAATACATCCCGTCGCGATGGTCGCCGAGCAGTTGGCGACGGATATGCAGCTGATCGAACAGATCGAATCAACCTATCGGCAGGCAAAGAAGACTGCCGGCGTCAAATCCTTCAAGGGTAAGTGCGGAAGATACGCGGGACTCCAGCTGGTCGTGCTCGGCATCAACACAAAGTACGTCGGGTGCAACGGTAAAAATGCGTTCGACGTTTACAAGAACAAAACGGAGACTTCCGGCGGCTATCGGATCAGCGCGTATCCCGCAAAGAAATACTCGCTCAGGGAAGCGCTGGAAGCGATCGCCGAAAAGAACCCGCACGCGCGCAACATCCTGGTCGGCTTCGAAAAGGGCACCAGCAAGGCGGGAAAGAAATACGGGCATGTGATGCTGATCCACGGCATCGAGAACGGTATGGTCTTCTTCTCCGACAGCTATGCGCAGACGGTAAACGGGCAGCGCTATGCGGAAGGCGAGCCGATCGTCTGCTCGATCGACACGTTCGTCGAGCTGTATAAACGATACAAGCTCGACGGACTGATACATTTCGAATAAACGGCATAAAAAGAGCACCGGGATCCCGGTGCTCTTTTGTGTTGGCCTGAACTGTGGATTACCGACCGAACTGGCAGTCGTTGTTGCCGGAAACGGTGGTCCACATCTCGAGCATGTTGATCGGGTCGTTGAAGTCCGCGATCCAGCCCTCACGCGCGAAGTCGAAGTTGCCGGCTTTGCGCTCCTCGAGGAAGACGTTCCAATCCTGCTGCTGGATGCTGAGCTCGATGCCGATCTCCGCAAGGTCCTGCTGGATGGATTCCGCGATCTTGATGTGGCCGGAAGTGGTGTTGGTGAGGTAGACAAGCTGGATCGGCGTTTCCGCGGTCAGTTTGCCGTCTTCACCGAACTTGTAGCCCGCTGCCTTGAGGAGCGTGCGAGCACGTTCAACGGTCGCTTCGTGGTTGGTGTTGATCGCCTTCGCATCGAAGTAGCCCTCTTCTGCGGTCTTCTTGAAGATGCCGCCGTTGCCGTCAGCCATGCCGAGCGGGATGAACGCGTTTGCCGCGACCTGACCGGTCTGGCCGATGTTCGTGCAGATGTAGTCACGATCGATGAGGATCATGAACGCTTCGCGCATGCAGGCCGCCTGTTCCGGGGTCTTGCCTTCGAAGATCTTGCTCTTGCAGTTGAACGCCGCATAGTAGGTGCCGAGCTCGTCGACGATGTGGAATTCGGGGTTACTGAGCAGGTTCGCGACTTCGTCGGTCGGGACGGAGTCTGCGAAGTCAAGGTTGCCTGCGTTGTATGCCGCAAAGATCGCCGTATCGTCAGCGGAGAGCATGTACTCGAGCTTCTCAACGGTGACCTTGTCCGCGTCATACCAGTAGGGGTTCTTCTCATAGGTCATGGAGGTGTCATGCTTCCACTCGGTGCAGACGTATGCGCCGTTGGAAACAAAGCCCGCTTCCTGGCACCAGCCGCCCGGAGAGGTCTTCCAATCCGCATATGCTTCGACAGCGGACTGCTTCACCGGGAAGAAGGTCGGGAACGCCATGAGGTCTTCCATGTATGCGCACGGCGCGTTCAGCTCGAACACAAACGTGAGCGCATCGGGTGCGGAAACCGCGATATCCGGGAAGTTCTTGAAGTTGTCGAACATGTAGGCGTAGTCGGCAGCGGTCTCATCCGCAGCTGCACGCTTCCAGGAATAGACAAAGTCGTCCGCCGTGAGGTCGGAACCATCGGACCACTTGAGGCCTTCCTTCAGCTTGACGGTGTAGGTGAGGCCGTCTTCGCTGACGGTGTAGCCCTCTGCGCAAGCAGGAACGGGCTTGCCGGTCGCATCATAGGTGTACAGACCGGAGAAAGAGTTCGCTGCGAGGCAGGCGCCGTCGACAGAGCTGTTCAGCGCGGGATCCAGATAATCCGGCTCGCTGGAGAGGTTCAGACGGAGCGTCTTCTCGCCGTTGGTCATCTTCGAATACATGAAGAACTTGGTCGCATACGGGTTCGAGTAGATGCCTTCCACATAGGGCTTCTGCAGATAGATATCGTTGTAGTAGTAGATCGGGATGACGCAGTTGGTCGCCATCAGGATGTCCTCTGCCTGATGCATCAATTCGGTACGCTTTGCGAAGTCCGTCTCCGACTTGATCTGCTTGATCAGCTCATCATACTTCGCCCAATCCTTGACCGGGTCGATGAACGCCTTGCTGACAAGCGCCGCAGCATCGGGTGTTTCTTCCGAACCGCCGTTGCCGCCGTTGTTCTCCGGCTTTGCTGTGCAGGCCACAATCGAAACCACCATCAAAGCCGCAAGGAGAAGTGCAAAAAACTTCTTCATTACCTTGTTTTCCTCCTGATTTTTTTATTATAGCCCTTTCGGGGAGCTATCGTGTTATTTCACCCAGCATGCAACCAGATGGTTGCCGCCGCGGTCGGAAAGATCCGGGCATTCCTCCGCGCACTGCGGCGTTGCGTAGCGGCAGCGTGTGCGGAACGGACATCCGCTCGGACGTTTCAATGGACTCGGCACGTCGCCTTCGAGGATGATCCTCTGCCGCGCGCGCGTGATGTCCGGATCGGGGATCGGAACCGCGGAAAGCAGCGATTCCGTGTAGGGATGGATCGGATGCTCGTTCAGCTCGTCTGCATCCGCGATCTCCACGATCTTGCCGAGGTACATAACGGCAATGCGTTTGGAGATGTGGTGCACGACGAGAAGGTCGTGCGCGATGAACAGATACGCCACGCCGAGCTTATCCTGCAGTTCCTCGAACATGTTGATGATCTGCGCCTGAATGGACACGTCCAGCGCGGAAACCGGCTCGTCGCAAACGATGAAGTCCGGTTTGACCGCAAGCGCACGGGCAATGCCGATACGCTGACGCTGACCGCCGGAAAACTCGTGCGCGTAGCGTGTCGCATGCTCCGCGTTCAGTCCGACCGTTTCCATCAGCTCAAGGATACGCTCATGGCGCTCCTTGCGGTTGGAGCAGAGTTTATGCACGTCCAGCGGTTCGCCGATGATGTCTTCGACCGTCATACGCGGATCGAGCGAGGAATACGGATCCTGGAACACCATCTGCATCTTTTTGCGCATATGCGTGATGTTCTTGTCCGTAACAAGCTCGCCGTTAAAGTACACCTCGCCGCCCGTGGGCTTATAGAGCCGCAGGATCGATCGTCCCGCCGTCGTTTTGCCGCAACCGGATTCGCCGACCAGACCGAGCGTTTCGCCCCTCCCGATCGTGAAGGAGATGTCGTCGACCGCCTTCAGCGGAATGGTCCTTGCAATGCCGACCTTGACCGGGAAGTACTGCTTGAGGTTCCGTACATCTACCAAAGTTTCACTCATTGCGGGATGCCTCCTCATATGCGGCTTTTACGTTCATCCAGCAGGCCGCCTTGTGGTCCTCGTTGATCGTAAGCTCCTGCGGCACCTCGGAAAGGCAGATCTTCATCGCCGCGTCGCAGCGCGGGCAGAAAGCGCAGCCCTTCGGCAGGTTCAGCATATTGATCGGTGTGCCGGCGATCGGGACCAGCTTCTGCTTCATGTTGCTGACGTTCGGGATCGAACGGAGCAGGCCTTTCGTATACTCGTGCTTCGGGTTGTAGAAGATCTCCCGCGCCGTACCGCGCTCGCAGATGCGGCCGCCGTACATGACGATGATGTTGTCGCACATATCGGCGATAACGCCGAGGTCGTGCGTGACAAGGATGACCGCCATGCCCAGCTTCTTCTGCAGCGACTGGATCAGCTCGAGGATCTGCGCCTGGATCGTCACATCCAAAGCCGTCGTCGGCTCGTCGGCGATCAGAATGTCCGGTTCGCACGCGAGCGCCATCGCGATCATGACACGCTGACGCATGCCGCCGGAATGCTCGAACGGATACTGCTTCATTCGTTTCTCCGGCTCGTTGATGCCGACCAGCTCCAAAAGCTCCTTGACGCGCGCGTCCGCCGCCGCGCCGCGACGGTCCGTATGCAGAACGACCGCCTCGCGCATCTGGTTGCCGATCGTAAAGACCGGGTTCAGACTCGTCATCGGATCCTGGAAGATGATCGAGCAGTTCTTGCCCCGGAAGCCCTGCATCTGCTTGTCGTTCCACTTGGTCAGGTCCTCGCCCTTGAACAGCACCTTGCCCTGTGTGATCTTGCCGGTGTCGGCAAGAATCTGCATGATGGAATATGCCGTAACGGACTTTCCGGAACCGGATTCGCCCACGATGCCGAGGATCTCTCCGGGATTCAGGTCAAAGCTGACGCCGTTGACCGCCTGTACCTCACCGTTATCGGTGAAGAACGACGTGTGCAGATCCTGTACGCTCAATAATGTTTCACTCATGGCCGTCACCTCTTCAATTTCGGATCGAACGCGTCGCGGAGACCGTCGCCGAGCAGGTTCAGACTCAGAACGATCAGGCAGATCACGATCGCCGGGAAGATCAGTTTGTACGGATAGCTCTGCAGGCCCTCGCGCGCAGCGTTCGCCAGCGAGCCGAGTGACGGCATCGGCGCCTTGACGCCGATCCCGACGAAGCTCAGAAAGCTCTCGGTGAAGATCGCCGACGGGATCTGCAGCGCCGTCGAGATAATGATGACCGACAGACAGTTCGGCAGGATATGCTTGCGGATGATCCGTCCCGGCTTCGTGCCGATCGACTTCGCCGCAAGGATGTATTCATTCTCCTTGATCGAAAGGATCTGACCGCGGATCAGACGCGCCATGCCTACCCAGTACAGAAGACCGAATACGATGAACAGACTGACCATGTTGGTGCCGAGCTTTGCAAGCAGCGAGCCGCTTGAGAACTTCAGCACCTCGTTCAGAACGACCGACAGCAGAATGATCATCAGCATATCCGGCAGCGAGTAAATGATATCGACGATACGCATCATCACAAGGTCGACCTTGCCGCCTAAGTATCCGGAAATGCTGCCGTACAGCATACCGATGATCAGGACGATGATCGACGCGAAGAATCCGATGAAGAAGGAGATTCGCGTACCGTAGACGACGCGGATAAAGTAGTCGCGGCACTGCTCGTCGGTTCCGAACAGATGCGGGAATCTCGATCCGCCGTTATCGATGTATTCCTGCTCCAGCTGGCTGTACTTGAACGGAGCAAGGTTCTTTGCGCCCTTGTCGCGGACGCCGTTGACCGAAAGGATCTCCTCGTACTTGTAGGGAACGATCATCGGCGCAAAGGTGATGATCAGAAGGATCAGCACGATCACAACGATGCTCATGACCGCAAGCGGGTTTTTGAAGAGCTTGCGCATGCCGTCCTTGAAGAACGTCGTGCTTTCGCCCATGACATCCTGCTGACGCTTTTCCTCGTCGGTCGCGGCTTTGAACGTCTCCTCCGAGAATTTGGAGAGGTCAAGCTGCATGCTGAGCGGATTCTTTTTTAACGGTTTCTGTTCTTCCATACGCGCACCTCCCCTCAATCATACTTGATCCGCGGATCGACCAGCTTGTACAGGAGGTCGCAGATCAGGTTCGCAATGACCATCAGTGTGGCAAGGAAGATCGTTGTCGCCATGATCATGGTGTAGTCACGGTTGGTGATCGCGGTTACGAACTTGCTGCCGAGTCCCCCGACCGTGAAGATCGTCTCGATGACCATCGAACCGGTGATGATGTACGCGATCTGCGGACCGGCGTATGTGATGACCGGGATCAGCGAGTTCCGGAGCGCGTGCTTGAAGATCATTTTGAACTTCGATACGCCCTTTGCACGCGCCGTTCGGATATAGTCCTGACTCAGCGCGTCCAGCATGCTCGTCTTGGAAAGACGCGTGATATACGCCATCGGGTACGCAGAAAGCGCTATGACCGGCAGGACATAATTGTTGCTGTTCGCGTCCCAGACAGGAACCCATTTGAGCTTGATGCAGAACAGAAGCAGCAGCAGCGTCGCGAGAATGAAGCTCGGTACCGCCGTAAACAGAGTGGAGAAGAAGACGATCAATCGATCCGGCAGTTTGTTCCGCATCAATGCGGCCGTGCTGCCGAAGACCGTGCCGAGGAACAGCGCGACGATCATGGCGGAAACGCCGAGCTTCGCAGAGATCGGAAACGCCTCGCCGATGATCTTCGTGATCTCGCGGCCGTTCTTCAGGGAAACGCCGAAATCGCCCTTGAACAGATTCCGCATATAAAGCAGGAACTGCTGCCAGACCGGCTTATCCAGGTTATAACGTGCGTTCAGCGCTTCGATCGTCGCCTGGCTGAGCGCTTTTTCCTTGTTGAACGGTCCGCCCGGAACCGCGTGCATCAGGAAAAACGTGATTAAACAGATGATGAATACCGTCAGTATCGCAAGAAGAATGCGCTTGACTATGTATTTTCCCACATCATCCTCTCCTTTCCTTTCATGTTTGCCCCCGAACCGTGCAAAAAGCGCTTCCGGAGGGATCCCCTTTTTCTGCCCTGTTATGCGGCATGGTTACAGACAATGTTATTGTAATACATTTTTCCGCGAAAAGCAATCAAAAAAAAGATATTTATCCATTCTTTTGCGATTTTTGTCTTTTTATAGCGGCAGAACGAACCATTTTATGCATTTTATATGCAAAGAGCACCGGAAGTCCGGTGCTCTTTCTGATTCGGTTCTTATTTGGTCATGTTTGCGATTTCTTCCGCAAAGTTGTCCTTGCGCTTTTCAATGCCCTCGCCCTTCTCGTAGCGGACGAATGCCAGGACCTTCGACGCGTTCTTGCTCTTCAGCATCTCCTTGATGGTGACGTCCGGATTCTTGACGAACTGCTGTTCCTCAAGGCAGACTTCCTTGTAGTACTTCTGCATACGGCCGTCGACCATCTTCTCGATGATCGCATCGGGCTTCGGCTTTGCAGCGTTTGCATTCTCTTCCTTTGCGGTCGCCAGCTGAACGGCACGCTCACGGTCGATGTACTCCTGCGGAAGATCCTCGCGGGAAACGCAGATGGGAGAAGCCGCCGCGATCTGCAGCGCCACGTCGTGCATGGCTTCGGGATCGCTCGCCTCGGCAAACTGTACGAGAACGCCGCGGCTGCCGCCGAGGTGGATGTATGTGTCGACTGCGCCTTCCATGCGGACGAAACGGCGGATCGTGATCTTTTCACCGATCTCCGCAACCGCCGCGGTCTGCAGTGCCTGCACGGTCTGACCGTCGATCTCGCTTGCCATCAGCGCTTCGAGATCCGCGGGGTTCGCTTCCACGACCTGCTTTGCGATCATCTTGACGAAATCCTTGAACCGGTCGGTCTTCGCAACGAAGTCGGTCTCGCAGTTGACCTCGACGAGCGCGGCAACATTGCCCTCGCGATAATCGGCGACAAGACCTTCCGCCGCAATGCGGCCTTCCTTCTTCGCGGCCTTCGCAAGGCCCTTCTCACGCAGGAAGTCGATCGCCTTTTCGACGTCGCCGTTCGTTTCCACGAGCGCCTTCTTGCAGTCCATCATGCCGGCGCCGGTGCGCTCACGCAGTCCCTGTACGTCTTTTGCGGTAAAGTTCATGGTGCTACCTCCCGATTATTCTTCGTCTTCGTTCTCTTCGGTTTCTTCTTCGGCCGCGTCGGTCATCTGCTCGCCCTGCTTGCCTTCGAGCACGGCGTCCGCCATCTTCGCAGCGATCAGCTTGACCGCACGGATCGCGTCGTCGTTGCCGGGGATCGGATAATCGACCTCGTCCGGATCGCAGTTGGTGTCGATGATCGCGACGATCGGAATGCCCAGACTGCGCGCTTCTGCGATCGCGATGTGCTCCTTGCGCGGATCGACAACGAACAGCGCTGCCGGGAGCTTCTTCATTTCCTTGATGCCGCCGAGGTTCTTCTCGAGCTTTTCACGCTCGTTCAGAAGACCGATGACTTCCTTC
>JAFRUN010000059.1 GCA_017438865.1 Clostridia bacterium
AAGTCCGCTTCCTCGAACGTGATGCCGACCGCGGCAAAGACGACCGCGAACTTTTCGTCGCTGCCGAGGACCTTTGCCTGACGCGCGATCTGCGCCGCAAGGTTTGCGTGCGGAAGGCCGCTGCCGGAGAACACCGGCAGCTTCTGACCGCGGACCAGCGTGTTCAGCCCGTCGATGGCGGAAATACCCGTCTGAATGAACTCGGACGGATAGTCGCGCGCGGCGGGGTTCATGGCCGTGCCGTTGATGTCCAGATGCTTTTCCGCGATCAACGCGGGACCGCCGTCCTTCGGCTTGCCCATGCCGTCGAAGACGCGGCCGAGCATGTCGGGCGCGACGTCGAGCTCAATGGAATGTCCGAGGAAACGCGCTTTGCTGTCGGAAATACGCAGACCCTGCGAGCCCTCGAAGAGCTGGACCATGGCTTTGTCGCCGTTGATCTCCAGAACTCGGCCGCGGCGGATCGCGCCGTCCGCCTGTTCGATCTCGACCAGCTCGTCGTACTTGACGCCTTCGACGTCCTTCACCAGCATCAGCGGGCCGACGACTTCGGAAATGGTACGGTATTCCTTACGCATCAGAACTGTCCTCCTTCCGTCAGCGCCGTGATCTGTTCGGTCATATCCTTCATGATCGCGTTGTACTCTGCCTCCGCTTCCGCTTCGGGCACATATTTCAGTCTGCCGATGCGTTCGCGGACCGGCAGCGCCAGAAGTTCGCGGAAGGACGCGTCCTTTTCGAGCGCTTCCAGATTCTTTTCATAGTTGGTCATGATCGCCTTCAGCATCATGAACTGCTTTTTCGGCGAGGTGTAGGTGTCGACCTCGTGGAACGCGTTCTGGTGCAGATAGTCCTCGCGGATGCTGCGCGCCGCTTCGAGCGTCAGACGGTCCCTGAAGGACAGCGCGTCGATACCGACCAGACGGACGATCTCGTCGAGCTCGCTCTCGACCTGCAGAAGGTGCATGGTGCGAGACACGAGGTTCGACCACTCGCTGTTGACTTCATGGTTGAACCACGGGGACAGGCGGTCCTGATACAGCGAATACGACTGCAGCCAGTCGATCGCCGGGAAGTGACGCGCGTACGCCAGCTTGGAGGAAAGTCCCCAGTAAACCTTGACGATACGCAGCGTCGCCTGCGAAACGGGTTCGGAGATATCGCCGCCCGGAGGAGAAACCGCGCCGATCGCCGTGACCGCGCCGGTCCTGCCCTCGCTGCCGAGCGTCTTTACGCTGCCCGCGCGCTCATAGAACTCCGCAAGACGGGAGGAAAGATACGCGGGATACCCTTCTTCACCGGGCATCTCTTCAAGACGGCCGGACATTTCGCGGAGCGCCTCCGCCCAGCGGCTCGTCGAGTCCGCCATGATCGCGACCTTATATCCCATGTCGCGGAAGTATTCCGCGATCGTAATGCCCGTATAAATGGACGCCTCGCGCGCCGCGACCGGCATGTCGGACGTGTTCGCGATCAGAACGGTGCGCTTCATCAGCGACAGCCCCGTGCGCGGATCCTTGAGCTCGGGGAACTCCATCAGAACGTCCGTCATCTCGTTGCCGCGTTCGCCGCAGCCGACGTATACGATGATGTCCGCATCCGCCCACTTCGCAAGCTGATGCTGCACGACCGTTTTGCCGCTTCCGAACGGACCGGGAACCGCCGCAACGCCGCCCTTTGCGACCGGGAACAGCGTGTCGATGACGCGCTGACCGGTGACCATCGGCTCGTTCGGCGCGAGCTTTTCCGCGTACGGTCTGCCCTTGCGGACCGGCCATTTCTGCAGCATCGGGATCTCGACGGTCTTTCCGTCCTTTTCGACCTTCGCGATCGGCGTGACGATGTTCGCGTCGCCCTCGAAGATCCAGGTCAGCGTGCCGCCGACGTTCGGCGGGACCATGATCTTATGGAGGACCGCCTCGGTCTCCTGCACGGTGCCGAGCACGTCGCCGCCCGTGACCTCGTCGCCGACCTTTGCGACCGGAACGAAGTGCCAGAGTTTTTCGTGATCCAGAGAATCGACGGTGATGCCGCGCGTGATGCGGTCGCCCGCCTGCTCGCGGATCTTGTTCAGCGGACGCTGGATCCCGTCGTAGATGGATTCGATGAGACCGGGGGCAAGCTCGACGGAAAGCGGCGCGCCGGTCGAATAAACCGGTTCGCCGGGACCGATGCCGCCCGTTTCCTCATAAACCTGAATGGACGCCTTATCCTCGCGCAATTCGATGACTTCGCCGATCAGATGCTTTTCGGAAACACGGACGACGTCGAACATCTGCACGTCCGCCATTCCGCTCGCAACGATCAACGGCCCCGAAACCTTTACGATAGTACCTTGCATACTCTTTCTCCTGTTATGAATTGCTCAAAATATCCAGGCCGACCGCCTTTTCGACGTTCTCCTTGATCGCGCGCATACCGATCCCCTGCGTTCCGGACACGTCCGGGATCGGAATGATCGCCGGATACGGCTCGCCCTGAAACTCGCGGATCGTTTCCTCGCACGCGGGATAATACGTCTCCGTCACATACACGACGCCGTAGCCGGTTCGTGCAAGACGGTGCAGCGTCTTATTCGCCTGTTCGCCGTCCGTAACGGCATAAACCTCAATCCCGACCGCCTTGAACAGCAGAATGGAATCACGGTCGCCGATGACCGCGCATTTACCGTTCGCCATACAGCTTCACCAACCTTTCGCGAATCACACCGTCGGAAAGACCGTTGCGCTTGCCCGTCACGATGAGGCGCACCGCCCTGCCCTCGCGCTCCTTCGCAAGATAATAGCCGATAATCGGGTAGATGGATTCGTTCTCGTATTTGTGCGCCGAAAGCAGCGATACCAGATAATTGTCCCGCGCCTTTTCGACCTCGGCGATGCTGCCCGTTCGCTGCATCGCGTTGAGTCCCAAAAGCAGTGCGTTCGGACAAACGCTTCTGCCGAGGATGCGGTTCAGCGAATCGAACGAAAACTCGTACGCGTTATACAGATCCTCATAACGCACGCCGCCTTCCGGCAGAATGACCTCGTCGAGCGTTTCGATCGACGCGCCCGTTGCGCGAAGGCGCAGAAACGTCAGCACGTTGTCGAAATCCGCCAGCGAACGGAAATACTGTGAAAAGACCGGCTGCTTTGCGGACTGCTTCAGCGCGTGCGCGAGATATGCGCGGTCAAGCGCGATCGAAACGTCCCGCGGTTCCACGCGGATCTCCAACCGCTTTTCCAGCGCGTCCAGCGCGTTCCGAAGCTCCTCCGGCAGCGCGTCGTACTGACGCTCCTTGACCATTGCGGTCAGTGTTTCCCGATCGAACAATCCGCCCGGTGTGAACGAAACGTCGGTTTGATTCAAAAGCCGCGCCTTTAAGAGCACCTTGAGATTCTGCACGTCCGCGCGCAGCAGGAACAGATCGGTGATCGCAGGATTCGGAGAAAGCTCCCGGACCTCCTGCATGGCGTCGCTCATTTCCCGCTCGATCATGCGTTCAACGTCCGCTTCCGTCGCGTCGGAAAGATTGCCGTAGCGAACGTCGGACAGCGCGCGCATCGCATCCGAAGCGGAACCGTCCAGCATACGCTGAATCGTCTGCGGCTCGATGAGCCGTTTATTCAGCGCGGACAGTCTCGCACATGCGTATGCGTAACTCGGTTGCGGCATAGTTCTCTCCTCTCTTACCGAAATAGGATCTTTGCGACATTCGTTTCTTCCGCGTCGCGAAGTTCTCTCAGGATCGCCTTCATGGAGCAGTCTTTTTCGTACCCGTCGCCGAACAGGACAAAACCCGCCTCCGCCTCTGCGTCCTTATCGGATACACGAACGCGGAACGGCAGTTTTTTCACTGCGTGTTCGAGCACCGCGCGATCCACCTTCGCCGGCATGACGGTATCGTTCGCCTTCGCTTCCTTTTCGAGGACCGAAAGGAACAGCGCTTCCCGTTTGTCCGTTGCCAGCGCAAGCATTCTTGCATAGGTTTCGGCGAACACGCCGTCCAGCAGTACGCGTTTTGCGCGAAGCGTTTCCTTCCGTCCGTCGAGCTCGGCACGCGTGCGGCAGCCGTTCAGAATAACGGAAATCTGCTGCTCACGTTCCTTTGCGACCTGCTCGGCTTTCTTTGCGATCTCTTCGTCCCGGGATTTACGGATGCCGCTTGCGGAGGCCTCGGCGTCGGCAAGCACCTTTTCGGCCGCTTCCTTCGCGTCCGCCAGGATCCTGTCGATGAGGTTTGCTGCACTCTCGTTTCCCATACCTTGCCTCGTTTCTTATAAAATGCTGTTGACGAGCAGGAAGGAGATGAGCAGGGACAGAACCGCGTAGGTCTCGACCATGATCGCCATGACCATGCCCTTACCGCTTTCGGTGGGCTTCTTTGCTACCATGTTGATGCCTGCGACGGCAACCTTGCCCTGATAAAGCGCGGACAGAAGACCGCCGAACGCGATGGGAAGGCCCGCCAGGAAGAAACGAACGCCGAGCGCCGTATTTGCTTCCAGCGCCGCCAGCTTTGCCGCATCGCCCATCAGACCGGAGTTGCTCATGATGACGATCGCGATCAGCAGTCCGTAGATACCCTGCGTGCCCGGAAGGAGCTGCAGAAGCAGGCACTTACCGGAGAGATCCGGATTCTCGGAAACGACGCCCGCAGACGCCTGACCGGTGATGCCGACGCCGATCGCGGAACCGATACCTGCCAATAATGCTGCAATGACCGCACCGGCGGTCGCCCAAATTGCACCCCAATTCATGTTGTTAGTTTCTCCTTTTTCATTATAGATTTTACTTTGTTACCTGAACGTGTTTGGTGTTGTATGAAAGCGGACGGAATTCCTTTCCGCCGGATTCGTAGAACTTGCCGTAGAATTCGACGTACTGCAGTCTTGCGCAGTGCACGAACGCGCCGAGAGCGTTGATCGCGACGTTGAACGTGTGCAGCAGCACGAGAAGGACGATGCTGCCGATCGCACCGACGATCTTCATCACGGGATTCGATGCGCTCGCCAGCATGCCGCAGAGCATGTTGAAGACCTGACCGATGACGCCGGTCGCAATGCCGAGCGCGAACAGACGCGCGTAGGACAGGATGTCCGCCAGAACGCTCGTGACGTCGTAGAGACCGCCGAGACCGCTCATCATGCGCTTCAGCGGGTTTCTCTTTTCCCTGCCTTTGAACAGCACGACCATCAAGGCGCCGACGCCTGCGGCGATCAGCGCGGGCATCGTGACGGATTTCGAAAGGGTGACCGACATGCCTGCCATTCCGGCGATCGCCGGAAGGAAGCCGACGACCAGCCCGAGTGTGATCAGTACCCAGGAGATCTGATCAAAGATCGCGCTTTTCCAATCGCCTTTCGAGAACCGGTCGATCGCGCCGACAATGTATCCCGCAACGATATGCAGAACGCCGAGTCCGAAGCACAGTCCGAGCATCACCATGGAATTCTGCATCGGATCGAGCAGGGCCGGGAAGATGCCGAGCTTTTCAAAAAACATGGAGATCTGACTGAATGCGCCGCCGACCTCGATCGTGGACGCAGACGTCTTTGTGATGCCGAAGAACGAGCCGCAGAGAACGCCCCAGACGATCGTAGAGAGCCCGCCCCAGAACAGTACGCGCGAGATGCCCGCGCTCATGCCGGTCGGCTTTTTCTTTTTGATGTAGAGCAGCGTGCCGAGCATCAGCAGGATGCCGTAGCCGGTATCGGAAAGCATCAGGCCGAACAACAGGATATAGAACGGCGTCATGTACGGCGTTCCGTCGATCGTACCGTAGGTCGGACGCGAATACAGCGTCTGCACCTCCTCGAACGGCTTTACGAACCTGCTGTTTTTGACAACAGACGGCGGTTCCTCGCCCTCGGCCGGATCGCGTACTTCAAAGCTGTACGCTTCCGTCACGTTTTTGATCGCCTGCTCGGTCTTTTCGACCTCGTCCGCGCGGATCCAGCCCTCCAGAACGAACGCGTGCGCCGTATAGGAAAGATCGCCGCTTGCCGAAAGACGGTCCGCATCGATGGCTTCGGCGTCCAGCGCGTTCTGAAGCGTTTCGATCGTGTCGCCGCGCGCTTCGAGCTCCTTCTGTGCAGCGTCGTATTCCCCGTCGATCTCGGCGATCCTGCGATTCAGCGATTCGATCGCTTCCCGCGGCGTCCCCGGCAGTTTCGGAAACACATAGTCCTGCCATTCGACCGTCTTCAGGAAATTCTGCACAATGCGCGTGTCGTCCTCCCTGCAGGCAAGGATCGTCGGAACCGTCGCGCTTTCGTTCATGAATTCGGCTTCCAGATACTCCTGCTCGCGTACGCGCTGTACGTCCTTGGAAGCAAGAAGTCCGATGAAATAATGTACACGCGACGTGTTCCTGACCGTATCCATCGGCACGGTCATCGTCTCCCACGGCTCCAGCGACGCGCGCGTCGAAACCGCCTTCTCCCGTTCCGAGAGGAGGCGCGCCTGCGTATGCGTCAGCTCTTCGATCTCGTTCGTCGTCTGCTCCGCCTTCGGCACATATTCGCGCATGTCCGAAAGTGTCATCTCGCGTTTCTGCGGGCTTAAAAAGCCGGGCTTCTTCGCGTACGGCTTGACGGCGTTGATGGATTCGGCTAACCTTTGAATGCGCGCGTTGACCGTATCCGCATCTCCGTTCTGCACGTCGCCGTCGGCGAGCTTGATGATCTCCACCGTTCCGGCTTCCTGCAGCGCATGAAGAATTGCGTCCTGATCCGATTTCAGCGCGACCAAAGACAGTCGCTTCATCGATACGATCATACCGTTGCTTCAATCCTTTCCATCAAATATGCAACCGCTTCGGGAATGTTCCTTTCCGCCGCGCCGATGAGCTTGTCGGTTTCGGATTTCGCACGCTCCGTCACTTCGGCGGCGATCGCTTCCCCGTCCGTCTGTGCCTGTCGAAGGATCTCGACGGTCTGGATACGCTGCGTCTCCGCTGCGGCGACGATCGCGTCCTCCGCTTCGGTTCTGGTCTTTGCAACAAGCTCTCTCGCCGTGCGGTTTGCTTCTTCGAGAATCGCGTCGGCACGGGTCTCCGCTTCAGCGATCCGTTCCATGATGCTCGCCATACTCTTCTCCGTTTGAATGATTATTTCGTGCCGAACAGACGGTCGCCCGCGTCGCCGAGACCGGGAACGATATAGCCGTGATCGTTCAGCTTTTCATCGATGCATGCGACGTAGATGTCAACGTCGTCATAGACCTTGCGGATCGCTTCGATGCCCTCGGGCGCGGCAAGCAGGTTTACGAGACGGATGCTCTTTGCGCCGCCCTCTTTGAGCACGCGGATGCCCTCGATCGCCGAGTTGCCGGTCGCCAGCATTGGATCGACCAGGATCGCGTCGCGCTCCTCGATGTCGTACGGCAGCTTGCAATAATAGCTGGTCGGCTTCAGCGTATCGGGATTGCGGTACATGCCGATGTGTCCCATCTTGGCGTTCGGGATCATGTTCATCATGCCGTCCGCCATGCCGAGACCTGCTCTCAGGATCGGCACGATCGCGATCTTTTCGTTTGCAAGGACCTTGAACGTGCTCTTGCAGATCGGCGTTTCGATCTCCGCATCGACGAGCGGAAGATCGCGCGTGACCTCGTAGCACATCAGCATTGCAAGTTCGCTGACGAGCTCGCGGAATTCCTTGTTGCTCGTGTTCTTGTCGCGCAGTCTGGACAGCTTGTGCTGTACGAGCGGATGGTCAATAACGGTTACTTTCATACTTGCTCCTTCCCCGCCTCATAAGCGGTAATAATTCCGATTCTTCTTGCGTGTCTTCCGCCTTCAAACTCAGTCGAAAGCCACTTGTCCGTGATCTCCAATGCCAAAGAGAGCGGAATAATTCCCGCTCCCATTGCCAAAACATTTGAATCATTGTGTCTTCTTGTCATTTCCGCAGACGTCAGATCGCCGCAAAGCGCGCAGCGGATCCCGCGGACCTTGTTCGCCGCGATGGACATGCCGATGCCGGTCGTGCAGATGACGATGCCGCGGTCGGCTTCGCCGTCGCGCACAAGCTCTGCTGCCTTGATGCCGAATTCGGGATAATCGACGCTCTCGGTGCCGAAGCAGCCGCAGTCGATCACCTCGTGTCCCTGCGAGAGGAGATGCTCTTTTACGGCTTCTTTATATGCATATCCGCCGTGGTCGGATCCGATAGACAGTTTCATAGATGCTCGTAACCCCTCCGATCATTTTCATTTATTATATCAAATCACCGCCCGTTTGTATAGGGGCGAAAACAACTTTTTTCGTGCTTCGGGCCGTTTCATACCGTTTCGCGCGAAAAGCCGGCGGCGCGCAGAAGACGGTTCATGAACGCCAGTCCGGTGTTCGCCGTGTCGACGCCCTCCGCAAGGATCACGTCGCAGCTCGCGCCGACGTCGCGCAGCAGCCGGAACAGATTCGCGCAGAGCGTTTCCGGTTCTTCCCGGTCGCCGAGCGAATAGGCGTTCAGGTTCCGGTACGACGCGATCGTTTGCTCCGTACCGAGGATCGCGACGGTCTTTCCCTCCGCCTCGTATTCGTAATACAGCGAACGGATGCGCTTCGCAGCGGCTTTCGGCTCGCCCTCCACCACATGCACCTCGGCATCCGGCGCGTAATGCTTGTACTTCATGCCGGGCGACGCCGCGATCTCGCGCTCGCCGAGCGGTTTCAGGATGCTCGGCGCGAGCCGGACCGGTCCGATGACCGCCTCGAGCATTTCGCGCGTGACCGCACCCGGGCGCAGGATCGTCGGCTCGCCGACGAGCGAAAGCACCGTGGATTCCACACCGTATTTGCAGGGACCGCCGTCCAAAATCAGCGGGATCCGCCCGTCCATGTCCGCAAGAACGTGCTGCGCCGTCGTCGGGCTCGGTCTGCCGGAGCGGTTCGCGCTCGGAGCGGCGATCGGAACGCCGGATTTCTGGATCAGAAGCCGCGCGGTCTTGTCCGAAGGCATGCGCACCGCAACGGTCTCGAGCCCCGCCGTGACCTCGTACGGGACCTCGTCCGCCTTGTTGAAGATCAACGTGAGGGGACCGGGCCAGAACGTGTCCATCAGCGTGTTTGCCAGCTTCGGCACATGCGCCCACAGAAACTTCACGTCGCTTTTTTTCGCAATGTGCAGGATCAGCGGATTGTCGTTCGGCCGTCCCTTCGCTTCGAAGATCCGGTTGACCGCCTTGCCGTCCATGCCGTTCGCGCCGAGCCCGTAAACCGTTTCCGTGGGAAACGCGACGAGCGCACCGTTCTGGATCAGCTCCGCGCCGAGCTGCGTGCCGGCGTCCTCTTTGCGGACCGTTGAGATTACTTCCGTCTTCATGCGTCCGCCTCCCCGCTCAGCTTCGCCGCGCGCTCCGCAAGCGTCAGCGCGTCGATCATTTCGTCCATGTCGCCGTCCAGAAACGCTTCGAGCTTATAGAGCGTCAGCCCGATGCGATGATCGGTCACACGGCTCTGCGGGAAATTGTAGGTCCGGATGCGCTCGCTGCGGTCGCCGCTGCCGACCATGCTCTTTTTCTGATCCGCAAGCTGCGCATGCTGCTGCGACGCAAAATGCTCGTAAAGACGGCTTTTCAAAAGCCGCATCGCCTGTTCCTTGTTCTGGAGCTGGCTGCGCTCATTCTGGCACGCGACCACGATCCCGGTCGGCAGATGTGTGATGCGGATCGCGGACGACGTCTTGTTGACATGCTGCCCGCCCGCGCCGCTCGACCGGTAGGTGTCGATGCGCAGGTCGGAATCCTTGATGTCGATATGGATATCGCTGACCTCCGGCATGACGGCGACCGTCGCCGCGCTCGTGTGAATGCGCCCCTGCGATTCGGTCTCGGGCACGCGCTGTACGCGGTGCACGCCGCCCTCGAATTTCAGACGCGCATACGCGCCGCGCTTGCCGGAGACGGACAGAATGATCTCCTTGACGCCGCCGAGCTCCGTGACGTTCTCGGACAGCGTTTCGGTCTTGAATCCGTGACGTTCCGCATAACGGAGGTACATTCTCAAAAGGTCTGCGCCGAACAGCGACGCTTCTTCGCCGCCCGTGCCCGCGCGGATCTCCAGAATAACGCCGCGGTCGTCGTTTTCGTCCTTCGGCAGCAGCAGCGCTTTGAGTTCGGTCTCCTGTTCGGCAAGGGACGTTTCAAGCGCGGCAAGCTCCTCTTCCGCCAGCGCTTTCATCTCCGCGTCGGGATGCTCCGAAAGCAGCGCAAGGCAGTCGTCGCGCTCCCGTTCGGTCTCCCTGAAGCGGTCGAACGCGGCGACGATCGTGCCGAGCTCCGCATGCTCGCGCGAAAGCACGGAAAACACCTCGCGGTCATTTACCGCGTCTGGTTTTGACAGCGCTTCCGTCAGCGCCTGATACCGTTCTTTGCACTTTTCCAGTTTCTCAATCATGCTTCTTCACCGCGATCACGCGCGGACGTCCGCCGTAATCGCAAATACATTCACTATTTTCAAACATCGCCGAGACCGCGTCCTTCTGCGTCATACCGATCTCCAGAAGCAGCGTGCCGCCCGGCTTCAGATATCTTTGATAGTCTGCGGCGATCCGGCGATAAAAATCCAACCCGTCCGCGCCGCCGTACAACGCAGACGCGGGCTCATAGCGCAAGCTCCTGTCACGCGCGTCCATTTCCGTTTCGGACAGATACGGCGGATTCGATGCGATCAGATCGAACGTCCCCTCCACGGCTTCAAACAGATCGCTCTGCACGGTCGTGAGCGAAACGCCGTTGCGTCTTGCGTTGCGTTCGGCAATCTCCAGCGCGTCCGCGCTGATATCCGCCGCCGTCACGTTCGCGCCGCCCAGCGCAGCGAGCGCGACGCCGATGCAGCCGCTGCCGCAGCAAAGATCCAGCACGTCGCTGCGCTCCTCCGAAAGCAGGCGCAGCGCCGTTTCGACCAGGCGCTCCGTGTCGGGGCGCGGGATCAGCACCGACTCGTTCACATAGAACGGAAGTCCGTAAAACTCCCATTCGCCGAGCACATACTGCAGCGGTTCGCCGGAAAGCCGGCGTTCGATCAGCGGCTCCAGCGCCTTTGCGTCCGTTTCGGACAGCTCCTGATACGGCGAATGAAACCCGCTCGCGCGCAACAGGAACGTCGCCTCGAGACGCGCGTCCTCTCCCGCGACCGGCTCGAGCCGCTTTGCGATCTGCTGTTCGGCTCTGCGGACGATCATTCGTCCCCGCCCTCTCCCGCGTCCGCATCCGGCGCTTCGTCAACCGCCGTCTCCGCGTCTTCGGTCTGTTCCTCCGTCGGTTCCGGCTCGGGGATCTCTTCGGGTTCGATCTTTCTGTCCAGCTCCGGCGCATTCGCCTTTGTGTCGAATTCCAGATCGCCCTTCGGCGGATGCAGCGCAAGCTCGAACGACGCGATCGCCACCTCGAGCATATCCCCGGTCGGCTCCTTCGTCGTGAGATGCTGCAGCGCAAGACCGGGCGCGCGGGCAATGCGGCAGACGAGATTGTCGTGCTTTGCCGCCGCCTTCAGAACTTCATAGGAGATGCCCGCAATGGGAAGGATCAGAACGATCCGCGCGAGACGGAACAGAAAGCTGTTCAGTCCGCTCGCGTCGTGCCAGGCGGTAAACCCGGGGATCAGCGTGCAGAGCGCGGAAACGACGGTGGTCACGATGATCGAGACAGCCATCGTCAGAAACAGATAATTCGTGCCGCAGCGCGGATGGAGCCGCGTGCATTTTTGAGCGTTCTCCGGCGTCATCGGAAGCTCCGCCTCATAGCAGGCGATCGTTTTGTGCTCCGCGCCGTGATACATGAATACGCGCCGGATATCCCTGATCCCGGAGATCGCGTAAAGATAAACAAGGAAGATCACAAGCCGGATCAGTCCCTGCACGATCGCGCTCAGAACCGGACTCATCTTTCCGAAAGCAAGTTCCAGAAGCGAGATGACGCCGATCGGCAGCAGGAAGAAAAGGCCGATTGCGAGGATCACGGCGAGCACGACCGCAGTCCACTTCACAATATCCATGGCGGACTTGTCGAAGCGCTTCGCAAGCCATTTTTCAAACTTTGACGGTTCCGTTTCCTCCTCGCCGAAAATCTCCGCCGCGCGCGTTGTGATGCTCATGCCGTCCGAAAGCGCCTTGAAAAACGCATAGACGCCGCGCACGACCGGCCAGGTCGGAAACGAGCCCTTCTTATATCTTGTCCTTTGATGATGAAACTCCTTTGCGAGTGAGCCGTCGCTGCGCCGGACGACCAGCGCCGTTCCTTTTTCGGAGCGCATCATAACGCCTTCAACGACCGCCTGCCCTCCGATATCCGTCCGTTTCATATCTGTACTCCCTTTTTTACGAATTGAAATATTATAACACGAATCTCGCTCCGTTGCAACGGACTTAACGGTTTTCCGGCGATAAAACCGCGCGGCATTTTTGCATATCCACCCTGCCGTCCGGCAGAAACGGAACGCCCTCTCTTTTCAGCAGCATTTCCCGCACCGGCGCGAATCCGCCGCCCGCGATCGAACCGTCCGCCTTTACCACGCGATGCCACGGAAGCCCCTCCGGGCAGACGCGCATGGCGTATCCCACAAACCGCGCCCGGCGCGGATACCCGATCAGCTTCGCAATGTCGCCGTAGCTTAAAACCTTCCCACAGGGGATCCGCGCGACGACCGCGTATACGCTTTGAAAAAAAGAGTCCGCCATATCAGTCAAACAACTCTTTCGCGAGCGCTTCCGCAGACGCGTACACGGGCACGCCGCACCGCAGGAGCACTTCGCGGGACTGATGTCCGCCCTCCAGAAGTGCGCAGCGGCAGCCGACGGCCTTCGCCGCTTCGACGTCGTGATCGGTGTCGCCGATAAACAGCGCATCCTTCGGATCGATCCCCATGCGCGCCATACAGTCCTTTGCGCGGTCGAGCTTGGACGTTCCGAGAATATCGACCTGCCCGAGGATCTCCGAAAAATATTCCTCCGCACCGAACGCGCGCACCTGCTCGACGAGATCATCCTGCTGCGTCACGGAGAGCAGCGTCTGCCGGATCCCGCGCCGCCGCGCCTCCCGGAGAACGTCCGTTACGCCGCTGCGAAGCGGACAATGCATAAAGCGCTCGCGGTAGCGCGCCATGAAGATCTCGGAGACCGTTTCAAAGCTCTCCCGTTCAAACGTGTACCCCATCATTTCATAATATCTGCGGATCGGAAAGGAGAAATGCGCAAGATACCACTCCTGCGTGATCTCCGGCATATTGCGTTCGCGCAGCAGTTCGTTTTCAATGGCAAGGCATAGGTCCGCGTCGTCGACGATCGTTCCGTTCCAGTCCCAGATCAGCAGCTTTACACCCATATTCGCGTCTCCGTATCGCTTTTCCGTTATTCTATCACGGATCGCGCCGTCCCGCAAGCCGTCCGTTTTTTGTGCTTGCGCCGCCGTGCGTTTCGGAGTATAATATAATTGAAATATAATGGTTCATCGGAGGATCATCCATGGCAAATAAATCGACCGCGAAAAAGAAAGCGCCTCAGAAGAGCGGCGCAAAAAAAGGCGCGGCTCCCGCTAAAACCACAGCGAAAGGATCGTCCGGCAAAAAGACGCCCGAAAAGCGCCCGCCGCACGCCGCCGTCGAAATCTTCGGCATCGTTCTGATCGCGCTCGGCGCGCTGTTCGCCGTCTATCTTTACAGCGGCTCGGACGACTGGCTCGGACGGATCATTTCGGGCTATCTTCTGGGCATGCACGGCTGTGTTGCATACGCCGTGCCGGTCTTGTTCGTGATCGTCGGATTCTATCTGATCATCGGCGGCAGAAAGAAACCCGCCCGCGGCACGCTGCTCACCGGACTTCTGGCGTTCTGGTTCATTCTTTGCGCGCTGCATATGTGGACCAGCAAATCTCTGCACGATTTAAAACAGCTCGGGACCGCCGGAATGAAGTTCACCGGCTACCTGAGCCAGTTCTTCGGACAGTTTCCCATTGCATGGAGAGAAGGCGTCACGCACCATATCGGCGGCGGCGTGCTCGGCATGATCCTGCCCACGCTTCTGTGGGTGATCGGCGGCGCGCTGCTCTGCTGGGTTGTGATCGTCGCCGGCTTCATCATTTCCGTCCTCTTGTGCACCGGTATCTCGATCAAGGCGTATACCGACGCGTTCGGCTCGAAGGTTCGCGAAAAGCTCGCGGAGCGCGAGCAGAATTCGGATGAGGACTACGAGGATTACGACGACTACGACAACCCCGAGGACATCGAAACGGCATACCGCCCGTGGAAGAAGAGCTTCTCCACCACGATCGATGAGGAGCCCGCGCACAAAAAACCCGCGGAGCGCAAAAAAACCGAGCCGGTGCCGTTTGACGAGCTGTTTACCGTTCCGGATCCCGAACCGCAGACGCCTGCCAAAAAGAAATCCGCAAAGCCGAATCCCGCGCTCGATTTCGATCTGATGCCCAAGAACGGTCCGCTCGACCGGAAGAGCGACGCAGCGCTTTCCGCCGACGAGGAGGACGAGCTGATCATCCCCGCCGCGTCCGTGAAAAAACCGAAAAAAACTGCTTCTTTCTCGGATCTTGCGGAAGGGCTCGCTTCCGATCTGCCGAAGAAAGAAACCGGGAAGCCGGCGAAGAAGCCGGCGTCCGGTCAGGAAGACGACGGTGCGGATATCCCGCTCGTCGTTCCGCCCGCGCCGCCCGTCCCCGCGTACGAGCCGCCGTCCATCGACTGTCTCAACAAGCCGCGCGAAACGTTTGCAAAGAGTGCGGAGAACCCGACCGCGATCGCGCATCTTCTGGAGGAAACGCTGCAGAGCTTCAACATCACGGCGAAGGTCATCAACATCTCCGTCGGTCCGGTCGTCACACGATACGAGTTGCAGCCCGCGCCGGGCGTGCGCGTGAACCGCATCACAACGCTCTCCAACGATATCGCGCTTGCGCTCGCCGCGCCGCGTGTGCGCATCGAAGCGCCGATCCCCGGCAAGGCCGCCGTCGGCATCGAGGTCCCGAACAAGGACGCCGCGACCGTGCTCTTGCGCGACATCATTGACAGTCCCGAGTTTGAAAACGCGAAGTCGCCGGTGACGATGGCGCTCGGCAAGGACATCGCGGGCAAGATCATCGTCGCCGATCTCGGCAAGATGCCGCATATGCTGATTGCAGGTTCCACCGGCTCCGGCAAATCCGTCTGCATCAACGACCTGATCATCTCCATGATCTATAAATCCTCTCCGCAGGATCTGCAGCTGATCCTCGTCGATCCGAAGATGGTCGAGCTGTCCGTGTTCGGAACGCTTCCGCACCTTCTGATCCCGGTCGTGACCGAGCCGAAGAAGGCGGCAAGCGCGCTTCGCTGGGCGGTCAACGAAATGACGGTCCGCTACAAAAAATTCTCCGAAGTCGGCGCGCGCGATCTGGCGCGGTACAATTCGCTTGCGGAAGATCCGACGAAGAAGATCCCGAAGCTGGTCATCATCATCGACGAGCTTGCCGACCTGATGATGGTCGCGCCCGACGACGTCGAGGATTCCATCTGCCGCATCGCGCAGCTCGGCCGCGCCGCGGGCATTCACCTGATCGTCGCGACGCAGCGTCCGAGCGCGGATATCATTACCGGTCTCATCAAGGCGAACATCCCGTCGCGCTGCGCGTTCGCGGTGAGTTCCGCGATCGACTCGCGCATCATTCTCGACGCGACCGGTGCGGAAAAACTGCTGGGACGCGGCGATATGCTGTTCCATCCGAACGGCGCCGGAAAACCCACGCGCCTACAGTGCGCGTATGTGTCCGACGAAGAGGTCGAGCGCGTGATGTCCGGATTCAAGAAGACCGAAACGAAGTTTGCCGAGGATGTGATCTCCGAGATCAACAACGAAGCCAAGGGCGGCCCGCAGGGCGGCGTCTTCGGCGAGGGCAAGCAGGAGGACGAGCTTCTGGGCGAGGCGGTCCGCGTCGTGATGGAAAACGGACAGGCATCCATCTCCATGATCCAGAGGCGCCTGCGCGTCGGCTATGCGCGCGCGGCGCGGCTTGTCGACATGATGGAACAGAAAAAATACGTCTCCCCCTTCGACGGCAGCAAACCGCGGCAGGTTCTGATCACGCAGGCGGAATTCAACCGCGTGTTCGGCGGCGGCGCGCCCGCCCCGGAGGACGATGCGGTCGAACCGGACGAGAACGATTTTGAGGAGGATTTCGACGCATGAAAATCGGCGTGATCTCCCTCGGCTGCGCCAAGAACCAGGTCGATACCCAGACGATGCTGGGATACCTCTCTGCCGCCGGACACACGTTCACGGGAGAGGCGTCCGAGGCGGACGTTCTGATCGTCAACACCTGCGGGTTCATCACGCCCGCAAAGGAAGAATCGATCGACGCGATCTTCGAGATGGCGCAGTACAAGGAAAACGGACGGTGCAAGCTCCTCGTCGTGACCGGATGCCTTTCGGAGCGTTACCGCAGGGAACTGACCGAGGAAATGCCCGAGGTCGATCTGTTCCTCGGTGTGCGCGAATACGAGAAGCTGCCGCGGCTGATCGCGGAAAAGCTGTCCCTGCCCTGCTCCCCGATTCTCGTGCCCGAACGCTTGCTTGTGACGCCGCCGTACCGCGCGTATCTGCGCATCGGCGACGGCTGCAACAACCGCTGCGCGTACTGCGCGATCCCGCTGATTCGCGGCGATCTAATAAGCACGCCTCCGGAACAGCTTGTCGACGAAGCGAAGGCGCTTGCCGACATGGGCGTCACGGAGCTTTCCGTCATTGCGCAGGATACGTCCGGTTACGGGAAGGATCTCTACGGCGAACCGCGGCTGATCCCGCTTCTCAAAGAGCTCGACCGCATCGACGGACTCAAATGGGTGCGGCTTCTGTATACCTACCCCGATACGGTCACGCCCGCGCTTCTGGACACGCTTGCGGAGGGCGAAAAGCTCGTCCCGTACCTCGATATGCCGCTGCAGCACTGCAACGACGAGCTCCTGCGCCGCATGCACCGCCGCGGAGCCAAGGCGCATATTACGGGCGTTCTCGATCACATTCGCAAACACTATCCGGATTTTACGCTGCGCACCACGATGATGGTCGGCTTCCCCGGCGAAACGGACGCGCAGTTTGAAGAGCTCATGCAGTTTCTGCGCGACTACCCGTTCGACCGCGTCGGCGCGTTCGCGTTCTCTCCCGAGGAGGGAACGGCGGCGGAGTCAATGCCGGATCAGATCGCGGACGACGTGAAGGAAGCGCGTCTCAATGCCCTTATGGAGCAGCAGCAGGCGATCTCGAAGGCGTGCAACGAACGCTGGATCGGGCGTGAGCTTCTGATGCTCGTCGAGGAAACGGGCATGGACGGCACATACGGCAGAACGATCCGCGAAGCGCCCGACGCCGACGGAACGGTCTGCGTCGCGCCGAGCTACCGGCACGAGCCGGGACAGTATCTGTCCGTTAAGCTCACCGGAGCGGATTCCTACGACATGATCGGAGAGTGCCTATGAACATTGCCAACCGACTGACGATCCTGCGGATTTTGCTGATCCCGCTGTTTATTCTTGCGCTTTTGCTGCCGAACGTCTGGCCGGCGTTCGCGCCGTTTTCGCACTGGGTTGCGGCAATGCTGTTTCTTGCCGCCGCGATCACGGATATTCTTGACGGAAACTATGCGCGAAAGCACCATATCGTAACCGATTTCGGCAAGCTGATGGATCCGATCGCCGATAAGATCCTGATCGTCGCCGCGTTCGTCATGCTCTCCTGCACGACCGACGAAGCGCATCCGCGCTATCTTCTGCATCCGGTCATTACGATCGTGTTCATCGCGCGCGAGTTCCTGATCTCCGGCATGCGGCAGATCGCCGCGTCGAAGGGCGTCGTGGTCGCCGCCGGCAAGCTCGGGAAATGGAAAACAACGTTTCAAGACATCATCGTCATTGCGCTGCTGCTGTACGATGAATTCCCGTTCTTTTACCTCAATCCGTATCTGCGGTATCTGATCGAGGTGCTGGTGTACGCCGCGCTTGCGCTGTCGATCGTTTCCGCCGTCGATTACCTGATCAAGAACAAAGGAGTATTGAATCTCAATGATCGCTGAACTGATCTGCGTCGGGACCGAGCTTCTGATGGGACAGGTCCTGAATACCAACGCGCAATTTATCGCGCAGGAGCTTGCGCCGTCCGGCATCGACATGTATCGTCAGCTTGTCGTGGGCGACAATCCGAAACGGCTCACCGAAGCCGTCGATACGGCGCTGTCCCGCGCGGACGTCGTGCTGCTTTCCGGCGGACTCGGGCCGACCGACGACGATCTCACCAAGGAGACCGTCGCAAAAGCGATGGGCAAGGAGCTCGTGCTGTTCGACGACGAATGGGAGAAGCTCGTCGCCTGGTTTACGTCCAGGGGCAGGACGATCGCGCCGAACAACAAGAAACAGGCGATGTTTCCGCGCGACGCGATCATTCTCGAAAACCCGAACGGCACCGCGCCGGGCTGCATCATGGAAGCGGACGGCAAAGCCGCGATCCTGATGCCCGGACCGCCGCGCGAGCTTCGTCCGATGTTCAAAAACCTCGTCCTCCCCTATCTGCTTGAAAAGAGCGGACACCGGCTGTATTCGCGCGAGATCCGCATCTTCGGCATGGGCGAATCGGACGTGGCGTACCGGCTCGACGATCTCTTCAAAAACCAGACGAACCCGACGATCGCGCCGTACGCAAAGACCGGCGAGGTCACGCTGCGCGTTACTGCGCGCTGCCGCGACGAAATCGAGGGCGAAGCGCTGGTGACGCCGATGATCGAAACGATCAAAGCGACGCTCGGCGACGTCGTATACGACACGAACGGACACGAGCTTGCCGAGGTCTGCCATCATGCGCTGATCGAAGCGGGCAAAACGCTCGCCGTTTCCGAAAGCTGCACCGGCGGCCGGCTTGCGGACGCGTTCATCAATTATCCGGGCAGCTCGGCATACTTTGTCGAGGGTGACGTGACCTATTCGAACGATGCGAAGATGCGCCGTCTGGGCGTGCGTAAGGAAACGCTCGATACCGTCGGCGCGGTTTCCGAAGAATGCGCGAAAGAAATGGCGGTGGGCACGCGGAAAGCTGCGAACACCGACTTTGCGCTGTCTACCACCGGATATGCCGGACCGGACGGCGGCGAGCCGGACAAGCCCGTCGGCACCGTGTTCATCGCGCTTGCCTCAGCGGACGGTACGGTCGTGAAACGGCTCAACCTCTTCGGCGACCGCGACCGCATCCGGCACGCGGCGATGCTGAACGCGCTCGATCTTTTGCGCAGAAAACTCTGTACGAAATGAAAAAGATGTGATATAATAAATTGGTTAAACACGAAAGACTTTGAAAGTGAGGAACACGATATGCTGGAAAAAGAAAAAGCATTGGAAATTGCTTTGAGCCAAATCGAAAAGAGCTTCGGCAAAGGCGCGATCATGAAGCTGGGCGACGCATCCCGCGTACCCGTCTCCGTGATCCCGACCGGATGCCTTGACCTGGACCTTGCGCTCGGCGTGGGCGGCGTGCCGCGCGGACGCGTCATCGAGATCTTCGGACCGGAATCCAGCGGTAAAACCACCATCGCCCTGCACATTGTGGCGCAGGCGCAGAAGATGGGCGGCACCGCGGCGTTTATCGACGCGGAACACGCGCTCGATCCGGTTTACGCGGAGCATCTCGGCGTGCAGATCGAAGACCTGTACGTTTCGCAGCCGGACACCGGCGAACAGGCGCTGGACATTGCGGAAGCGCTCGCAAGAAGCGGCGCCATCGACGTGATCGTCATCGACTCGGTCGCCGCGCTCGTTCCGAAGGCAGAACTCGAAGGCGATATGGGCGATTCGCATGTGGGACTTCAGGCGCGTCTGATGTCGCAGGCGCTCCGGAAACTCACCGGATGCGTGGCGAAGACCAACACCGTTGTGATCTTTATCAATCAGCTTCGTGAAAAGGTCGGCGTCATGTTCGGCAACCCCGAAACGACGACCGGCGGCAAGGCGCTGAAGTTCTACGCCTCCGTGCGTATGGACGTGCGCCGCATCGAAACGCTGAAAGCAGGCAACGAAGCGGTCGGTTCCCGCACGCGCGTAAAGATCGTGAAAAACAAGGTCGCGCCGCCGTTCCGCACCGCGGAATTCGATATGCTCTACGGCGAAGGCATCTCCAAAGAGGGCTGTATCCTCGACATGGCGATCGATCGCCGCATCATCGTCAAGTCCGGTTCCTGGTTCTCCTACGGCGCCATGCGCATGGCGCAGGGCCGTGAGAATGCGCGCCTGTTCCTGAAGGACAACCCCGAGGTCTGCAACGAGATCGAGAACACGATCAAGGCGCAGATCGAAGAACAGCGCAGAAAGGACGCCGAAGCTGCGGAAGCCAAGCGCCGCGCACGCGAAGCGGCGATGCGCGCCGACGACGATCTGATCGTCCCGCCGCCCGAATTCTGATCCGAAAAACAGCGAACCCGCGCAGATGCGCGGGTTCGTTTTTAATGTTTTTTCTGCAGCTTGGTCTTGTTGCCCTTTGCGTCGACAATGTATGTGTTTTCGAGGTGGGCTTCCAGAGACTTGCGGAAATCCGCGATATACGCTTTTCTGAGGCGATCGCGCTCCTCCGTCTCCTCCGGCGATAAGCCGTCCGTTTTCGCTTTTCTCGCCAGTACGTTGATGCGGTCGATGTGTTCCTGTTTCATGTTCTTTCCTCCGTTTCCGTATTTTACACAACGACGGCGGTTTTGTAAAGCGTTCAACAAGAATTTACATTCCGTTGATTGACTTTTCGATCGATCGTCGCTAAACTACAAATCATGAAGAAACTGATTTCATTGGTACTGCTTACCGCTATTTTGATTGCATGCGGACCGCAGGTGCAGACGAATGCCGTTCCCGTTTCGGAGACAACGATCGGCTCCGGTGTGCATACCTCGGATAACGAGGATCCCGTTATTGCCGCTGTGACCGAAGAACCCGTCACGCTGCCGCCGGTTCCGACACCCACGCCGGTCCCCACGCCCACGCCTACGCCCACGCCGGTCCCCACGCCCACGCCGATCCCGTTCAGCGCGGATAAAGAATCCCGCAGACTGGATGCGATGCTGTACGGGAAAACGCTTCTGACCGTCTCGACACGCGGCGCAAATCCGTCCATGCGCAGCGAGCCCGGAAGCGACGGCAGGTATCTTTCGCCGTTTACGCGTCTGAAAGGCGTCAACGCGCACGAGTGGCTCGTGCTTGACACCGTCGAGGAGAATCAGCGCACATATTATCACGTTCTGCCGGTCGGCGGCTCGAAGGACGGGTATCTCGAAAAGCAGAGTGTCAAAGAAACACAGCTGACCGCGCCGGAGAGTTCCTATGCCGTTATGGTCCGGCCGCACGGCATTGTGTATTCCGCGCGTACAACCGATGCGGAAATCGTTGCTCATGCAAACTATGAGGTTCTTCGCGTGCTCGGCATCGATGAGGAGAAAGGGTTTGCCGCCGTCCTCACCGCGGAGGGGAAAACCGGCTATGTGCAGCTCGGGCAGATCCGGTTTTTGACGGAAGAGGAATTTCTCGCCCAACTGCACCAGTCCTGCGAAGAGCCGGAAAGCACGTTCTCGACCGAAAACCTTCTTGCGGATACATCCGAATTCATCGGCAAACCGTATGCCGATCCCGCGGCGCTCCTGTTTGATCTGCTTCGCTTTGAGGGCCTGCATTTCAACGAGAGCTATTATGTGTATTATCAGAAGCCGCTTGAGGACGAGACGCTGTATCCGAAGCATCTGTATGTGGCTTCGATCTATAACACCCTACTGTTCAAGCTGTTCAACAGCGCGGGCGATCTCGTAACCTGCAACGGCGAAGAAACCGAATGGAAATACATTGCCAAGTATGAGGAAATCGAGCCCGGCGATCTGCTGTTCTTTGCCGACGATTACGGCAAAGGCGATGCTGTGATCAAGGACGTTGAGGTCGTTGTGCACGGACCGTATTCCGGCGATCTGACCGGCTGCGGTCTGTATCTCGGCGAAGGACGCATGCTGACCGTCCGGAACGGCGTAGCGGCCGAAATGGAGATCGATCCCGTTACCGCAAACTGCTTTGACAGCGCACGGCGCATTTGCCCGCGTGTCGAAGACGCCAGAGCGCATTTCATCGAGTGCATGATCTCGATGATCTACGACCGTCTCGGCACGCCGTATCACTCGATCCGCCGCGCCGGAGACGGCTCGTACGACTGCTCGGGCATCCTTTGCTGGGTTTTCCGCAGCTATGATTTTCACCGGAGCAATCAGCAGGAATCCAACCTTGATCTGACCGCCTCCGCATGGGCGCAGGTGAAGGAACTGGTCAGTCCGACGATGCGCATCAGGTTTACCGATACGGGCGTCACACGCGAGAACAGAAAACTTGAAGACCTGCAGCGCGGCGATCTGGTCACGCTGATGAACGAAAGCCGCAACAAAACCGGTCATGTAATGATCTATCTCGGCAACAACACGGTCATCCATTCGACGCGGATCAATGTGCGCTATCAGGGCACGCTTGTTGCACGGTTCCGTCCGCATCTCCAGTCGCTCTATTCCTGGTCGCGGCGCATCGAATCCGTTACGCCCGCCAACTGAGTTCCCGAAAGCAGCGATCCCCCGAAACCCGGGGGATCGTTTTCATTTCCGGACGGATCCCGCAACGCAAAAGCGGCGCTTTTCAGCGCCGCTTTTTGTTGTTCGGTTGTCAGTTCTGTTCACGCTTCTTCTTGCGGAACGCGAGCCACATCATGCCGCCGAGGCCGGCCGCCGATGTCAGCGTCA
>JAFRUN010000060.1 GCA_017438865.1 Clostridia bacterium
CGGTCAGATCGACGTCCTGCTTGATGCCCTTCTGTTCCTTCATGCGGTCGATCAGGATCTCGAAATACTTCTTGCCGACTTCCATAACGACGTCGGAGAACATCTGGATGAATCTGCGGTAGCAGTCCCATGCCCAACGGGGATTGTTGGACTTCTGCGCGATGACTTCGACGACTTCCTCGTTGAGACCGAGGTTCAGGATCGTGTCCATCATGCCGGGCATCGACGCGCGCGCGCCGGAACGAACGGAAACGAGGAGCGGGTTTTCGAGGTCGCCGAACTTCTTGCCGGTGATCTTCTCCATCTTCTCGATGTATTCCATGATCTGTTCCTGAATCTCGGCGTTGATCGTGCGTCCGTCCTCATAGTACTGCGTGCACGCTTCGGTCGTGATCGTGAAGCCCTGCGGAACCGGAAGACCGAGGTTGGTCATTTCGGCGAGGTTCGCGCCCTTGCCGCCCAGCAGGTTGCGCATGTCCGCATTGCCTTCGCTGAACAGATATACATACTTTTTCGACATATGATTCCTCCTGAAAATGATTTTTAACAACAATTTATTATAACAACAATATAAAAACGATGCAAGAAAAATCTTGCATCTTTACGAAAAACATACAAAATTATATCATTTGATCGAGCAAAGCGATCGATCGGTCGTTTTCGCCGAGCATTCTTGCGCAGGAATTCCGCAGGATCGGCAGAAGCTCCGCGCGCAGATCGTCCTTCAGAACGACGCGCACAAGGTCTTCGTCCGTAAGCAGCAGGATCCGCCGCATGGCTTCGAGCGCGAGCTTGCCGACCGGCTTTCCGCCGTGGGGGCACGCGGCGCAGACCGCCCCGCCCGCGTCTGCGGAATAGAACAGGACGGCGTCGGCGCGGATATCCCTGCGGCACACGGCGCAGCGCGTCAGCGACGGACGGTAGCCGGCATGCGCGAGATAATGCAGCGTAAAGGCGATCAGAAGATCCTTCGGATCGGACGCGGAGTACGCAAGAAACGACAGCGTGTGATACAGCAGCGAGAACAGCGCCTCGTCGGGCGATTCCTGCTCGATCACGCTGTTGCATAACTGCGTGCAGACCGAAGCGGTCATAAACCGGTCGACGTCCTCACGCAGCGGATAGAACGTTTCGCGCACGTCGCATCCGTTCACGGTCGTGCGATCCTTATTGGAAAACAGCTCGAACTCTCCGAACACGAACGGCTGGGCGCAGGAAAGGAGCTTCGACGTCGGCTTGCGGCAGCTTCGTGCCTTGCATTCGATCCGGCCGCGTTCCGCCGAAAACAGCGTCAGCATACGATCGTCGTCGCGATAGTCCGTATATCCGGTTACGATGGCTTGTGTGAGTTCCGTCGGCATTTTCCCCGCTCCGCCTTTTTATACGCAAGATAGTCCGCTACCCTGCCGGACCGCATAAAGCGTTCCCACTCCTCGTTTCGCTGGTTCTTCATACGGACAGTATGTCCGCAGCGTCAAAACACATACGGTCAGTCGTCGCGGTAGCCGAGCTCGTTCAGCATCTGCTGGCGGTTCCGCCAGTCCTCCTTGACCTTGATCCAAAGCTGCAGATTGACCTGCACGTCCAAAAGCCATTCAATGTCCTTCCGCGCTTCCGAACCGATGCGTTTCAGCATCTTTCCGCCTCTTCCGATAATAATCCCCTTGTGGCTTTCGCGTTCGCAGTAGATCGTCGCCCACACGTCCGTCAGCTTTCCGTCCGGCCGCATCTGCATTTTGTCGATGCCGACGCCGATCCCGTGCGGGATCTCCTCGCGCAAAAGCTCCAGCGCTTTTTCGCGGATCATTTCGGCGCAGATCACGCGCTCCGGCTGATCGGTCACCATATCCTCCGGATAATACTGCGGTCCTTCGGTCAGATACCCGCACAAAAGCGCCTCGAGCTTATCCAGATTCTCGCCGGTGTGCGCCGAGATCGCAAGCACCGTGTCGAATCCCGCGGCGGCGACCGCGTCCCGCGCTTCCTGCATCTGAACTGCGCTCGCGGCGTCGCACTTGTTGATCAGCACGATGACCGGTGCGCGTTCGGTTTTGATGATCTTCATCACCGCTTCGTCGCGCTCGCGGACGCCCTGCAGCGCGTCGACGACGAACAGGATCGCCTCCGTGTCCTTCGACGCTTCCTCCGCCGTCTTCTGCATGAACGAACCCAGCTTGTTTCTCGGCTTCGTCATGCCGGGCGTATCGAGAAAGATCATCTGATAGTTTTTGCGCGTCAGAATGCCCGTGATGCGGTTGCGCGTCGTCTGCGCGCGGTCGGTGACGATCGCGATCTTCTGCCCGACGAGCCGGTTGATCAGCGTCGATTTTCCGACGTTCGGACAGCCGACGATGCTGAAAAAGCCGCTTTTGTATCCTTCGTTCATCATAGCAGATCCTTCGGGCCGAAGCGGTGCGGCATCATTTCGTCAAGCGTTTCGGTCACGACCTCCGTACCTTCGGCGTTCGAAGTGACGATGATGAAATCGCCGTCGCAGAACTCGGACATGACCTGACGGCACACCCCGCACGGAAACGCGGGCAGCACGCCGGAGCCGATGATCGCGATCGCAGCAAACTCGCGCACGCCGTCGAAGATCGCCTTGAAGAACGCGGTGCGTTCCGCGCAGACCGTCGGCGTGTACGATGCGTTTTCGATGTTGCACCCCTGATAGATCCTGCCGTCCTTCGTGAGAAGCGCGGCGCCAACGCGGTAGTTCGAGTACGGCGCATAGGAATGCTCCCTCGCTTCTTTTGCAAGCTGTAAAAGATCGTCAAGTTTCCGTTCCATTATCGTTTCACTCCCATCGAATCGAGAATCGCCGTTTGTTTTTCGCGCATCACACGCTCGTCCGCTTCGGTCATGTGATCGTATCCGAGCAGATGCAGGCAGCCGTGCACGGCGAGGAACGAAAGCTCCCTTAAAAGCGAGTGCCCGTACTGCTCCGCCTGTTCCTTTGCGCGATCGTAGCAGATCATGATGTCGCCGAGATATCCGTCCGCGGAAAGCGAGATCTCCCCCTCCCATGCCGGAAACGTCAGTACGTCCGTGACGGCGTCGACGTGACGGAACGCGCGGTTCAGCGTTTGGATCCGCTCCGGGGTGTCGATCAGGATCGTCAGATCGCCGTCCCGTCCTTCGCTGTCCAATGCCGCCTGCGCCGCGTTTTGAACGCCTGTCCGCTCTGCTTCGGAAAGCGCGACCGTTTCGGAAAACACGTCAATCATTCGCCCGCTCCTTTGCCCGCGCGTTCTCGTGCCGTTCGTACGCCTGAATGATACGCTGCACCAGCTCGTGCCGCACGACGTCCTTGTGCGTCAGCTTGACGACCGAGATGCCCTCGACGCCGTCCAGCACGCGGATCGCGTGCACCAGACCGCTCATCTTTTCCTTCGGCAGGTCGATCTGCGTCACGTCGCCGGTGACCACGATGCGGCTGCCCTCGCCGAACCGCGTCAGGAACATCTTCATCTGCTCGATCGAGCAGTTCTGCGCCTCGTCGAGGATGATGAACGCGTTGTTCAGCGTGCGCCCTCTCATATACGCCAGAGGCGCCACTTCAATCGCGCCGCGCTCCATCAGCTGCTTGTACGTTTCCAGCCCGAAAAACTCCTGCAGGGCGTCGTACAGCGGCCGGAGATAGGGATCGACCTTGTTCTGCAGATCGCCCGGAAGGAATCCGAGCTTTTCGCCCGCTTCCACGGCGGGGCGCGTCAGGATGATGCGCTCAACCTCTTTGTTCTTGAATGCGACCACCGCCATCGCCACGGCAAGATACGTCTTGCCGGTGCCGGCGGGACCGACGCCGAATACGAGCTCGTGCTGCTTCAGCGTCTGAATGTATTTCTTCTGTCCGAGGGTTTTGCACTTGATCTGCTTGCCGCGGTTCGTCAGCGCGACGACGTCGCCCATGATCTCCTTGATCAGCTCGGCGTTGCCGTCCTTTGCGATATCGATCGCATAGCGGATGCGTCCGCGGTTGATCGGCTCGCCCCTGCGCTGCATGTCCAGCAGCTTTTCCAGAACCGTCCGGCAAAGGTTGACCTGCTCTTCGTCGCCCTCGATTGCGATCCCGTCGGAACGGATCCGGATCCTGACGCCGATCTCCTCCTCGAAGACCGTCAGATTCTCGTCAAACACGCCGAACAGACCGATGGAGTCGTCCATCGATTCCAGCTCGATATTTGCAACGGTTTTTCCTGTTTCATCCGTCATGCGGTGCTTCCTCCGTTTTTCCGATTGTTTCTTCCGCGGTCACGATCACATACGCGAAGCGCTTGCCCTTCCGCGTGCGGATCGTTCCGTATGTGTTGATGACGGCGGCGCCGCGCGGCACGAGCGCATACGCCTGTTCTTTCGCGCGGATCAGCGAATACTGCTCCGCTTCCTCGCCGGAGAGCGTTCTTTCCCGGAATCCGATCTCCCTCGCCGCCGCGCGTTCGATCACGACCGGCAGCAGACTGCTTGCAAAAACGGTCTCCGTGCCCGTAACCCGATAATGCGCAAACGACGGTCGGGAGCGCAGCAGCTCGAATCCGGCGATCTTCCAAACGCGAATCGTCTCCTCCGCGTCCGTTTCAAACGATTCGGAGACACTTTGCAAAAGTTCCGTTTCGACGCAGTAATCGACCGCCGCTTTCACGACGCCGTCCGCGGCGGTGTCGTATCCGCTGTCCTTATAAACAACGTGACCGGAAATGAGCACGTCGCCCTTTTTCACACGGTCGCCGACCTTCACGCGCGCCTGTCCGCGCATAACGGCGATCGAGGTGATCACGCCGTCCTTCTCCGCGACGATGTCGCAGGGAACATCGCTCGGCCGCTTTGCCGATTCGGGCAGCGCTTCCTGCACGTTGACCTTCAGCATCACGCCCTCGCGGTCCAGTCCGATCCACGACGCTTCGCGGATCTGCGCGGAAAGATCGTTCGCCGCGGTGATGAGGATCGGTCCGGAAAGATACGCGCCGGGACGAATGCCGCGCTCGTCGAGCGCCGCAAGGATCTCCTCCGGATTGACCGTGTTCGTTTCCGCGATCCGGATCACCCAGATCCGTTTCGACAGGATCAGCATGGCCGAGAACAGCAGAACCGTTCCGAGCCAAAGGACCGGACGCGTCCGTAGCTTCAGAAGCCGAAACGGCAAACCGCGCTTTGCGACGATCCGGATGCGGACCGGAAGCCCTCTGCGCAGCGTGTGCAGCGTTTTGAACCGCCTTGCCGGGATCGTAAGCCGGACGGAAGTCCCGCCTGTCCGCCGGACGTCCGAAACGCGCACGCCGGATTCCGTAATGCGTCGCAGAAGTCTCGCGGCGCATAAACCCTCAATTTGAATTATAACATACCCGTCGAGAAAATGCCACATCAACTTTTCCCCTCGACGGACAGGGACAGGATCCGCCCGGTCACCTTTGCGCGCGTCGCGGTCAACTCGTAAAGCGACAGTTCTTCGCCCTCGATCGAAAGCGTTCCCTGTTCGGTCCTGAGCCGCACGCGCACGTCTTCAAAGCACAGGATCCCCATATGCCGCTCGATCACGCATTCGTCCGTTCCGTACCATTCGAGATAAAACCGGTGCGGATCGAGATCCTGTCCGAGATCCGCGGCATGAAGCAATCCGTGCAGCAGTTTTCGTTTCTTTTTCATGCTACAGCATATGCGGGCGCGAACGGTATGCATGCAAAAAGCCGCGCTGTTTCGCGCGGCAGGCGTCAGATCAGGATCCAGCTGTAAAGATGCTTCAATCTCAATGTCCCGACGGTTTCGAGATACGCGGTCAGGGCGTCCGTCACGGGATTTTCGCCGGGCGTCTGCACGCTTTCCGGCGTCGGCAGCGTGATGTCGCGGATGATGCGGTCCTCGAATGCGATCCAGTCGTTGTCAACGTACCGGGCAAGATCCAGATCGCCTTCCGTCTTTTCCGCGATGATCAGCGTGAACACCTCCTCGTCGTCGACCGGCATGCCGGAGCCGTGCTCCAGAAAACCGAGCGGAGAGTCCTCGTTCATCGAATTGAGCAGATACGACAGCCCGTAAAGCGAATAGACGGTACCGGCGTCCATAAGCGTTTTCGCATAGCTGCCGAGCCAGGCGCGAAGCTCGCATCCGCGGATCAGAAGCAGCGAGAAGCACGGCTTTTCCACATTCAGCACATAGATGTCGCGGTAAGCAAGCGTTCCCTCCTTCAGATCGCCGATCGGAAGGTACGGGTACGCGATCGAAATAAGGTTGTTCGGCAGATCGACGTCGTGATAGTCGAGCCAATGCCGCGCGGCGAAAAGCTGCATCTCGTGCGTGATCTCCATGCTGTCGGAGGCGCACAGAAGCGTCGGATCGAACGCGTCGACGCGCTGTCCGACCGTGCAGACGACCGTGTCCATCATGTCGCTCATTCGGTTGACGTACGGCTGGATGAGCCGCTTTACGGATTTATCCGGCTCGTATGACGTCGTGTCGATCGGTTCGACGAGGATCGCGGGACGACCGAAATCGCGCATCGAAACGGAGATCTTCGTGACGGTCTCGGCGCCGCCGGCAAGCGAAACGATCGGCACTTCCAAGCCCTCCGCGTTGCGCTCCGATCGGACGCCCTTCCCCTTTCCGTGTGAAACGAGGACGAGATCGATGCCGCTCGTCTTTTTGATGAAGTCGCGCAGCGAATACGCGTCGGGCTCCTGCGCGTCGACCTCCACGTTGCCGTGATAGATCAGCACGGTGTAGTCGATCCGCTTGTTTTGCAGACGGTGGAGCTTCGTATAGATCTCGACCGGATCGGCGGGCAGGATCTCGTCGTCGGACGGCGCAAGATCCGGTTCGGTCATGCCGACCACCATGACGCGCAGCGGCGCTTTCTCCCCGCCCTGCGCGACGTCGAAGACCTGCGACGGCGAAAGCTCGTTCCAAAGCGCGCCCTCCGGATCGAACGTCGTGCGCTCGCGCATCAGAAGGTTCGCGCCGAGCACGGGGATATCGCTGTCCAGCAGCTTGTTGACCTCCTTGCGGACTTTGTTCGACGGATAGGAAAACGCTTCGTCGCCGAGCAGTACGGCGTCATATCCGAGCTTCACAAACAGCGAGGTGATCGGACCGAAGCCGCGCTCCGTCTTGTCCCTGTACTCGTCTGCAATCGTGCTGCCGAAGATCGAACCGCCCGCGTCGAACAGCAGAAGATCCGGATCCGCCTCGCGCAGCGCTTCGATACACGCCGCGGTGTTCATGGCGGAACAGGGAACGCGTCCGTCGGACGTCGCCGGCATCCATGCGTTGCCGCGCAGGTCGGAGGTGACGAGCATGGAAAAGGACTGTACGGAGGCGATCGCCGCATCGGGCGACATGATCGCGTTCAGGATCATCGAAACGTCGTTCTGCGTGATCTTCCCGTCGCTGTCGTAGTCCGCCCGGCTGATCGCGGCGGCGTCCATCATGCGGATGCGCGAAAAGTGATCGGTGATGCGCTTTGCATCTTTTTCCGTCAGCTTGCCGTCTCCGTCCGCGTCGCCGAAAACGACCTCGTCCGCAAGGCAAAGCCGTGCCGCCGGAAGCAGAAGCAGCACGGCGAGCAGGATCGAAATGCAGTTGCGGAACAAACGTTTCATCGGGGATGGCGCTTTCTTTGTTGCTGTATAAAATTATATGCCGTTTCCGGGTGAAAAGCAAGAAAAAAAGGGAACCGCGCGGTTCCCTTTTTGCGTTTGTCCGATCAATACATGCCGCCCATGCCTGCGCCGCCCATATCGGGCGCTGCGGGTTCGGGCTTCGGAATATCGGCAACGATGCTCTCGGTGGTGAGAACCATCGCGGCGACGGACGCGGCGTTCTGCAGCGCGCAGCGCGTGACCTTCGTCGGATCCACGATGCCCTTTTCGACCATGGTGCCGTAGGTATCGGTCGCGGCGTCGTAGCCGTAGCCCTGTTCGCCGCTGCGGCGGATGTTCTCGATGATGACGGAGCCCTCGACGCCCGCGTTCTTCGCAATCTGGCGGATCGGCTCTTCGAGCGCGCGAAGCACGATCTCCGCGCCGGTCTTCTTATCGCCGGTTTCGTTCGCGGCAAGCGCCTTCACACGGTCGCACACCGACAGCAGCGCAACGCCGCCGCCCGGAACGATGCCTTCCTCGACCGCCGCACGGGTTGCGTTCAGCGCGTCCTCCATGCGGAGCTTGCTGTCTTTCATTTCGACCTCGGTCGCAGCGCCGACCGCGATGACCGCAACGCCGCCCGCGAGCTTCGCAAGACGCTCCTGCAGCTTTTCCTTATCGTAATCGGAGGTCGTTTCCTCGATCTGTGCGCGGATGGACTTCACACGCGCCTGGATTTCGGCGGGATCGCCCGCGCCCTCGACGATAACGGTCTTTTCCTTGTCGACCTTAACCTGCTTCGCGCTGCCGAGCATATCGAGCGTGGTCTCCTTGAGGTCCATGCCGAGCTCGTCGGAGATCACCTGACCGCCGGTCAGGATCGCGATATCCTGCAGCATCGACTTGCGTCTGTCGCCGAAGCCCGGCGCCTTGACCGCGACGCAGGTGAACGTGCCGCGCAGCTTGTTGATCACGAGCGTCGCAAGCGCTTCGCCTTCGACGTCCTCGGCAATGATGAGCAGCTTCCTGCCCGCCTGCGCGATCTGCTCGAGCACGGGAAGGATCTCCTGGATGTTGCTGATCTTCTTTTCGGTGATCAGGATCATCGGGTTGTCGAGCACCGCTTCCATCTTGTCGGTGTCGGTCGCCATGTACGCGGAGCAGTAGCCGCGGTCGAACTGCATCCCTTCGACGATGTTCAGCTCGGTCTTCATGGTCTTGCTCTCTTCGATGGTGATGACACCGTCCTTGCCGACCTTTTCCATCGCGTCCGCGATCAGCTTGCCGACCGTTTCATCGCTCGCTGAGATCGCCGCAACCTGCTCGATCGCGTGCTTTGAACCGACCGGAACAGAGAGCGCCTTGAGCCCTTCGACCGCCTCGTTGACCGCCGCTTCGATGCCGCGGCGAACGACCATCGGATTTGCGCCGGCCGCTACGTTGCGAAGTCCTTCGCGGACGATCGCCTGCGCAAGAAGCGTCGCCGTGGTGGTGCCGTCGCCCGCGACGTCGTTCGTCTTGGTCGCAACTTCCTTCACGAGCTGTGCGCCCATGTTCTCAAACGGATCCTCGAGCTCGATCTCCTTCGCGATCGTTACGCCGTCGTTGGTGATGAGCGGCGCGCCGAACTTCTTTTCGAGAACGACGTTTCTGCCCTTCGGTCCGAGCGTGATCTTAACGGTGTTTGCAAGCTGGTTCAGTCCGCTTTCCAGCGCTTTTCTGGCGTCCTCGCCGTATTTCAACTGCTTTGCCATGATTTGTTCCTCCTGTTATTCCACAACGGCAAGAATGTCGCCCTGCTTGATGACGATGACTTCCTGCCCGTCGATCTTTACTTCCGTACCGGCGTACTTCTGATAGACGACCTTGTCGCCGACCTTCACGACCATCTCGACGTCCTTTGCGCCGGGACCGACCGCGAGAACTTCCGCCATCTGCGGCTTCTCCTTCGCCGAGCTCGTCAGAAGGATGCCGCCCTTGGTCACTTCTTCCGTTTCGATGTTCCTGATCACAACACGATCGAACAACGGTTTCAACATGTTTCTTACCTCCTGTGAATCTTTTTAGCACTCATTCTTTCCGAGTGCTAACCATCGTCCCTAATTATAGTGAGGCACGTTCCGCTTGTCAATCGTTGAAATGCAACGAAGTTGTGAACTATTCCGTTCCCGCCCCGTTTTGTCCGGAATCAGACAAAAATCGACCGGTTTATGCTTGAAAACGGCGCTCGTTTCGAGTATACTCACAGTATGATCAAAACATTCAGGATCGGCGGCATGCATTGCGCCGCCTGTGCCTCGTCCGTGGAACGCGTCACGAAAAAGCTGCCGTTCGTCGACAGCGCGCAGGTAAATCTTCTGACCGAAAAGCTGACCGTCCGCGGCGAGCAGATCGACGATGAACAGATCGTCGCCGCCGTCGAGCGCATCGGCTTTACCGCCGCGCCGTATCAGGCGGAAATGCGAAAGACCGCCGCGGCGCAGAAGAAGAACGAACAGAAGGAACAGCTCCGGCGTCTGATCCTTTCGCTGATCTTCGCCGTTCCGCTCATCGTGCTCGCCATGGGCCCGATGGTGTTTCATATGCCCCTGCCCGCGTGGCTGCCGATGCACTCGCTCCGGTACGCGCTGGTGCAGCTTGCTCTGACCGTTCCGATCCTTGTCATCGGACGCGGCTTCTTCATCCGCGGCTTCAAGGCGCTGTTCTCCGGCGGCGCGAGCATGGACACGCTGATCGCCGTCGGCGTCGGGACCGCCGTGATCTATTCCCTGTATGAAACCGTCCGCTACGCGTGCGGGCACACGCACGGCATGCTCTATTACGAATCCGCGGGCATGATCCTCACGCTCGTCACGCTCGGCAAGTATTTCGAGAGCTTGTGCATGACGCGCACGACGCGCGCGATCGAAGAGCTCGAAGCGCTGAAGCCCGAAACGGCAACCGTCATCGGAAAGGACGGCGTCGAAAAATCCATCCCGACCGCGGAACTGCTCAGAAAGGACCGCGTGCTCGTCCGTCCGGGCGAACGACTGCCCGCCGACGGCACGCTTGTTTCCGCGCACGCATCGATCAACGAATCCATGCTGACCGGCGAGAGCTTACCCGTCGAAAAAGCGACCGGCGATCCGGTCGCCTGCGGCAGCATCGCGGAGGGCGCGGCGTTCGTCTTTGAAGTCACGGCGACCGACGAGGACACCGGGCTCGGACAGATGATCCGCATGGTCGAGGAGGCGCAGAACGAAAAAGCGCCGATCGCACGGCTTGCGGACAGGATCAGCCGCTGGTTCGTTCCCGCCATCATCGGGATCGCGCTTGCCGGTGCGATCGTCTGGCTGATCGTCACAAAAGACGTCGAAAAAGCCGTCCGCGTGGCGGTCTCCGTGCTCGTCATCGCCTGCCCCTGCGCCATGGGACTTGCGACGCCCACCGCGATCATGGTCGGCACCGGTCAGGCGGCGAAGTACGGCATCCTCTTCAAGAGCGGCGCGGCGCTCGAGGCGCTGAACGGCGTTTCCGCGCTTGCGTTCGACAAGACCGGCACGGTCACCGAGGGCAAGCCGGTCGTCACGGAGATCCGTCCCGTCGGAAAGGACGAAGATGAATTCCTCACGCTCTTCGCCTCCGCGGAGCAGCAGAGCGAGCACGTCCTTGCACGGGCTGTTCTGAACGCGGCGAAGGAGCGGGATCTGCCGCTTCTGCCGTGCGAAAGCTATACGGCCGTTTCCGGTCTCGGCGCGCGCGCCGTCGTCGGCGGACGGTCGCTTGCGTTCGGCAACCGCGCGTTTGTCGAATCGAACGGCGCAGAGGTCGGAACCCCGCCCGAAACGGACGCGTCGATCCTCTACCTTGCCGAGGGTAAAACGCTTTTGGGCTATGTTCTTGTATCCGACACGCTGCGTCCCGACAGCAAAGAACTCTTTTCCGAGCTGCACCGTATGCATAAAAAGACCGTGCTGCTTTCCGGCGACCGCAAGGCGACCGCGGAGCGCATCGGCGCGGCGCTCGGCGCGGACGAGATCCTCTCCGAAATGCTGCCGGACGAGAAGCTCAAAGCGATCGACCGTCTGAAAGCCGACGGCAATACCGTCGCGATGGTCGGCGACGGCGTGAACGACGCGCCCGCGCTTGCGAAGGCGGACCTCGGCTTTGCGGTGTCCGACGGAACCGACGTCGCGGTCGAATCCGCGGACGTGATCCTGACCGGCGGCAGGGTTCTGAAGATCGTCGACGCGTTCCGCGTGTCGAAGGAGACGATCCGCGTGATCCGGCAGAACCTTTTCTGGGCGCTGTTCTATAACCTGATCTGCGTCCCGTTTGCCCTTTCCTCGCTGATCGAGCCGTGGATGGGCGCGCTGGCAATGAGCTTTTCCTCCGTCACGGTCGTCGGCAACGCGCTCCGGCTGCGGCACGTCCTGAAAAAAGGTGAAAAAACGCAAAAATAATCCTTGCATTGTGGAATTCTTTGTGTTAAAATGTACTCCGTTCGTACCGGGAAACCGGAAGGACAAATCTTACAGGGGGTGAAATGCTTTGGCAAACATCAAGTCCGCTATGAAGCGTGCGAAGACTTCCGTTGGTGAAAACCTCAGAAATCGCATGGACAAGTCCGAACTCAAGACCGCTGTCCGTCGTTTTGATGAAGCGCTGAAGTCCGGCGATAAGGAAGCTGCGGAAGCGGCTTATCTCGCGGCTGTCAAGACCGTTGATCAGTCCGCCGCGAAGGGCGTTATCCACAAGAACGCAGCAGATCGCAAAAAGGCACAGTTGGCAAAGAAGCGCGCAGCCGCGAACAACTGAACCCCGGTATTCGCATGATAACGGCGTCCGAACCTCGGGCGCTTTTCTTTTTGCGCCGGATCCCTCTTGCATTCTCGATCCGCCGCGTTTAGAATAGATCGTAAGGAGAAGCGATGGCGACAGACGGCTTGACATTATACGCATGCATCAGCGAGCTTCGGTATCTCGTCGGCGGAAAGATCGAAAAGGTCAACGAGCCGGACAGGGATATCCTGGTCCTCACCGTTCGCACGCCCGAATCCGGGCGTGTGAAGCTGATGCTTTGCATCCATGCCGAGAACGGACGCATTCAGACGGTTTCCAAATCCTTTGAGAATCCGGAAAATGCGCCTGCTTTCTGTATGCTTCTGCGCAAATATCTGATCGGCTGCCGGATCGTTTCCGTCGAGCAGCCGGGCCTGAACCGCATCGCCGTCTTCACGCTGTCCGGCAGAAACGAGTTCTTCGACGCGGTTGGCATGCGGCTCGTCGTCGAGCTGATGGGACGCCACGGCAACGTCTTTCTCGTCGGCGAGGACGGAAAGATCATCGACTGCATGCGGCACTTCGGCATCGCCGAAAACGCCGCGCGCATCTGCCTGCCGAACGTGCCCTACGCCGCGCCGCCCGAAGCGGAAAAGCGCGATCCCTTCACGGCGACCGCCGAAGAGATCGGCGAAGCGCTTTCCGGAACGTTCACGCCGGGCCGTCTCATCGCCGCGTTTCACGGCGTTTCCCGTCTTTGCGCGGAACAGATCGTCCCGGACGGAACGACCGGTCCTGCGGCTTCTCAGGCGGTCTGCACGGTCTTCCGGCAGCTCGCGGAAAAGCGTTTCGAGCCGCATATCGTTCCGAACGCCGGCGTTCTGCCGTTCCGCCCGAAGAACGCCGAAGGCATCCCCTGCGCCTCCGTAAACGAAGCGCAGGACCGCTTCTACCGCGCGCGCGACGAGCAGGCGATCCTTTCAAAACTCCGCACGTCTCTGCGCGCCGTGCTGGATCATGCGATAAAGCGCACGGAGAAAAAACTCGCGGAATGCATAAAAACGATCGGCGACGGGGAACACATCGAGCGCGACAAGCTGTACGGCGAGCTGCTTCTGTCCGCGGGCGGCGCGCAGAGCGGACGCGCCTCCGTCACCGTGACGAACTATTATGTCGATCCGGTCGAACCGATCGAGATCCCGCTCGATCCGAAGTTCTCCGTTTCCGACAACGCGCAGCGGTATTTCAAACGGTACCGCAAGAACAAGGCGGCGCGCGCCTACGCACTCGAGCAGACCGGTCGGCTGAACGCCGAGCTGGATTACCTGAAGGGACAGCTTCTGAACGTCGCCGCGTGCGGCACGCGCGAGGAGCTGAACGAGATCCGCGACGAGCTGGTCCGGCAGCGCTATATTCGCGAACAGACGGGTGAACGCCGCTCCCTCGCTCCCGCGCAGAGCCGTCCGCTGCATTACCGCGCGCCGGACGGGACCGACATCTTCGTCGGCAAGAACAATCTGCAGAACGAACGGCTGTATAAGAACGCCGATCCGTCCGCGACGTGGCTGCACGCGAAGGGCGTTCCCGCTTCGCATGTGATCCTGAACGGCGCCGAGCCCTCGCGCGAAACGCTGTTCCTTGCCGCGCAGATCGCCGCCTGCCACAGCGGTGCGTCCGCATCCGAAAACGTGCCCGTCGATTACACGCAGGTGCGGTACGTCAAAAAGCCCTCCGGCGCACGTCCGGGGTTTGTCAACTATTTTCATCAGCACACGCTGTACGTCACGCCGTCGCCCGAAGCGATCGCGCCGTACCGTGTCGGGGAGGACAAATGAAACTGCTGCTTGCAACCAACAACGCACACAAGGCGCGCGAGATCCGCGAGATCCTCGGCGACAGCTTTTCCGAGATCGTCACCATGCGCGACGCGGGTATCGACTTCGAGGTCGACGAGGACGGCGAAACGTTCTGCGACAACGCGCTGAAGAAGGCGGTCGAAACGCTGAAGTATGCCGGCGACCGGTTCGACGCCGTGCTCGCGGACGACAGCGGGCTCTGCGTGGACGCGCTGGACGGCGCGCCGGGCGTGTATTCCGCACGGTTTTCCGGCGAGGGACACAACGACGCCGCGAACAACGCAAAGCTGATCGCGCTTTTGAAGGACGTTCCGGACGAGGAACGGACTGCGCGGTTCTGCTGCTGCGTCGCGCTTGCGCGGAAGGATCGCGATCCGATCGCGGTACAGGGCGAGGTCGAAGGCACGATCCTGCACGAGGCGCACGGCGAAAACGGCTTCGGCTACGATCCGTTCTTCTACTACGCGCCGTTTGAGAAGAGCTTTGCGGAGCTGACCGCGGCGGAAAAGAATTCCGTGAGCCACCGGAAACGCGCGCTGATGCTTTTGAAGGAGACGCTCGATGTCGAAGATCGCGATCGTCTCTGATTCCCACGGCGATATCGAAAACATCGCGCTGTTCCGCGACCGCCTTGCAGGTGTCGACGCGCTCTATCATCTCGGCGACCATGCGGAGGACGCGATCCCGCTTTCGCAGAAACTGAACTGCGGGTTTGTTTCGGTGCGCGGCAACTGCGATCCGTTCTCGGACGCGCCGGAACGGTACGTCGTCGAGTGGCACGGCAGACGGATCCTGCTGCTGCACGGACACACCGTCATGGGACGGCTGCGGCTTTTGTACGCCGCGCAGGAAGCGAACGCCGACGCCGTGCTGTTCGGGCACTCGCATGTGCCCTCAATCGAAACGGTCGAAGGCGTGCTGATGATCAACCCCGGCAGCTTGTCCCGCCCGCGTACCGTAAAAGGGCCGAGCGTCGCGCTGATGACGCTGACCGACGGCGAACTGTCCGCCGAGCTTCTTTTCGCGCGGTAACGCGAATCTGTATTATTCACAATTTTTCAACATTTTTATGCATTGACATCCACGGTCAATGCATTTAAACTGTTAGCATACTCGATCGATATCCGAAAGGTTTTTATAAAAATGAAGAGAACGCTGTCTCTGCTGTTTGCCGCGCTCCTTTTGATCGCGCTGTTCCCCTTTGTCCGCGTCGAAACCGCACGCGCCGATTCGTTCAACGTCGACTCGATCTACGAACCGTATTACATTCTCGTCAACGCCGACACGCCTGCGGTGTCGTACCGCGGCATCGAAAAAGAGGCGGACAAGCGCGTCTTCCCCGCCAGCACGACCAAGATCCTGACGTGTATCATCGCGCTCGAGAAAGGCAATCTCGACGACATGGTGAACGTCTCCGCAAAAGCGGTCGATTTCGGCCGCGGCAATTCGCTGATGGGGCTTGAGGAGGGCGATGCGTATTCGCTTCGCGACCTTCTGTACGGCATGATGCTGCCGTCCGGCAACGATGCGGCGATCGCCATCGCGGAACACATCGCGGGCAGCACCGACGCGTATGCCGAGCTGATGAATCAGAAGGCGAGCGAGATCGGCATGACGAACTCGCATTTCGTCACCGTCCACGGCAAACAGAACGACAACCATTACACCACCGTGCGCGACATGGCGGTCCTGACCGCGTACGCGCTGAACAAGAGTCCGAAATGCGCCGAATTCCGCGAGATCGTCGGCGCGAAGGAATACGTCGCCGAGTCCGGCCCGCGCGCGATCACGCTCGTAAACTCCAACCGCATGCTCGTCGACACGCCTGCTTCCGAGGATCTTCCGAACCCGATCTCCTGCCTGTATCCCGACGCCATCGGCGTCAAGACCGGCGATACGAACGCCGCGGGCAAATGCCTGATCGCGGCGGCGGAGCGCAACGGCGTCACGCTGATCGCCGTTCTCTTCGGCGGAACGCTCGGCGATTCCGAGTACAACGACGGATGGAAGCCCGCGCAGAAGGACAGGTACAACGTCAAGCGGTTCAACGACGCCGCGGCGCTGTTCGATTATGCATACAGCGACATGAACCGTTCCGTCAGCGTCGGAGAACTCGTAGAAAACGGCATGCCCGTTTCGTTCGACGTCACGATTTCCAATGCGGCTGCGGACGATTCGCAGGGCGGCGTTCTGAAAGCGAAAGCCGATCTTTCGACGGAAACGATGCTTTCGATCATGCAGCCCGATCCGAACGCGAAGATCTCCGATCTCAGGATCGAAGCCAATCCGCTGTTCACCAACGTCTACGCCCCGATCGGCGAAGGCACGGTCGTCGGCAGCGTAACGTACACCTGTAACGGCAAACCGCTCGTGACGGCGAACCTGCTCGCGGAGCGCAGCGTCAAGGAGGGCACGGCGCAGACGCAGATCCTGCCGGTCGATCCGGAGCCCTCTTCGGACAATCCGATCCCGCAGCAGAGCAGTCTGATCGGCGGCGCGAACGTCCCGACGCTCAACCCGGACGAGGCGGTCGTGATCGGCGATTCCGCAGACGGCTGCGGCGTTCCGAAAAATATGCGATGGCTTCCCGTCGTGCTTGCCGTCGCGTTCGTCCTGCTCGTCGCGATCGTCATCATGTATATCCTCTACCTGCGCGCACAGGCAAAGCGCAGACGCGCCGCGGCACGGCGCCGCGCAAAGCAGCGGTCGCGCGCGCAGCAGAATTCCGATTACCGGGAATAAGGAGCTTTCATGAAACGTATTGTCTTCTGCCTGCTCTTGAGCGTTCTGCTTCTCCCGCTTTACGGGAAAGCCGAATCTTCGGATCCGACAGGATTCGACCTCAGGACGCTTGCGGAGGACACGGTATTTTTGGCGCGTCTCGACGATCCCGCGCACGCGATCCTCGGGCTGGAGCGCAACGCCGACACGAGGCGTTACCCCGCGAGCACGACGAAGATCATGACCTGCATCATCGCGCTCGAGCGAAGCAAGCCCGACGAAAAGGTCACGGTCAGCAAGCGCGCCTGCCGGCTTTCGGAAAAGAATTCCAAGATGGGACTGAAGCCGGGCGAGACGTTCAGAATGATCGACCTCATCTACGGTCTGATGCTGCCCTCCGGCAACGATGCGGCGATCGCGATCGCGGAACACATCGGCGGCAGCGTCGAAGGGTTTGCCAAGCTCATGAACAAAAAAGCCGAAAAGCTCGGGCTTTCCGGCACGCACTTTGTCAATCCGCACGGTCTGCACAATGCCGAACACTACACCACCGCGCGCGACCTCGCCGTACTCACGGCATACGCGTTCGAGAACGACACGTTCCGCGAGATCGTCTCAACGGCGGAATACGAGGCGACATCGACCGGCGGCAGAACGCTCTCCCTGAAGAACGCCAACCGCCTTCTGCGCGACGTGACGGCGACGTCGTACGTCCCCTTTTCCTGCACCTATGAATACGCGATCGGCGTCAAGACCGGCGACACGCATCTTGCGGGCAAATGTCTCGTCGCGGCGGCGAGAAAAGGCGAAACGACCTATCTGCTCGTTCTGCTGCACGGCGAAAACGCGCCGGCGGACGCGAAGGGACGCGAGAAAGACAAGTACGCCGCACAGCGGTTTTACGACGCCGCGGCGCTGTTCGAGTACGCGTTTGAGCACGACACGGTGACGATCGACGTGCAGGACCTAATCGACCGCTGCCTGCCGGAAACGTATGCCGTCGTGCCGGATCCGTCGCGTACTCTTGCGACCGAGATCCTCTACCGCATCGAATGGGATCATACCGAAACTCTGACGCTTCCCCGCTGGCAGGCGGAGCTGTTTGCCGTCGATCCGTTCCCCGGGGATCGCCTCGTTTATACGATCGATTCGTATTCCGTTCCGGTCGGCGAGGATGCGGGTTCCGTTTCGATTCTCTCGGACGGCAAAGCCGTCTTCTCCGGCAGACTGATCGCCGACGAATATACCTATCCCCCGACGCCCGAGCCGACCGAAGCGCCGGTCTACATCGTGACCGACGCGAACGAATCGCCCGCGCCGAACGGCGCAGATCAATCGCCGGAGCCGACGCCCGAATGGATCACGGTCCCGGATCCGGCGCCGGATGAAGATCCGTGGTATGTGCGCCTGTTCCGCTGTACGCCGTGATTCAGTCGGTGAACGGCAGTCCGAGCGCAAAGAACGTGCGCCGTCCCGCGATCCCGTCCGTCTTCAATCCGCTTGCTTTCTGGAACCGCTTCACCGCGCGTTCCGTTTTTTTGCCGAAAATTCCGTCGATCTGTCCGGGATCGTACCCCCGATCCTTCAGCGCGCGCTGCAGCTCGCGCACGTCGTCTCCGCGCATATACGGATTCGTGAGCTTCAGCTCGCGCGAAGCGAAAAACGGCGGCCTTCCGAACCGGTCCCAGCCGCTGATACGGCTTTCCACCACGCCGACGTCCCGTCCTTTCGCCTCGATCACGCGATCGCCGTCGATCGCGTATCCCACATGCACGGCTCTTCCGCCGCTCATGCGGAACGTCATATCGCCTTCGCGCACCTCGCTGCGGCCGATCGGTTTGCAGAGCTTTCGCAGACCGTCCGCGTTCACGTCGTGGTCGATCAGGTCGTGTTTCAGAAAGTAATACACGCCGAGTCCCGAGCAGTCGAACGCGCGCAGCACGTCGCCGTACCCCTCACGGACCTCCTTCTTCCAGTGTGCGATCGCCCGGTCGGCGTTCCGCTTCGTCTTTTCGCGTCTGCGGATCCACGCCTCCGTGATCGTCGGTTTCTTCTGTCCCTGCGCGCCCCAGACATAGATGCTGTGATTGCGCACCTGCTCCTTCAGATATTCCGTAAAATCCGATGCTCTCATAAAAAAACCTCCTCTTCATTCTATGTGAAGAGGAGGAACATCGGTGAAAGCGCCTCACCATTTGTTGAACACCTTTTCGGCAAACCCGAGGAAGTCCTTCAATTCGATCGCCCTTCCGTCGTCGAGCTTCACCGTGCCGGAAAACCTTCCGAACACCTGATGCTGATCGGAGCAGATGACGAGCACGTCCGTCTTCGACGCGCGGTCGAGGACCGGCGTGAAAACAAGATCGAGCCGTCCTACGTCGTCGGTGAAATGCCACGGCGCGAGCAGATCGTCCGAGCCGTCCGCCTTTTTCGGAATGCCGAAATCGACGCGTCCGAGCTTATGCGCGATCCCGTCGTAAAACAGCATGTTTTCGCTTGCGGCACGCGTATCGCCGAAGCCGTATCCGAGATTGAAGCCGAACACATGCCCGTCCGCTTCGCCCTGCGCCGCGCTCCAGTACCATGTATTTTTGTAGGTCCACACGCCTCTGCCCCAATCCAGAAGTCCGAACGTTTCGGAGGGATCGAGCTCCGTCCGTTCATCGTCTACGGCAAAGAAGCCCTTCGCGCGCATGCCGACGATCTTCTGGTTGTAATAGAAATGCCCCTTCTTCTCAAACGGCGTCGCGATCGTCATGGAATCGCGCGGCTCGTCGAACAGCGTGATATCGCAGACGAACGGCTTTCCGTCGCGGAACTTGCCGATCGAAAACCGCAGCCGTCTGCCCTCCTCCGTATGTTCAAACGAACCGGAGGCGTTTTTCATCGTCTTTCTCACGTCGCCGGACGCGGACGACGCCGGAAACCCGGTTTTTCCCATCGGGAACCAGAACATCGGCGAAACGGTCGTTTCCGACGCGTTCAAAAAATCGAGCACGGAAGCGGACAGAAGTCCCATGTACCCGTTGTCGTCGATCGTCAGCGCGATGCCGAACCGGTCGTTCGTGATCAGATAATAGTCCCACTCCTTGATGCGGAATTTCGGCGCTATGACCGCGGTTCGATCGTATGTCTTCAACGGCGCGGTCGCAAAGCCGGGCTCGCAGAGGTTTCCCTGCGCGTCAAGCAGCGGACCTTCCCCGAAACGATGCTGTTCCATAAAATCCTCCATAGAAAAAGGAGGGCGTTTCCGCCCTCCCGGCTGAACTTACAGACTCTGCGCGATCGCAACCGCAACGGCGACCGTCGCGCCGACCATCGGGTTGTTGCCCATGCCGATGAGTCCCATCATCTCGACGTGCGCCGGAACGGAGCTCGAACCCGCAAACTGCGCGTCGCTGTGCATTCTGCCCATCGTGTCCGTCATGCCGTAGGACGCGGGGCCCGCCGCCATGTTGTCCGGATGCAGGGTTCTGCCTGTGCCGCCGCCGGACGCCACGGAGAAATACTTCTTGCCGTTCTCCACGCACCATTTCTTGTAGGTGCCGGCGACCGGATGCTGGAAGCGCGTCGGGTTCGTGGAGTTGCCCGTGATGGAAACGTCCACGTTCTCGTGACGCATGATCGCGACGCCCTCGTTGACGTCGTCCGCGCCGTAGCAGCGCACCTTCGCGCGTTCGCCGTCGGAAAATGCTTTTGTATAGACGACCTTCAGCTCGCCGGTATAGTAATCGTATTCCGTTTCGACGTAGGTGAAGCCGTTGATGCGGGAAATGATGTACGCCGCGTCCTTGCCGAGACCGTTCAGAATGACCTGCAGGGGCTTCTGACGGACCTTGTTCGCGGTGCGCGCGATGCCGATCGCGCCTTCCGCCGCCGCAAAGGACTCGTGACCGGCGAGGAACGCGAAGCAGCTCGTTTCTTCACGAAGCAGCATCGCGCCGAGATTGCCGTGACCTAAACCGACCTTGCGCTGATCGGCAACGGAGCCGGGAATGCAGAACGCCTGCAGACCGAGACCGATGGCCTCCGCCGCCTCCGCAGCGTCCTTCACGCCCTTCTTGTACGCGATCGCCGCGCCGACAGTGTACGCCCAGCCCGCGTTCTCAAACGCGATCGGCTGAATGCCTTTGACGATGCCGTACGGATCCACGCCGTGCGCGTCGCAGATCGCCTTCGCCTCTTCGAGATCCTTGATGCCGTACTCGTTCAGCACCTTCGTGATCTTGTCGATTCTTCTTTCGTATCCTTCAAACGTAATCATGCGGCACCTCCGTTATTCCTTGCGCGGATCGATGACCTTGGCGGCGGTTGCGAACCGGCCGTAGGTCCCGATGTTCTTCTCGAACGCTTCCCTGGGATCCATGCCCTTCTTGATCGCGTCCATCATCTTGCCGAGGCTTACGAACTGGTAACCGATAATCTCGCCTTCCTCGTCGAGACCGATCTTCAGAACATAGCCTTCCGCCATTTCGAGGTATCTCGGTCCCTTTGCCTTCGTGCCGTACATCGTGCCGATCTGCGAACGGAGTCCCTTGCCGAGGTCCTCAAGTCCTGCGCCGATGGTCAGACCGTCGTCCGAGAACGCGCTCTGGCTTCTGCCGTAGACGATCTGCAGGAACAGCTCACGCATCGCGGTGTTGATCGCGTCGCACACGAGGTCGGAGTTCAGCGCTTCGAGGATCGTCTTGCCGGGCAGGATCTCCGCCGCCATCGCCGCGGAATGCGTCATGCCGGAGCAGCCGAGCGTTTCGACGAGCGCTTCTTCAATGACGCCTTCCTTGATGTTGAGCGTCAGTTTGCAGGCACCCTGCTGCGGTGCACACCAGCCGATGCCGTGCGTCAGACCGCTGATGTCCTTGATTTCCTTCGCCTTTACCCA
>JAFRUN010000061.1 GCA_017438865.1 Clostridia bacterium
ATGCATCCGCCGACAATGTACTTCCCGCTGATCGTGCACGAAGCGCTGATGCTCGAGCCGACCGAAACGGAAAGCATCGAAACGCTCGACTGGGCGGCGGAAGTCTTCCGCAAGCTCTACGAGCTCGGCAAGACCGATCCGGAGTTTATGCACCACGCGCCGCATCACACCCCGATCGGCCGTCCGGACGAAGTCAAGGCGGCGCGCAATCCGATCGTGCGCTACACCTTTGCATGATCGACCGGATCGCGATCTATGAAAGCGAGGGGTTCGATCCCCATCGCAACCTTGCCATTGAGCAGCACCTGCTGGAATCCGTTTTAGGCGGGTGCTGCCTTCTTTATCTGTGGCGGAACGAACGCACGGTCGTGATCGGCAGAAACCAGAACGCCTGGGCGGAATGCCGCACAACGCTTCTGAAGGACGAGGGCGGCAGTCTCGCAAGGCGTCTGTCCGGCGGCGGCGCGGTCTATCACGATCTCGGAAACCTGAACTTCACGTTTGTGATGTGCGAAGAAGATTATGATCTCGACCGCCAGCTTTCCGCGATCCGAAGGGCGTGCGCGCTCTGCGGGATCGAAACGGAGATCTCCGGCAGAAACGATCTTTTAGCCTCCGGGCGCAAGTTCTCCGGCAATGCGTTCTATCATCACGAGGGACGCGCGTACCACCACGGAACGCTACTCATCGACGTCGATGCGGAAGCCATGAAACGGTACTTGAGCCCGTCGAAAGCGAAGCTCGAAGCAAAGGGCGTCGAAAGCGTCCGTTCGCGCATCGTGAACCTCAAAGAACTGAACCCCGATCTCATGGTCGACATTCTGAAATCCGCCATGAAGCAGGCTTTTTCCGAGGTCTACGGACTGCCTCTTGATCTCCCGCCCGTCATCGACGAAGCACGGGTCGGCGCGTTGACGAAGCACTACGCAAGCGACGAATGGCTTTACGGTCGAAAGCTGCCGTTTACCTTCCGCTGCGAAAAGCGGTTTCCCTGGGGCGGCGTTGAATTGCAGATGAAAGTCGACCGCGGCGTGATCACGGACGCAAAGGTCTATACCGACGCCATGGACGATCGCCTGGCTTCCAAGCTGGAATCCGCTTTGATCGGAAACCGTCTTCAAAAGGAATCCGTCAAAACAGCACTGCAAAAGCCCTGTATCGGACAGGAACAGCAGGAGGATCTGCTGAATCTGATCGCCGACGTACTTTGAAACCATATCCAAGAAAGGAATCTCTTATGAAACTGATCGTAATCGACATGCAAAAAGCACTCATGGACGATGAACTCTACAACCTGAACGGTCTTTTGGAGAATGTCCCGAAACTGATTGAGACTGCCAGAGAAAACCGCGTCGAAGTGATCTATGTCCAGCACGACGCCGGTGCCGGCACAGGTTTTTCGGTCGGAGACGAGGCGTTTGAGATCGCTGACGAAGTCGCCCCGAAAGCCGGTGAAAAAGTGTTCGTGAAGAGAGCCAGCAGCAGTTTTACCAATGAGGAGTTTGCGGCATATCTGGAAAAAGAAAAAGGCAATACTTTGTTGATCGTCGGCCTGCAAACGAACTTCTGCATCGACGCGACCGTGAAATCCGCTTTCGAGCGCGGCTATGACGTGATCATTCCCGAAGGGACCAATTCCACGTTCGACAATCCGTATATGTCTGGAAAAACAACTTACGAGTACTACATGAACGAGGTTTGGCCGGACCTGTTCGCCGACTGCGTTACGCTGGACGAAGCGCTCGAGATGATCCGGAAACAGAACGCATGACACCCTGCATCAAAGGAGATTATCTATGTACGATTTTGATTTGATCGTCGTGGGCGGCGGCCCCGGCGGATACGAAGCGGCGCTGCATGCCGCAAAGCTCGGTCTCAGGACCGCGCTCATCGAAAAGGATTTTGTCGGCGGCACCTGCCTGAATCGCGGCTGCATCCCGACCAAAGCGCTGCTGCACGCATCTTCGGTCTACGAGGAAGCAAAGAACGGCGCGGCGCTCGGCATTTCCTGCGAGCCCGCGATCGACCTTTCTGCAGTCTATGCCTATAAACAGCAGATCGTGGAAAAGCTCCGCGGCGGCGTGGAAGGGCTTTTGAAGAGCGCGAAGGTCGCCGTGATCAAGGGGCTCGGTACGCTGACGGCGCCGCACACCGTTGCGGTCGGCGATGCCGCGTACACCGCGGAGAACATTCTGCTCGCGACGGGCTCCGTGCCCGCGCGTCCCCCGATCCCCGGTCTGGATCTTCCGGGCGTTCTGACGTCCGATGAACTCCTTGCCGGCGTCGAACCGTTCAAATCGATCGTCATCATCGGCGGCGGCGTCATCGGCATGGAGTTTGCAACGTTCTTCAATGACCTCGGCGTTGAAGTGACCGTGGTCGAAGGGCTCGACCGGCTGCTGCCGCTTCTCGACAAGGAGCTCGGGCAGAACCTTTCCATGATCATGAAAAAGCGCGGCGTAAAGATCTTCACCGGCGCCATGGTCAAGTCGGTCACAAAGACCGAAACCGGACTTTCGGTCAACTTTGAGTCCAAGGGCGCGCCCGCAAACGCGGAAGCCGAAGTCGTGCTCTGCGCGATCGGCAGGCGGCCCTATACGGACGGGCTGTTCGGCGAAGGCGTTTCGCTCGAGATGGAAGGCCGCCGCATCAAGGTCAACGGGAAATTCGAGACCTCGATGCCGGGCGTTTACGCGATCGGCGACGTCTCGGCAAAGATCCAGCTTGCGCACGTCGCGACGGCGCAGGGACTTTACGCGATCAACGAGATCGCGGGAAAGAATAACGGCGTCGACCTTTCGATCGTGCCCTCGTGCGTCTATACCCGTCCCGAGATCGCGTCCGTCGGCATGACCGAACAGGAAGCGAAGGACGCGGAGATCCCCGTAAAGATCGGCAAAGTCACGATGTTCTCTAACGGCAGGACCGTCATCGTAAACGGCGATCGCGGCTTTATGAAGGTGCTCGCGCATGCCGAAACGAGGCGCATCCTCGGCGTACAGATGATGGGCGTGAACGTAAGCGACATGATCGGCGAGCTCGGGCTTGCGATCGCGAACGGCCTGACGCCGGAAGATCTTCTGAAGGCGATGCGTCCGCACCCGACGTTTGAAGAAGCCCTGACCGACACATTGCGCGATCTTGCCGCAAAGCTCGGCTGATCCCAAATACGAGAAGCTCCCGCAGGGGAGCTTTTTGTTTGTCACAATTTTAATATATTATATAAAAACGATGGATTTTAGACGCGAATTATGCTATAATTTTAATGTTAGCGTGCCGAAAGGACGGTACAAATCAAAAGGATAGGAGTCCTTCTATGAAACAAACGAAATTCAGACTGTTTGCGCTTCTTCTGGCGATCGTGATGGTCCTCGCTCTGGTTCCGGTCGCGACCTTTGCCGAAGAGAACGGATCGGGTGTGCCGGTTCCCAACGGATACATCCCCGTTGAACTGCCCGGCTCACGCACCGTTACCGACGCATACCTGCGCGGCGATATGGAGACGTATCGCCGTCTTACCGGAACGAATGCGATCCCGCAGGACATTCTGCCGGAAAAGTACGACAGCCGCGACTACAACTACGTCACCTCTGTCAAAGACCAGAACCCCTACGGTTCCTGTTGGGCGCACGCCGCGGTCGCCAGCATTGAAAGCTACATGATCAAGCACGGCGTCACGGTCGGAAGCACCGGCTCCGTCGCCACGACGAGCCTGAATCTGTCCGAAACGCAGCATTGCTTCTTCAACTACACCAGCGCCTACGACGCCGAGGGCATGCTGACCGGCGACAAGACCACGCTGACCGGCGGCGACAACTGCCTGAACGCGGGCGGCAACGGCGAAATGTCCGCCTATACCCTGCAGCGCTGGACGGGCGCGGCGAGCGAATCCGTCTCCGCCCTTGCATACAGCCAGGCAGGCACCGTCGCTTCCTCCGGTCTGAACAGTCAGTACGCCTACGGTTCCAACATCTGCCACGTCCAGAATTCCGTCTGGATCCCCGGCGGGGATATCGAGGGCATCAAACGTGCGATCATGGAATACGGCGCCGGCAACATCAGTTATCACGAGACCGGTCGCGCATATACCTATATCTATACGAAAAGCTCTTCCGATACGCCGAACCACGCCATCACCCTTGTCGGCTGGGACGACACCATTTCGAGAACCAGATTTCCCTACGGGAGCAGACCGGCCAAGGACGGCGCGTGGATCTGCAAGAACAGCTGGGGCACGAGCCAGTTCGACGGAGGTTACTGCTACATCTCCTATGAGGATGCCTCCGTTCTCTCCGATTATATCTTCTTCTACGACGCCGAGCCGATCGACAACTACGACCACAACTATCAGTACGACGGCACCTGCAACGTCGCCTGCTACGGCAAGGGCTACAGCAGCAGTACGCAGTGGTATGTCGGCTTTGCCAATAACACCCAGGTCGCCAACGTCTTCACCGCAAACGGATCGGAAGACCTGAAAGCGATCGCATTCTGCAACTGGGACGAGGCGCTCACCTACACCGTCGATATCTATAAGAACCCCACCGCGGGCAATCCCTCCTCAGGCACCCGTGTGAGCGGCGCTTCCGGTTATCTCACCTACTCCGGTTACTATACCGTCCCCCTCGATACCGTCGTCCGGCTGAACGCAGGCGACACCTTCTCGGTCGTCATCACGCAGAGCTGCCCGACCGCCGATGACAACGGCGCGTACATCCATACCCCCTATGACGCCACCTTCAACAACAGCAACTATGCCGATTGGGTAAACTGGACGCACAAGAATCACGGCAACACATCCTATTATAAGGAGCCGGACGGAAGCTGGACCGACTGCCCGGACAACGGCGACTATCGCATCAAGGCATACACCGTCGACGCACCCTCGCACGAGCACAGCTACGGCGCGTGGACGACGAACAACAACGGTACGCACAGCCGCACCTGTTCCTCCTGCAGCGACGTTCAGACCGAGAACTGCACCTATACCGACGTCGTCACGCCGCCGACCGTGACCGAGCAGG
>JAFRUN010000062.1 GCA_017438865.1 Clostridia bacterium
AAAGTCCGCGAGATCATTCGCGTCTCGCAGGAGCCCGTTTCTCTGGAAACACCGATCGGTGAGGAAGAGGACAGCCATCTGGGCGATTTCATCCCCGACGACGACGCGCCCGCGCCCGCGGACGCCGTTGCGGTGGCGCTTCTCAAGGAGCAGCTTGTGGAGGTGCTGAACACGCTGACGCCGCGCGAAGCAAAGGTCCTGCGCCTCAGATACGGTCTCGACGACGGCAAGGCAAGAACGCTCGAGGAGGTCGGCAAGGAGTTCAACGTCACGCGTGAGCGCATCCGTCAGATCGAGGCGAAAGCGCTTCGCAAGCTCCGCCATCCGTCCAGAAGCAAGAAACTCAAGGACTTTTTGGAATAATTCCCGAAGGAAACGCCCCAAAGGGCGCGGAGGAACATATGGATAAAGAAAAGAACATCATTCTCACCGGCGACCGTCCGACCGGCCGACTGCACCTCGGACACTACGTCGGCTCGCTGAAGCGCCGCGTGGAGCTGCAGAATTCCGGCAAGTTCGACGCGATCAACATTCTGATCGCGGACGATCAGGCGCTCACCGACAATGCGGACAATCCCGCGAAGATCCGCGACAACATCATTCAGGTCGCGCTGGACTATCTTTCGGTCGGCATCGATCCGGACAAGTCCACGATCTGCATCCAGTCCGCGCTGCCCGCGCTGCATGCGCTGACGTTCTACTACATGAACCTCGTCACCACGGCGCGGCTTTCCAGAAATCCCACCGTCAAGGCGGAGATCCAGATGCGCGGCTTTGCCGACGAGGGGCTTCCCGCGGGCTTTTTCAGCTATCCGGTGTCGCAGGCGGCGGACATCACGGCGTTTGACGCAACCGTCGTTCCGGTCGGAGAGGATCAGCTTCCGATGATCGAGCAGACGCGCGAGATCGTCGAAAAGTTCAACCGCATCTACGGCGAAACGCTCGTTTACCCGAAGGCGATGATCCCCGAAAACGAGACGCAGCGGCGTCTGCCCGGCGTCGACGGGAAGGCGAAGATGTCGAAATCCCTCGGCAACTGCATCTATCTGTCCGACGACGCGAAGACCGTCAAAAAGCAGATCAACGGCAAGATGTTCACCGATCCGATGCATCTTCGCATCGAGGATCCCGGTCACATCGAGGGCAACGTCGTGTTCACCTATCTCGACGCGTTCTCTACCGACGCGCACTTCGCGGAGTTTCTGCCGGAGTACGCGAACCTCGACGAGATGAAGGCGCACTATATGCGCGGCGGTCTCGGCGACGGAACGTGCAAGAAGTTTTTGATCAACGTACTCGAAGAGGAGCTTGCGCCGATCCGTGCGGAGCGCGCAAAGTGGGAATCGGACATCGGAGCCGTCTACGACGTTCTTAATGAGGGCACGAAGAGGGCGGTGGAGATCACCAACGAAACGCTCGCCCGCGTCCGCGCGGCGATGCGGATCAATTACTTCGACGATCGTGCGATCGTGAAGGAATGGGAAGCGCTTTTAAGAGCGGCGAAGCAATAATGAGAACGATTCTTCTGATCGGCGCGGGCGGCGGCATGGGACGCGCCTGCGCCGCGCTTTTTCGGCAAAACGGCGATGCGGTGATCGGGCTCGACCGTCCCGGCGCACAGATGCCGGAGGGCGTCATCCCGCTTTTCGCGGACGTGACCGATCCGGACGCGGTGAGCGCGGCGTCTTCCTCCGTAAAGGAGCAGATCCGCTCGATCGATGCGATCGTTTATGCCGCAGGGATCTACGACGCCGATTCGCTTGTCGAGATCGACGAGGAGCGGATGCGCCGCATCTTCGCGGTCAACGTGTTCGGCGCATACCGCACGGTCAAAGCGTTCCTGCCGCTGATGCAGCAGGGCGCCCGCATCGTGCTCGTTACAAGCGAGCTCGCGGATCTCGATCCGCTGCCGTTTACGGGGCTGTACGGGATCACAAAGGGCACGCTCGACCGGTACGCCTTCTCGCTTGCAATGGAGCTGCAGCTTCTCGGGATCCGCGTGTCCGTGCTGCGCCCCGGCGCGGTAGAGACGCCGCTTCTTTACGGCTCGGTTCAAAGCATCGGGTCGTTTACGGCGCGCACGGCGCATTATCCGGACGTCGCTGAGGCGTTTTTGCGCGTCACGAACGCGGTGGAGGCAAAGGCGGTCCCGCCGGAGCGCGTTGCGCAGAAGATTCAAAGGATCCTTTCCGCGCGCAATCCGCGGTTTGCGTATTCGCTGAACCGCAATCCGCTTTTGCGGCTCTACGGCGTCCTGCCGAAGCGCCTGAAGCTCTTTGCGATCCGTATGATTCTCAATCGCCGTTCGCAGAAAAGTGTTTAATTTGTGTATTTTTACCGTGTTTCTTGACAACATACCCCGGGCATGATATATTTATACAAAAGAATAATATAGGAGGAGAATATTAACATGGAGAAGAAGAATTTCAAAGGCTTTGAGCTGGAAGTGATCGAACTCGAGACGAAGGATGTTCTTGTGACGTCCGGCTGTGGCGAAGATGAAGTTTACTCGTGTGACAAAGATTGTATAAAGTAAGAAGGTTAATGCATGCCGGATTTTTGGATTGTGAAAAAGAAGAGGCATCATTTCACAAACAATCCATGATACTATTTAGTTTTTTATGAAAGAGCTCTCATCCGGCGACAGTCGTGTCGTACATATCGTACAAAAAAGAAATCTTTATCCGGAGACGCGGTACAGGCGCTCCGGCTTTCTTGTTGATTACAAAGCAGGAGATGCAATCCTTCTTAAAAATACGCTGACAAATCAGGTCTTTGCCCTTTCAGAAGAGGAGTGGGCTGCAGTTCAAAATGCAGATATGTCTTGTTCCCATGTGCGGGAGCTTGCGCAATACCGTTTTTTGGTTGAGCCAGATTACAATGAGCTTGCACAGTATGCATTTGCCCGAAATGTAGTTCGTGCGATGGAAAAAAACGATCCCGGAATCCGGTGGTATACCATTCTCATGACAACGGCATGCAATGCGCGATGCGTTTACTGTTATGAGGAAGGATGGCGTCCTTTCAGCATGAAAAAAGAAACTGCTGACGCCATTGTCGATTTTATTTGCCGCACAAAGCAAAAGGGAAAGATCCGTTTGATGTGGTTTGGGGGAGAGCCGCTTCTTGTACCGAAAAAGATCTCCTACATATGCAGGGCGCTGCAAAGCAAGGGCGTGGAATATGATAGCTCCACAATTACCAACTGTACGCTTCTGACGCCGGAAATGGTTAAAGAAGCTGTTGCGCTTTGGCATCTGAAACGTGCACAGGTTTCAATGGACGGTGCAAAGGGAGATTATGAGGCGCGCAAGCAGTATGTGCATCCGGAACGGGACAACTATGAAAAGGCGATGGAATCGATCGCAATGCTGTCAGATGCCGGCGTGGAGATAGTGATTCGCTGTAATTATGATGCGGAGAACATTTCGAGGGTGCGGGAATTTCTTGACGACTGCAAAGTCCGATTCGGTGATCGTGAAAACGTTTCTTTGCATTTGGCGCAACTGTATCCGCCCAAAGGAAAAGACAACATGGCAGGCGCACTTGATGTGTACGAGAAAACTTTGGACTATTATGATGCGCTCGGCTTTGTTGAAAAGGCGAGGAATGCAAGCCGGATGAGAACGCACTTCTGTATGGCTGACTGGAATTGGATGAACATCGTAATTGATCCGAAGGGCGGGCTTCATTTCTGCGAACTTGTTGCCGATGAAACTGCTGTCGGAACCGTTTTCGACCAAGATCCGCCGCACTTCCCGCCGATACACGATGAAGTAGCGGAGGAATGCAGAAACTGTTCATATCTTCCGCAATGTACGCCGTTTCGGAAAAGCAGTTGTCCGGTAGAAAATGCATATTGCCGAAGAGAAATGAAGATGAGCACCGTTCGAGAGATGCTTTCGCTGTACCGAAACGGACCGGTGGAGGAAGCTGCAGAAACTGAGGATTGCCCGTAAAAAGAAGAAGAAACAAATGAATTCCGGCGTGTCTGTCAGGCACAGGGTAGGACAATAACAATCCCAGAAAACACATTATTCTATGAGAGAGCTCTTATCCGGCAACAATCGTGTTGCGCAGATCGTACAAAAGAAAAGTCTTAATCCCGAGACGCGGTACAGGCGCTCCAACTTTGTTGTTGACTGCATGGTGGGGGGCGTTATTCTTTTGAAGAATACGCTGACGAATCAGGTCTATGAGCTTTCCGAAAAGGAATGGGATTCGTTTTGCAAAGCGGATTTGTCTTATGCTCATGTGCGGGAGCTTGCACAAAACCGGTTTCTGGTGGAGTCCGATTACGATGAACTTGCACAATATGAGCTGGTACGCAATGCGCTTCGTACATTGGAAAAAACCAAACCGGGGATTCGGCGATATACCATTCTTCCAACGACTGCCTGCAATGCGCGCTGTGTTTATTGTTATGAGGAAAGCTGGCGTTCCGTCAGCATGACAAAGGAAACAGCCGATGCTGTGATCGATTTTATCTGCCGCACAAAACAGGACGGGCGGATCCGTTTGACATGGTTCGGCGGAGAGCCGCTTCTTGCGCCGAAAACGATCTCCTATATTTGTAGCGTATTGCAAAGCAGGGACATAGATTACGACAGCTCCACCGTCACAAACGGTACGCTGCTGACGCCCGAAATGGCAAAGGAAGCCGTGGAGCTGTGGCGCTTGAAACGCGTGCAGGTTTCCATGGATGGCGCAAGGGAAGATTATGAGGCGCGCAAGCGGTATGTGCATCCGGAACGGGACAATTATGAAAAGGCGATGGAATCAATTGCCATGCTCTCGGACACGGGGGTAGAGATCTCAATCCGCTGCAATTATGACGCTGAGAACATTTCGAGGGTACGGGAATTTCTTGACGACTGCAAGGATCGTTTCGGTGAGCGTAAGAATGTATCCATTTACTTGGCGCAACTGTATCCATCCGGTGAAGAAGATAATATGGCGGGCGCCCTCGACGAACAGGAGAAAACGTTGGAACACTTTAACGAGCTCGGATTTGTTGAGAGGTCAAGGAGCGCAAACCGGTTGAGAACGCATTATTGTATGTCTGATTCAAAAGGGAAAACGGTCGTGATCGATCCGAAAGGCGGGCTTCATTTCTGCGAGCATGTAGCAGAGGGAACGGCGTTCGGGACTGTTTTCGACCAAAATCCGCCGCGTTTTCCGGCGATTTCCGATGAAATCGCAGAGGAATGCAGAAGCTGTCCGTATCTTCCGCAATGTACGCCGTTTCGGAAAAGCAACTGTCCTGTGAAGAATGCATTCTGCCGGAGAGAAATGAACTTGAGCACCGTTCGCGAAATGCTTGCGCTGCATCGCAAACAAACATGGACGGAAGAAGCGGAAGAAAACGAACCGATCAATTGCTAAAAACGGAAAGGAACTGGAAAAATGAAACTCAGCAATCAGTTTATCGCCTATCAGGCGCAGGATCAGACCGTTCTGGTCGCGGTAGGCGGCGCGGCGTTTTCGGGGCTGATCCGCGGAAACGAAGCGCTCGGGGAACTGCTTTCCCTGCTCAAAGAGGAAACTGCGGAGGCGGATCTGATCGCCGCCATGCGCGAGCGGTACGATGCGCCGGATGGCGCGATCGAAAAAGCCGTGCGCGACGCGCTGGAACAGCTTCGCGCGGTCGGTGCTTTGGAGGAATAAAAGAAAAGCGCGGGTGAAGCCACCCGCACAATATATTTGCGGGATGCCGGTTTCGGCATCCCGCTTTGACGTTATTCCAGCACGATCGCGCCGTCGTCCGTGATCTTCAGCGCGCTCTCATAGAATGCCTTGCAGGCGCGGACCATATAGTCCGTGTCCTTGACGCCGCCGGTTTCGACCGCGGAGTGCATGGCGAGCTGCGCAAGCCCGATATCGACGGTCTTCATCGAAACGCGCGTGTTGCTGATGCTGCCGAGCGTGCCGCCGCCCGCAATGTCGCTGCGGTTTGCAAAGTTCTGCACCGGCACGTCCGCGCGCGCGCAGATCTCGGCAAAAAGCGCTTCGGAAAGCGCGTCGGTCGCGTAGCGCTGGTTTGCGTTGTGCTTGATGACCACGCCGCCGTTCAGATGCGGCGCATTTTTGGCGTCGGAAAGCTCCGGATGATTCGGATGCAGGGCGTGTCCGTTGTCGCACGAAAGCATCAGCGAGGCGGGGAGCATCTCGGACAGCGTGCGCCCGTAATGCGCTGCGATGCGCGTCACAACGTCAAAGAGGAACGTGCTTGCCGCGCCCTGCTTCGTTTCGCTGCCGACCTCTTCGTTGTCGAACAGCGCGTAGACGGGGATCGCCTTCGGAGCGTTCATCTCCAGAAGCGCCGCAAGCGTCGTATAGGCGCATTGCAGATCGTCGATGCGCGGCGCACAGAAGAATGCGTCGTCCGCGCCGAAAACCGAGCCGCGTGTGCGGTTGATCACAAAGAGATCGAGCGAAACGATCGCGTCCGGATCCGTGCTGAGCCGTTCCGCGACCAGCTTTTTTACCGCGCCCTTTTCGGGAGAATTGCACAAAAGCGGCAGCGTATCGACCGCTTTGTTGTATTTGTAACCGTTGTTGACCTCGCGGTTGAAGTGGATGCAGACGTTCGGGATCAGGCAGAGATCGCGGTCGAACGTCACCACGCGCGTTTCAAACGCCGCGCCGTTCTTGACAATCGCGCGTCCGGCAAGGGACAGAGGACGGTCGAACCAGCTCGAGATGATCATACCGCCGTAGCCCTCGGTGTTCAGCTTCAGATAGCGGTCGAACATCGCGACCTCGCTGTCCGTTTTGAGCTTCCAGCACGGCGAATCGCTGTGGCTCGCGGCGATCATAAAGCCCATAACGGGGGTTTCGGGAACGGTGAACGCAATGAGCGACGAGCCGTTGCGCGTCACATAGTAGCGTCCGCCGGGCGTCAGAGCCCATTCGTTTTGAAAGGACAGGCGGACAAAGCCCGCCGCGTTCAGCATGGACTGCGCTTCGTTGACGGCGGCGAAGCTGACGGGGGAGCGCTCGATAAAGTCGAGCAGCGCGTCGGTGCGGTCAAGATCGGAACGATTCATACTTACCTCCTGTTTTTTGTGGGATGAGACGGCGCCTGCGTTTTTTTGCGGCGCGGTCGGACCGCGGCGAACTGCAGCAGGATGCCGGATGCAAGACAAAGGACGGGAACGATCAGATCGAGCGCGATAAACAGATTTTCGCGTGCGGGATCGTTAGCGTCGGAAAGCGCTTTTCCGACGGTATAGACGGAGAAATCGTGCTCGTGCATCGCTTCTTTGAGATACATCGCCTCCGAAGACGGATCCGCAGACGCGGCGCGGACGGAGCAGACGAGAAAGAAACCGAGATATACAAGCGCGAGCAAAAGCCCGATGTGCGAAAGAATGACTGCGGTTTTACGGATCGTCGGGTTCATCATGTCCTCCTTTACGGATCCACAACGGCAAGGATGTCGCTGTGCGTGCGGTCGTTGTGCCCGAACACGGTTTTGTTCCAGACCATGCTCGAGGAACCGCCGCCGTCGAGATTGTACGCCGAGACGAATTTCAGGTCTTCGCAAAGCTGAGAAAGCTCAATGAGCGTCATGCCGGGCGATTTGCCGTAGCCGCGGCTTCGTCCGCGGTAGTCGATGATCTCGCGCGTGCCGAGCACCACCACGATCCCGTAGTGCCCCGGTTCATAGTAGCCGAGCACGGTGCGCGGGTTGATCTTTCCGAGATTGGAATTGAACTTTGTTTTTGCCGTTCCGTCGTCGTTAAGGAGCTTCGGACCGAAATTGAACACATGCAGCGGGTAGTTTCCGATGATCTCGTCGTAGTCGATCCTGTCCAATACGCAGTCGTACACGCGCATCGTGCCGTCGCTGTAGATCACGCAGAGATCGCGCGAGAATTTCGTCTGCTTCTTGCCGTCCTTCGGGAACAGCTGGATGCCGTTGCGGATCACGACGCCGTCCTCGATCTTGCCGGAATTGAAGTTGTCTCCGTTCGCCGCAACGATCGCGCCGATATCCGCGGCGTAGGACTGCGTCTTGACGTTTCTGCGGTACGAAATGCTGTAGTTTGTCTTGATGCAGTCCATGCTGCGCACAAAGATGTCCGCAAGCTGATATTCGAGCTTGCCCTTCTGATAATGATAGATATCGACCGCCGCGTTCGTGCCGCTGTAGGAATAGATCAGCGCCTTCTTCGTTCCGTCGGGCAGCGTTTCGACGACGTTGTCGACGGCGAACACCTGCGCGTGCGGCGTTGCGGAGAACTTCTCCGGGAACTTCTCGGAAAGCGGCACGGGCGCCTCCGTCGGCGCGGGCGTTACGGACGGCAGGGTGGGAAGCGCCTCCGCCGTATTCTCGGCTATGACGATATCGCCGTCGTCCGGCGCGGGGGATGGCGTTTCCGGCGCCGGCGGCGCGGTGACGACGGGGGTGGGGAGCTGATATTCCGCGATCGTGTTCGGCTCGACGAGCGGATTCGTGCAGGTCTTGAGATACAGCGTAAGAGAAAGCGCGGCGAACAGAATTAGATCGCAGAGGACGATCAGCCACATCCGTCCCCTGTGAAAATGACGCTTTTTGAAGGCGCCGGCGATCCGCAGAAAATCAAACAGCAGCACCGAGATCACGAACAGGATCGGGATCGCGATCGGCAGCCACGGCATGTTCGCGTAGATAAAGGAATGCGGGTTATAGTATTCGAGCAGATGGAACAGGATATAGACCGCGGAAAGCACGATCCCGAGGTTCAGCAAAACAACGGCGATCGGACGGATGATCGCCAATGCTTTTTTTGAAATTGCGGGACGATTTTCGGACATGGTCGGCTCCGGTCAGCGTTTTGCCGGTTCCTTCGTGCGGAAGACGATCGTGCGCTGCAGTCCGAAGGAAACCGGATAGCAGATCAGCTGCGAGAGAATGTTCGCAAGCCACGCGGGGACGCCGAGAAGCGTAAACAGTTCGAGGAACAGCCAGTTCAAAAGCAGCACCGTGACCGCGCAGATCGCGTATTTCAGCAGATTCCGTTCCTTCTTCGAGGTTTCGAATACAAAGCGCCGGTTCAGAAGATAATTGCAGAAGCCGGAGATCACGCGCGCAAGAGCGAGCGAGACCATACGGAGCACGGAACCGCCGCCGACGAATACGACCGGATTCAGCGCAAGCAGCGTTTCCGCCCATTTCTCGGAAACCTCGCGGCGGAAGGAGAACATCTCCTTTGCGACGGCAAAGCCGCCGAACGCGGCGATCACGCCGTAAAAGATCAGACAGAAACTCAAAAAGTCGATCAGAAAGCTCAGAAACGAGGTCGACATGAACTTGAAGAACGTCGGACCGAGAAAGCGGAAGATGACCTTGTAGATCTTTGCGGAATCGCGCAGCGCATTGAAATGTGACGAGCTGTTGTCGTCGATGTAGACCGTTTCGATCGGGACCTCGAAAACGCCGGTGCTGTTCGTGCAGCAGTGCAGCAGCTGATGGATCTCGTATTCGTAGCGGTCGCCCTGAAGCGCGAGCATCTCGGGGATGCGGCTTACGGCGAACGCGCGGAGACCGGTCTGCGTATCGTAAACGCGTTTGCCGGTCGTGAGGCGGAAGACGCCGCGCGTGATGCTGTTGCCGATCCGGCTTCTGAGCGGCACCTTGCCCTTGAAACGGCGCGATCCCGTAACCAGAAGGTCGGGATGCTCCGCAAAGGCGGCGCAAACGTTCATGCAGTCGGGCATCAGATGCTGCCCGTCCGCGTCGACGGTCAGAACGCCTTTCGCTTCGGGGAAGTGTTCGGCGATATATGCAAAAGCGGTCTTCAAAGCCGCGCCCTTGCCGCGATTCTTTTCATGCGCAAGCAGCGTGACGCGCGGATATGCCTGCACCGCGTCAAACACCGGGCGGCAGGCGTCATTGCTGCCGTCGTTGACGACGACGATCGAAAAATCCGTCTGTCCGGTAAACGCATCGAGTACGCCGAGCAGTTTTTCGTCCGGCTGATATGCGGGAATAACAACGACCATGTATGATCCTCCATAATACTTCACATTACAGTATACCACAAAACGGCAGAAAAGGAAGACTTATTTTCATCTTTTGCATCTTTCCTCCGCTTTGACGCCTTTTACGCGCCGGGCGGAATATCAAATGCGTTGTTTTTGTAAAATGTTCGTAACGAATCCCTGTTTCCGTAGCTTTTTTATAAAGAAAAGAGTATGATGATTACAAAGCTCCGAAAGGATCAGAAATATGAGCAACAAGAAAAGGATCATTCTGTTCTGCACGATCGCCGTGTGCGCCATCGCCCTCGGCGTCGCTGCGGCTTTGATTTTCAGTTCTCTCGGATCGGGAGGCAGCTTCCGCAGCGGCGGATCCTGCGCGGGGAAGAACGGTCCCTCCGTCAAGGCGGAGACGCCGTCTCCCACGTCGAAGATCGTTCTCGTAACGCCCGAGCCCTCCGATTCGGCGCAGAACGGCGCGTCTCCGGAGCCGACTGAGGAACCGACGCCGGAGCCGACGGAGGTCCCCGTCGATCCCTATGAGGAGCTGCTGGAAAAAGCCGACACGTCCATGATGAAGGACATCGTCAATATTCTTCTGGTCGGCGTCGATTATTCCACCGAGCGCGAAACGTGGAACGGGAAAAAGGAATGGCATTCCGACGTCATGATGGTCCTTGCGGTCAATTTCGAGGAGAACCGCGCCGACCTGATTTCGCTCCCGCGCGACACCTATGCGGAGATCCCGAACATCAAGGGCATCTATAAGCTGAACGCGTCGCTGAACTGCGGCGGCGGACTTTACAACAGCGACGGCTCGTTCAATCCGAAGGGGCTCGAGAAGGTCTGCGACGCCGCGGAATGGATGCTCGGCGGCATTCCGGTCGACTATTACTACGCGGTCACCATGACGTCTTTGAAAGAGCTTGTCGATCTGTGCGGCGGGCTTGAGTACGACATGGACGTCAGCTTCAAGATCCAGGGCCGCTCCTATCAGAAGGGCATGCAGCACATCAACGGGCAGGCGTTTCTGGACTACTGCCGCGTCCGCAAACCCGGCAGCGGCCTTGCTTCCAACGAGCAGGGCGACGCAAACCGCGTCAACCGTCAGAAGCGGATGCTGGTCGCCATGTTCAAACAGCTGAAGGCGGAACGTCTGATCACGAAGATCCCCGACCTGCTGCAGACGTTCAACGGCGACCTGTTCACGAACTGCACGTTCGCGCAGACGGCGGCGCTCGCCGCGTTTGCATACAATCTGGATCCGGAGAACATCGGCATGTATTCGATGGGCGGTACGATGGCGTCTCTGTTCCAGTGGAATTTCTGCTTTACGAATCAGTCGAACCGCGTCGATATCGTGCAGAAGGTCTATCATAAAAAGGTCAAGCAGTACACAAAGTATACCTACAACTACGCGCGGTATCACTGGTGCGATCTGCTGTACGATCACTACATGGATCTTCTGAACCCGCTGACCAAGTATGTGCAGAAGCTGATCGACGAGGACGACAAGCTGCCGGAGTTCACTTCGTCGCCGACGCCGACGGAGGAACCGACGGACGAACCGACGGATGAACCGACGCCCGGTCCGACGACGCCTCCGCCGACCGACACGCCGAAACCGACCGACACGCCGGAGCCGACCGATCCGCCGACGCCGAAGCCGACAGAGCCGCCGACGGACGCGCCCGAGGATACGCCGGAAGCATCCGCAGATACGGATTCGACAGGCGGCGCCGTCCTGCTTTCCGCAAGAAACGGCTTCTATCATGCGCCGACCGCGGAACCGACGCGCAAATATACAAAGGAACAGCGCGAGTTGTTCGAGCAGTACAAGACCGCCGTAAAGGATCTCGAGGACCTGCATAAGGAAGCGGATAAGCAGGCGAAGAAGGCGCGCAACGGCAGCAGCAATTCACTTGGAACCGTCGGACAGACGTACCTCAAGCAGCTCGCCGACACGCAGGCGCTTGCTATCCAGGTCGCAAAGACCTTCGGATACACCAAGGTCAAGGATTTCACCGTCGCTTTTGCGCCGACCGGCTCCGGATGGAGCAAGTCGCCCTGGGCGTTCAACTACGGCAGAGACAAGAAATTCAACGAGATCATCGTCGATTTCAACTAAATTCATATTGACAAATATCGAAACAGATGCTAAAATATTTTCGATGAACATCGAAATGAAGGAGGCATCTGTTTTGAATATTCTGGAACGGTACAATCAAACGCTGAAAACCGAGGCGGAGCGGCAGAGGTCGCTTGCCGCGTCGGCTTCGGAAAAGGGCGATGCGCGGATGCAGTCGATTCATCTGATGAAAGCAAGTATGCTCGGCGATATGCTTTCGGTCCTCGGACGCGTCGAGCACGAGGGAAAGCGTCCGAACGCGCTGGAAACGCTGATCGAGTCGTTTTCCGACGAGGCGGACCGCCTTTACAAAAGCGGCGATTTTGACGGCGCGGACCGTGCGGAGCAAAAATCGATCACGGTGCAGTTTGCATTGGATGCGCTGAAAGAGGCGGAACAACATGGAGCATGAAACCCTGCATCTTTTAAAGACGGTCGCGGATGAAACGCGGCTGAAGATCCTTCGCGCACTCGATGAGAAGGACTGCTATACGGAGCTTCTGGCGGAACGGCTGAACCTGTCGCCGGCGACGGTCTCGTTTCATATGAAGAAGCTCGTGCAGGCGGGGCTGGTCGACGCGCGGCGCGAGCAGTATTACACGGTCTATTCCCTGCGGCGCAGCGTGTTTTCGCATACGCTCGGCGAACTGATCCTGAGCACGGACGGCGGCGAAACGGCGGAAACGCTCCGGGAGGAGCAGTACAGAAGAAAGGTGCTGAAAGCGTTTATGCCGGACGGCTTCTGCGCGCAGCTTCCCGCGCAGCTCAAAAAGCGCGTCATCGTGTACCGCGAGATCTTCTCGCGCTTCGAGCCGGGGCGGACCTATACGGAAAAAGAGGTCAACGCGATCATTTCCGGGGTACACGAGGATTACTGCACGATACGGCGCGGCTTTGTGGGAATGGGCTGGATGCAGCGGAGCAACGGCGTCTATACGGTCAATCCGGATCCGGACTTTGACAATTTCACGGACATCAATGCATAGGAGGGACACGATATGCAGGATTCGATCGATTACGGGATGCTGAACACGCAGACCGACGAGCGGTTCGGAAACCGTCCGTACGGGCGGTTCGGCACGATCGCAAAGAACGGCTGCGGCATGATCGCACTGTATAACATTGAACGCGCTGCGGACGGAAAGACCATGTTTGAGCCGTTCTATGAGGCGCGCAAACGGATCAGGACCAATTTCTTCGGGCTCCTGGGAACGCGTCCGTCCTCGATCGGAAAGAATCTGAAAAGCAGGGGATTCGGCACCGTCCGGATCCGGCTGAAAAAGGCGGGGGAGGCGGCGCCGTTCGACGGCGTGATCGTGCTCTACTGGCACTTTTTCGGCGCGCACTATGTCGCGGGGATCGGCAACGCGGACGGAACGTATACGTTCTACAATCAGTTTCAAACCCCGTATGCAATGAAGCTCGACGACTTTCTGCAATACCTGAGAAAGAACAAGCTGCATCCGGTTCGCGCCTGGGGGATCCGGTTCCCCCGAAAACCGGAATAAACAAAAAGCGACTGCATCACAGTCGCTTGTTTTTTTGATTCAGCCCCGCAGCGCTTTGATCATTCCGGCGGGATCCGGCGCTTTGAAGACCGCGCTTCCGGCGACGAGCACGTCCGCGCCCGCGTCGATGCACAGCTTTGCTGTGTCGGGGTTTACGCCGCCGTCGATCTCGATCAGCGTTTTCAGCCCGCGGCAATCGATCTCCCTGCGGAGCGCGCGGATCTTGTTCAGCGTTTCATAAATGAACGACTGTCCGCCGAAGCCGGGGTTGACGCTCATCAGAAGAACGAGGTCGCATTCCGGCAGCAGATGGACGCAGCTTTCGATCGGCGTGGCGGGATTCAGCACGACGCCCGCCTTCATGCCCGCGGCATGGATCGACTGCAGCGCGCGGTGCAGATGACGCTCCGAGGATTCCACATGAACGGTCAGAATGTCCGCACCCGCCTTTTTAAACGGCTCGATCCAGTCGCTTGGGTGCTCCACCATCAGATGCACGTCGATCGGCAGGTCCGTCAGCGGGCGAATCGCCCGGCACATATCGGGCCCGAAGGTGATGTTCGGCACGAAATTGCCGTCCATGACGTCGAAGTGTACCCAGTCTGCGCCCTGCGCTTTCAGTTTTGCGACTGCTTCGCCCATGGCGGCAAAGTTTGCGGACAGGATCGAAGGCGCGATTTTAATCATAGCGGTGTTTCCTCCTCGTTTGATACTCCAATGCGATTTCGCGATAGCGTTCATATCGTCCCTGCGTCAACTCGCCGGTTTTCAGCAGCGGCTTCACGCCGCAGTCCGGCTCGCTCAGATGCATGCAGCCGGGGAAGCGGCAGGGGAACGCGTTTTGAAACTCCGGGTAGCATGCGTCCAGCTCATTCTGCTCGAGGCACTCGGTCTCATACATCGAGAACCCCGGCGTGTCGAGCACCGCGCCGTTGTCATACGGCCACAGCTCCGCGTGCCGCGTGGTGTGGCGGCCGCGGTCCGTCTTTCTCGAAAGTCCGCCGGTCTCAAGGTGCAGATCGGGGATCAGCGCGTTCAGGATCGACGATTTTCCGACGGCGGACTGTCCGGCAAAGCAGCTTACGCGTCCGCGCAAACGCTCCTTGAGCGTTTCGATCCCTTCGCCGGTCTCGGCGCTGACCTGGATCGTCGGAAAAGCGTGGTACTCTTTGAGAAAGCCCTGCACGACCGCGTCGTTCGCCGTGTCGATCTTGTTCAGAACGGGGACGGGCTCCACGCCCATGCGCTTTGCGGAAATGATCAGCCGGTCGACCAGCAGCCAGTCCGGCTCCGGCGCGGACGCGGAAACAACGATCAGAAGCTGATCCACGTTTGCAACCGGCGGACGCACCAGCAGGTTCCTGCGCGGCAGGATCTCTTGAAGCTGTGCGTAGCCCTGCTCCTTGCACTCGATCACCACGCGGTCGCCGACGGTCGGCGTAATGCCTTCCCGCCGGAACGTGCCGCGCGCTTTCGACGTGACGAGTTCGCCGGATTCCGTCAGTACTTCATAAAAGCTTCCGACGCCTTTTAGCAGCAAACCGCGTTCCGTCATTTTGCAAACGTCACCGATTGCGGTGAGGACTGGACCGATCCGTTCACATAGAGGTACATGGTCCTCGTGACGGGCTCGTGCCAGTACAGTGTGGCGGTTTCAAGAATGTCCGGTTTCTTTTCATTCTGTCTCAGACGCGAATGCAGGATCACGCGGTAGGGGATCTCCTCATACGTCGCCGTCTCAAAGCCGATCTCAACGAGCTTCACGGAAACGTCGTCTTCATTGGTCAGCGGGAACGAGATATCCGCCTTGTAGGAACCGTGTGACTTGCGGTACACGATCAGACGGATCGGCGTATTGCTCGGATACATCCGTTCGCTCTGATCGGGCGCGTGCGAGGGCTCCGGCGTCGGCGTCACGGAAATGTCGGAAACGGGGTATTGGGGCGGCGCTTCCGTCGCGACCGGGACAAGTTCCTCCGACGGGATCTCCGTCGCCTGCGTCTCGACCGTTTCGGTGTCCCCGCTCTCCGGCGTCGGTTCGGGCTCCGGCGAATCCGTAACAAACGCCTGCTCCGGAAACAGCGGAAGCTGAACGGACGGCACACGGAACAGAATCTGCTGTTCCGTGCCGGGGATCAGGATCGCCGTCACGCAGTTCGGACGGATGTCCGGGGATGCGGCGTCGGTAAACTCGACCGAAAGATCGGTAAATCCGTAGTCCGTATAAAGCACGTTCAGCGCGTCGTCAAGCGTGTAGCCGATCAGATTCGGAACGTATCGGTTGACGATCACCGGACTGCTGTCCGTTCCGGCAGACGCACGCGCTTCCGGCGGGATCGTGACGGGAACGCGCACGGTCGCCTCGGGATCCGTTTCGGGCGGCAGTACGGTCCGGCACGAGGTCGCATAGACCAGCACAAAGATGCCGATAAGCAGGATCGGCAGAAAAACGCACATCGCGATCAGCACATAGACCGAAGGCCGGCGGTTCGTCTTCTGGCCCCTGTCGTTCGGATCGTTGACAAACGTTCCGTTCGGATCGGAAAGAGAACGAACGAGATCGCTCCGCATACTGCGCGCCGTCTGATACCGGTTCGCCGGATCCTTTTCAAGCGCTTTCAGGACAATGTCGTTCAGCGAGCGCGGCAGATCGGGCACGATGTCGATCGGCTGAGCGGGCTTTTCCTGCAGATGCATCAGCGCGATGGTGACGGCGGAATCCGCATCGAACGGCACGGTGCCGGTCAGCATTTCATAGAGACATACGCCGACGGAATACAGGTCGCTCTGCTCCGTCGTGATCGTGCCCTTCGCCTGCTCCGGCGAAATATAATGCACGGATCCGAGGACCTTGCTGCCGGAGAACGTCACGGTCGACGCTTTCACCTCGCGCGCGATGCCGAAGTCGGCGAGCTTGACGCGTCCTTTGTCGGTGACGATCACGTTCTGCGGCTTCACGTCGCGGTGGATGATGCCGTGCGCATGCGCGGCGGTCAGCGCGTCGAGGATCTGACAGGTGATACCGATCGCCGTGCGCACGGGCAGCGCGCCGTTTTTGCCGATCAGGTCCTTCAGCGTATGCCCCTCGACGTACTCCATGACGAGATAGGGCAGACCGTTGTATGTGCCTGCATCGAACGCGCGCACGATGTTCTCGTGCGAAAGCGTCAGGATCGCGTTTGCCTCGCGCGAAAAGCGGCGCAAAAACTCCGCGTCGTCCTTATATTCATCCTTGAGCATCTTGACGGCGACGGTTTTACGGTTACTCATATTCACCGCCTTATAGACCTGCGCCATGCCGCCGCTGCCGATCAGCTCAATGATGCGGTATTTTCGGTCGAGGATGGTCCCGATCATGCTTCGCCTCCGTCGTTTTTCGCAAGGACGACCGTGATATTGTCGCGGCTTCCGGCGGCAAGCGCGCGCCGGATCAGGAGCGAGCACGCTTCGTCAAGATCGTCGGAGTTCCGTAAAAAAGCGGCAAGCTCGGCATCGTCCAGCACGCCGCACAGTCCGTCGGAACAGAGCAGAAGCATATCGCCTTTCTCCCAGTCGCAGCGGAAGATGTCGGCGGATACGCGCGTCTCCGTACCCACTGCGCGCGTGATCAGGTTGCGGCGCGGATGCGTTTTCGCTTCCTCGGGGGTTATGGCTTTGCGGCGGACCAGCTCCGCCACAAAGGAATGGTCGTGCGTGATCTGGCGGATGTTCGTTCCGTCAAAGCAATAGAGCCGGGAATCGCCGATGTTCGCCGCGGTAAAGTGTTCCGGTTCAAGGATCGCGGCGACGAGCGTACAGCCCATGCCGTACATCTCGTCGTTCATCGACGCGCGCTTGTGAACGACGCTGTTCGCCTCGATGAACGCGGAGGAGAGCGCGGACTCCGGATCGGCGTGATTCGACAAAAGCATCCGTTCCAGCGTTTCCACGGCAAGCCGGCTTGCGATCTCGCCCGCCTGATGTCCGCCCATGCCGTCGGAAACCGCAACGGCGTCCAGCGTATCCGTGTGCAGAAGCAGATAACGGTCTTCGTTCTGCGGTCTCAGACCGGTTTCCGTTTTACCCGCGAATTTCATTGAGAACCCTCCTTCGTAATTGTCCGCAGGCGCCCTCGATATCGGCGCCCATTTCTCTCCGTACCGTTGCCGAGATATGTCTCGATTCAAGCCATTCGCGGAACCGGTGCGCATACGCCCTCGTCACGCCGTCCAGTCCGCGCTCCTTCACGGGGTTCAGCGGGATCAGGTTGACGTGGCAGAGAAGCCCTTTGAGCCGCGCGGCAAGCGCGTCGGCGTCCGCTTCGGAATCGTTCTTTCCGCCGATCAGCGCATACTCGAACACCACGCGGCGTCCCGTTTTGTCGGCATACGCCTTCGCCGCTTCCAGAACCTGTTCGATCGGGTACGCTTTGTTGATCGGCATCAGCTCGGAACGGACTTCGTTCGAATGCGCGTGCAGCGAGATCGAGAGCGTAACGTGCGGCGCATCTTCGATCAGCCGGTAGATCTTCGGCACGATCCCGCAGGTCGAAAGCGAGATATTGCGCGCACTGATGTTCGGTCCCTGCTCGCTCGTTACGCGGCGCAGAAACGTCACGACGTTGTCGTAATTGTCCAGCGGTTCGCCGCTGCCCATCAGCACGATGTTCGTCACCGTGCGCGGCTTGCCCTCGGCTGGCGGTTCGTCGCGTTCGATCTCGGCAAGGAACGAAAGCATTTCGCCCGGCCGAAGCGAGCGCACGCAGCCCTCCAGCGTGCTCGCGCAGAACCGGCAGCCCATATTGCAGCCGACCTGCGTGGACAGGCAGACCGTGTTTCCGTAGGAATAGCGCATCAGAACGCCTTCCACAAGGTTCCCATCCTCCAGTTCAAACAGGTATTTGACCGTTCCGTCCTTCGGCGAAACACGCTTATCATAAATCTTCGCGCCGCCGAACGGGATCGTTTCGAGCTTAGCCCGGAGATCCTTCGGCAGATTCGTCATGTCACACGGGCGGACGCCCTTGCGGAGCCATTCGACGACCTGCGTGATCCGGAATTTCGGCACGCCGAACGCGCCGACGGCGTCGGCGATCTCCCGTTCGGTCATGTCCATCCAGGTCATCGGTTCAGCTCCTTCTCATTCTTGCATAGTAAAATCCGTCCGTGCCGTCCCTCGTCGGCAAAAGCTGCCGTTCCTCCTCAAGCGCAAACGTCGGATGCGACAGCAAAAAGTTTTTCACGCGCTCGCCGTTCTCGCGCTTTACGATCGTGCAGGTCGCATAGACCAGCACGCCGCCGGTGCGCACATAGCGCGCGCACGCGTTCAGGATCGCGTCCTGCGCCTCAGTAAGCGCGTTTACGGCGTTTTCGTCCTTGTGCAGACGAACGTCCGGCTTTTCGGAAAGCAGTCCGAAACCGCTGCACGGAACGTCCAGAAGCACGGCGTCGAACCGATTTTCAAACGCCGGATCGAACGCCGCGGCGTCGCGGCAGGCCGTTTCGATCTCCGCATGCAGGCGTGAAAACGTCCTGTCCATCAGCGATCTGCGGTGCGGATGCAGCTCCCACGCGGTGATCTGCGCCGTGTTTTCGGACAGCGAAGCAAGGTATGCGCTCTTTCCGCCGGGCGCGGCGCACGCGTCGAGGATCCTTTTCCCGTGCACGTCGCCCAGAGCGCGGCAGATCAGCATCGCGCCTTCGCCCTGCACCGTCATCCTGCCCTCCGTAAAGAGCGGACTGTGCGAAAGGTCGAACCCCTCCGAAAGAAGCAGACCGTTTGAGTCGAGCCGGCAGGGGACCGACGCGACCGGCAGCGCGGCTTTGAGCGCTTCCGTCGTAAACGGATGCTGCGCACGGACGACGGTTCCGATCGGCTTGAATGAGAGCAGCGCCTCGGTTTCCGCTTCGCCGTAGGAATCCAGCCATTCGGAAACGAGAAACGCCGGAACGCCGTACCGGATCGAAAGCCGTTTTCCGGGATCGTCCGGCAGCGGGGGAAGCGCGCCGCGTTCGCGGTCGAGCCGTCGTAAAACGGCGTTGACCAGCCCGCAGCTTTCCTTTTTGCCGACCGCGCGGCAGAGCTTGACCGCCTCGTCGATCGCCGCATGCGCGGGCGTGTCGAGAAACAGCAGTTCGGTCCCGCACATGCGCAGCAGATTCCGGACGATCCGCTTCTGCCGCTTCACATAATGCGAGAGTACGAAATCGAGATACGACGCCTGCGCGATCGTTTCGTTGACCAGCGCGTGGAGGAACGGAACGTCCTTCGGCGCGACCGAAGCGTCGGCGTCCTTCAGCGCGAGGTTCGCATATGCGCCGTCTTCAAAAATACAGACGAGCGTTTCCAGCGCGGCGCGGCGTGCGTTCAGCATAGCGTCTTCCCGTCAAGCGCGCATCCGCGCAGGAAGGTTTGCGCGTCCATGCGCTTTTTGCCGCCTGCCTGTAAAGATACGATCTCCAGCGCGCCGTCCGCACAGCAGAGGTACAGCCGTCCGCCGCGCGCACGAAGCGTTCCGGACGCGTCGGAAAAGGATTCCTCCGTGCGTCTCGTTTCAAAGATTTTCAGCGGCTGACCGTCGAGGAGCGCAAACGCGCACGGCCACGGATTTGTGCCGCGGACAAGGTCGTGCACCGCCTTTGCGGACTTCGTGCAGTCGATGTGCCCGTCCTCCTTCGTCAGCATATGACAGACGGTCGCTTCGGCGGGATCCTGCGGGATGCGCACGAGCGTGCCGCTTTCCAGCGCGTTGAGCGTTTTCAGAAGCAGGCCGGCGCCGAGCACGGCAAGCCGATCGGAAAGCTGTTCATACGTCTCGTCGGGACCGATCGGCGTGGATTCCTTCAGCAGCATATCGCCGGTGTCCATGCCGATATCGGTCATCATCGTGGTGACGCCGGTCTCTGTCTCGCCCGCGATGATCGCGCTCTGGATCGGCGACGCCCCGCGGTATTTCGGCAGAAGCGAGCCGTGCACGTTGATCGTGCCGAGGCGGGGGATCGCAAGATTCCTTGCGGACAAAAGCTGCCCGAACGCCGCCGTGACAACAAGGTCCGGCGCAAAGGTCCCGAGCGCCTCGCGTCCCTCGGCGGAGCGGATCTTTTCAAACTGATAAACGGGGATCCCGTTCTGCTCCGCAAGAACTTTCACCGGCGGCGGCGTCAGGATCGCCTTGCGGCCGACGGGACGGTCCGGCTGCGTGAACACGGCGAGCGTGTCGCCGCGATCGATCAGCGCCTGCAAGCTCGGCAGAGCGAATTCGGGGGTTCCCAGAAAAGCGATGCGCATGCGTTACTCCTCAAAGCCGGCGGGCGGTTCGGTGATCAGCCGTTTATAGACCTTGCCGTCCAGATGATCGGTTTCGTGGAAGACGGCGCGGGCAAACAGCCCTTCGCCCTCGTATTCGTAGAGATCGCCGTGCCGGTCGTACGCTTCGACCTTCACCCGGTTCGGGCGAACGACGTAGCCGCTTTCGCCGGGGAAGGAGAGACAGCCCTCCATACCGCCCTGCTCGCCGGAGGATTCGAGGATCACGGGGTTCACCATTTCCACGGGACCTTCGCCGACGTCGATGACGCAGACGCGGCGCAGAACGCCGATCTGCGGCGCGGCAAGACCGACGCCGTCCGCGTCGTTCATCGTTTCGACCATATCGTCGATCAGCTCGGAAAGACGCGCGTCGAACTTTTTGACCTCCTTGCAGGTCTTATAGAGCGCGGGATCTTGATTTTTGCGAATGATACGTATTGCCATAAGCATCCTCCATTTCAAATATTTATTATACATTTTTTATTGACCTTTGTAAACAAATTCGCTAAAATAACATCGGAAAACGACAATTCAACCGGCGGTATAGAGCAAACTCGACCGACTCAACCGCGCGTGGAGAGCGCAAAACGGTTTCTCAACCGACAGGGTAGAGCGAAAACCGCAAATTCAACCGACGGTCGATGGTTTCGGAAAACCGGATCTGCTATGCTTTAGCCATCGAAAGAAGGAGGAAACTTTCATGGAAAACAAAGAAACGCTCGGCAAGCGCATTGCCGCACTCAGAAAAGAAAAAGGTCTCACGCAGGAACAGCTTGCCGAAAAGGTCGGCGTCTCCGCGCAGGCGGTATCTAAGTGGGAGAACGACGTGAGCTGCCCGGACATCACTCTTCTGCCGCTGCTCGCGGATCTTTTCGGCGTATCGGTTGACGAACTTCTGGGCGTCAAGCCGGTCGAACCGCACGTCATTATATTGGATAAGGATGAGATCCCGAACGAAGAGAAGAAGGGTAAGGGGAGCTTCAACTTTGAATGGAACAAATCGAGCAACCGGTGGACGACCGTCGCGTTCTGCATCGGCGCGATCCTGATCTGCCTGTTCTTCCTGCTCCACAGTCTGCCCGGCGTGCAGATGTTCCCGTATATTGAAACCGAGGAGCTCACGCTGAAGGGCTGGAACTACGTTTGGCCGCTGATGCTCTTCACCTTCGGACTGATGAACGTCCGCTCGAACATCGCGCTGAGCGTCACGATGATGGCGTTCGGCGGTTACGAATTCGTCCGCCGTGTTCTGCTCGGCTACGGCGTCGCGTCGCTTCCGACGATCCCGTGGTATGTGATCCTTCTGGTCTTTGCGATCGTCATGCTTCTGCTGGTCATCCTCGGCAAGACGCACATCCTTCGCAAAAAGGAGCGGATCGTTCACAGGAACGGCGATCGCAGTCCGCGGATGGATTACCGTGACGACAACAACTATATGAGAGCCGATATGAGCTTCGGCAACGGAACGATCCACTACGACCGCGACGTGCTTGCAGGCGGCAGCATCGATTCGAACTTCGGCGACTACACGATCGACCTTCGCGACGTCACCACGTTTGCGCAGGATTGCCTTCTGAAGATCGATCAGAGCTTCGGCAACATCACGCTGCTTCTCCCGAAGCACGTTCGCCTGGTGAAGTCCTCGGACACCTCGTTTGCGGCGTTCACCTCGACCGGCGATCCCGATCCGGACGCGACGCAGACGATCATCATCCGCGCGGACGTCAGCTTCGGTTCCCTGCAGGTCAAATATCTGTAATCGGATCCATCAAAAAAACCGGTCGGTTCATTCCGGCCGGTTTTTCTTTTCGGCTTATTTCAGCGCTTCCTGCATCGCGTCCTCGCGGTACTGATGCATATAGAGATCGCGGTAGTAGCCGCCCTTTCCGAGCAGCGTCTCGTGATCGCCCTCCTCGACGATCGCGCCGTTCCGGATCACAAGAATGCGGTCGGCGTTCCGGATGGTGGAAAGGCGGTGCGCCACCACGATGCTCGTGCGTCCTCTGAGAACCTCGGTGATCGCGCTCTGGATCAGCTGCTCGGTCTCCGTGTCGATCGAGCTCGTCGCTTCGTCGAGCACGAAAATCTGCGGATCGGCAAGGATGACGCGCGCAAACGAGATCAGCTGCTTCTGTCCGGTGGACAGCCGCACGCCGCCTTCGCCGACCTCGGTGTCGTAGCCCTTCGGCTGGCGCTCGATGAACTCGTCCGCATGGACCATCGCCGCCGCGCGGCGCACGCTTTCCTCGTCCGCGTCCGGTCTGCCGAAGCAGATGTTCTCGCGGATCGTGCCGGAGAACAGGTGCGGGCTTTGCAGAACATAGCCCAGCGACGACTGGAGCCAAAGCTGCGAGCGTTCGCGGTAATCCTTTCCGTCGATCAGGATACGTCCTTTTTTCGGCTCGTAGAAGCGGCAGATGAGGTTGACGATCGTGGACTTGCCCGCGCCGGTCTCGCCGACGAGCGCGACGGTCTCGCCCGCGCGGATGTGCAGGTTGAAGTCCTTGAGCAGCGGTTCGCTTTCCTTGTAGAAGAAGTCCACATGGTCGAACGTGATATCGCCCGCGATCGGCTCCCAGTTCCCGCGCTTCGGATCCATGGAGGTTCCGTATTTCGCTTCGGCTTCCGGCGTGTCTTTGACCTCGGATTCCGTGTCGATCAAGCTCAATACGCGCTCCGCGCTCGCCTGCGCGCTCTGCATATCGGCAAAGATGCCCGCAAGCATCTGGATCGGATCGAACAGACTCGACGCGTAATTGATGAACGAGACGAGCGTGCCCGCGGTGATCACGCCGAGAAACGTTTCCGAACCGCCGATGGTCGCCTGCACGCCCGCGCCGCCGAAGATCAGCGCAAGGGACGTTCCGACCGCGCCGAGCGAAACGACGAGGGGGAAGAAGGTCGCGGACAGAACGGACGCTTTCACGCTTGCCTTGCGCATATCGGACGTGATCGTTTCAAACTCCGCGGCGTTCTGTTCTTCGCGCACGAGCGTCTTGGTCGTCATGGCGCCCATGATGCCCTCGTTGAACGCGCTCGTGATGCGCGAATTGTGTTTTCTCGCGACGCGCTGGTAACGGAGGATCCTGCGCTGCAGATACAGCGAAACGACCGCAAGCGGGGGACTGATGATCATCACGATGAGCGCGAGCTTCCAGTTGAACCAGAACATCGCGCCGAAGCAGAACAGCATATAAAAGCCCGCCCACATGAAGTCGGTGATGCTCCATGCGATCATGTCGGAAAGCCGTGCGACGTCGCTGACCATGCGCGCCATCAGATAACCCGCGGAGGTCTTGTCATAGAACGAGAACGACAGCGTCTGCAGCTTCCGGTACGCCTCCTGACGGATCGCATAGGAGATCGCCATCTCCATTTCGCCGGACCGCCCGATGAACCGCATGGTGCAGAAGCCCTGCAGCACGACGAGCGCGACGTAGATCGCAAAGAACAGCCAGATCCCGTCGGCGGTCGGCTCGGCGTTCGGACGCACGAAATGGTCGATCGCAAAGCGCGTCAGGATCGGATACAGCGTGTCGATGATCGCGACGGCAAGCATGCTGATAAGGATGCGGACGAACAGCGCGCGGTTTCGCATCGCGTACCCGAACAGCCGTTTCCAGAGCCGGGAATCCATCTTTTCCTCCCGATCGAATACTTCCTCTTCATAACTCATGCCTGCTCACCTCCCTCCGCGTGAAAATCCTGGATCTCGGCGATCCGCCTGTAAAGCCCGTCCTCCCGGATCAGCTCGGCGTGCGTGCCCTGCTGCACGAGCTTGCCGCGGTCGAGCACGAGGATCGTGTCCGCCTCTTTGAGCGTGGTGATCCGGTGCGAGATGATGAACAGGATCCCGCTGCCGTGATGACGGCGCAGCGCGTCGCGTATCTTCGCGTCGGTCTCGGTGTCGACCGCGCTCATGGAATCGTCGAAAATCATGATCGGCGCCTTCTGCATCAGCGCGCGCGCAATGGCGACACGCTGCTGCTGTCCGCCCGAAAGCGTCACGCCGCGTTCGCCGACGACGGTATCGTAGCCGTCGGCAAACTTTTCGATCACGTCGTGCACCGCCGCTTCCCGCGCGGCGTTATACAGCTCTTCCTCGGTCGCCTCCGGCGCGGTCAGCAGAATGTTCTCACGGATCGAACGCGAGTACAGGAACGGCTCCTGCAGAACGATCGCGATGTTTTTGCGCAGCAGCGCGTGATCGATGTCGTTGATCGGCGTGCCGTTGATCGTGATCTCGCCGCCCGTGACGGTATAGAGCCGCTGCAGAAGCTGCACCAGCGAGCTCTTGCCGCTGCCGGTGCTGCCGAGAATGCCGACGGTCTGCCCGGCTTTCGCGGTGAAGCTGATGTCGTCGAGGACGTCGTTCGGCGTATCGTAGCCGAAGGTCACATGACGGAACGTAATGTCGCCGGAAAGGTCGCAGTCGGACAGATCCCTGCCCGGTTCGGTCTCGTCCCCGGCGTTCATGATCTCGTTGAGACGGTCGAGCGACACCGTCGCCTTGCCCATGTCCGCAAGCACGCGTCCGAGCTGACGCACCGGCCAGGTCAGACGGCTCGTCAGCGACAGAAACAGATAGATATCGCCGAGCGAGAACGGGTTCGCCGTCTCGCGCGTTCTGACGTAGAACAGGATGCCGAACACCAGCGAGAACGCGATCTGGATATAGCCGATCGCATCGGAGCTGCCCCAGTAGAAGCCGAGAAGGTTCACGAGCCGGATGTTCTTTTTGCAGAAGTCGCCGTTGAGCCGCGTGAACTTGTCGAACTCGGCGCGCTGCTGTCCGAACGCGCGCACCACGCGCACGCCGGTCAGATTCTCCTGCACGGCGGTCGAAAGCGCGCCCTCCGCTTCGTCGACCTCTGTGAAATACTTGCGCACATAGCGGAAGTACAGGAAGCTCGACGCGGTGAGGATCGGCATGGACGCCATCGAAATCAGCGCCATTTCCCAGCGGATCGCGAACATCAGCGCGGCGGCGACGCAGAACATCACCGCAATGCGCACGATCTCCATCAGCTGGTTCGTGACGAACTGACGGACTGTATCGACGTCCGACGTGCACCGCTGCACGAGGTCGCCGGTCGAAATGTGCTTGTGATAGTCGTAGGGGACGGCGTTCAGCTTGCGGTAGAGCTTATCGCGCATGACCTTCGCCATGTGCTCCGCACCCTTTGCAATGTTCTTGCGGCGCAAAAAGATAAACACGCCTTCAAGCACCGTGAACAGGAAGAAGAACGCGCCGCACACCCAGTAATTCCGGCTGACGGGGCCGAGCGATTTCAGCCATTGAAACAGCGGTTCGGGGATCGACGGCTCCTTGCCGAGCAGCACCCAGTCGAGCGTATAGCTCGTCACGATCGAGGCGCAGTACAGCGACACGATCCCGAGAACGACCTCGAACGCGCTGACGATAAAGTATCTCCGCGCTCCGTGCAGAGCGGGCAGGAACAGCGGTTGATAGCGATTGCTTGTTTTCTTCATTTAAAACATCTCCTGCGGATTGATCTCCAGCTGCGTTTCGGCGCAGACGTCGCGATGCGCGTCGTGGAACGCCGTCACGGTGCGTACCGCGTCCTTCAGCCGCTTCGTGCGCAGCAACTTGATCAGAATCTGATACCGGGTATAGCCCGAGATCCGGGATATCGGCGCCTCCGCCGCAACAAGCAGCAGAAGGTCCAGCTTACCGTCCTCTCCGAGCGCGGCGCGCAGCTCCGTTTCGAGCGCTTTTGCGTAATCGAGACAGGCGCGTTCCGCGTTCCGCTCGTCCCTGTCGGCAAAGACGATGCGAAGGAAGAGCGAGAACGGGGGATAGAGCATCTTTTTTCGTTCGGCGATCTCATAGTGATAGAAGCTCACATAATCCTGCGCCTTCGCAAAGCGGATGATCGGATGGTTCGGTTCATAGGTCTGCAGAACGACGCGTCCCGGCAGATTGTCGCGTCCCGCGCGTCCCGCGACCTGCGTCAGAAGCTGGAACGTGCGTTCCGGCGCGCGGTAGTCCGGCAGGTTCAGCGTCGTATCCGCCGCGACCACGCCGACGAGCGTGACGTTCGGGAAATCATGTCCCTTCGCGATCATCTGCGTGCCGATCAGCACCTGCGCCTCGCCGCGGTGGAATGCGGAGAGCAGCTTTTCGTAACTGCCCTTTTCGCGCATCGTGTCCGTGTCCATGCGGAGCGTCCTTGCGGCGGGAAACAGCTTGTGCACCGCTTCCTCGACCTGTTCCGTGCCGATCCCGAACTGCTTGATAAACGGTTTTTTGCAGTTCGGACACTCCTTCGGCAGCGGCTTCACCGCGCCGCAGTAGTGACAGCGCGTGCGCGATTCCGACTTGTGATACGTCATCGAGATGTCGCAGTTGTCGCACTTCAGCACATACCCGCAGTTGCGGCAGCTTACGAACGTCGCGTAGCCGCGGCGGTTGATGAACAGCATCGCCTGCTGATTCGCGGCAAGACATTCGCTCAGACGCTCCGTCAGCCGGTCGGAAAAGATGCTGTTGTTGCCCATCAGCAGCTCGTCGCGCATATTGACGACCTCGACGGTCGGCAGCGGACGCCCCGCCACGCGGTCGGGAAGCTCTAAAAGCCGGTATTTTCCGGAAAGCGCGCGGGTATAGCTCATCATGGACGGTGTGGCGCTGCCGAGCACCAGCGCGCCCTGCGCGGTTTTGACGCGCCGCGCGGCGACCTCGCCGGCAAGATAGCGCGGCTGCGTTTCGCTCTGGTAGCTCGATTCGTGCTCCTCGTCGATGATGATCAGCCCGAGCCGTTCAAGCGGCGCGAAGACCGCGCTGCGCGCGCCGATGACGATGTCGGCAAGACCGAGACGGATGCGCCGCCATTCGTCGAACCGTTCTCCGGCGGAAAGACGGCTGTGCAGCACCGCGATCCGTTCGCCGAACCGGTCGGTAAACCGCCCGACGGTCTGCGGCGTCAGAGAGATCTCCGGCACCAGCACGATCGCCTGCCGGTTGAGCGCAAGACAATCCTCGATCGCCCGGAGATAGACCTCGGTCTTCCCGCTGCCGGTCACGCCGTGCAGCAGAAACACGTCGCCCGCGCCGCGCATCACGCCTTTTCGGATCGCGTCCGCGGCGCGGTTCTGCGCTTCGGTCAGTTCGTATTCGGGCGTGTGCAGCCGGATCTTTCCGGGACGGCGAAACACCGTTTCGTTTTTTTCGATCAGAAAGCCCTTGCGGACGAGCGCGCTGACCGCGGCGGCCGCGCCGGGGCAGAAGGCGTTGAGATCGGGGACCGACGCTTCCGCGCCGATCTTTGCGACAAGCTCGTACACGCGCTTCTGTGCGGGCGCGTTCTCCAGCGTGTCGAGCACGGACTGCACGTCGGCGCCTTCGGGGACCATCACGGTGCGGACCTTCTTTTCTTTGATCCGCATGCCGCGCATCTGCGCCGGGATCATCAGCCGGAGCGCGTCGACGAACAGGCAGTGATAGGATTCCTTCATCCATTCCGCGAGCGCGATCTGTTCCGGCAGAACGACGGGATACCGTTCGACGATCTTTGCGATATCCTTGATTTCCGGATAGTCCGCCGAATTTCTGAGCGCGACGACAAAGCCCTCCTTCGTGCGGTCGCCCTGCCCGAACGGCACCAGCACATGGTGCCCGACGGAAACGGGGAGCCCCTCGGGAATGCGATAGGTGAACCGGCGGTCCACTGCGGTATGCGCGATGTCGACGATCACTTCGGCAAACATGTTTCGTTCCTATAAAAAATGCCCGTCGCGAACGCAACGGGCGGAAAGACGGGCGTCAACCCTCTTTCGGTGCGTTCAGAATCAGCTTATCGTGGTACAGTTCGTCCACGGCCATCGAAACGGGCTTGCTGGTGCCGAGCTTCTCCGGATGATCCTGGAGCTGACGCGCGCGCTGCGCAACGGCAGTCACGAGCATATAGCGGCAGCCCGCTTTTTCCACCAGCTCGTTCAGAGAAGGATAATTCATCATATCGTTTCGCCTCCTGTCAGTTTAGAGATCTGTTCCGTATTTCTTCCGGTGCGGCAGAGTTCCGCGGTCAGGATGGATTCCATCTCGGCGACCGCCTCGTCCACAACGTCGTTTACCACCATGTAGTCGTAGTTCGGCAGCATTTTGAGCTCGTCGAGCGCCGTCTTCGTGCGGACGTCGATCGACTCCTGCGTTTCTGTCCCGCGGCCGACGAGACGTTCCTTGAGGATCCTGAGGGACGGGGGAGCGATAAACACCAGCACGGCGTCGGGGCAGGCGGCTTTGACCTTCATCGCGCCCTGCACGTCGATCTCGAGGATGACGTGGTTGCCCTTTTCGCGCTCCGCCTCCACAAACGCTTTCGGCGTGCCGTAGTAGTTCATGCCGAACACGTGCATATACTCGAGGAAGGCGTTTTCTTCGATCATGCGGTCGAACTCGTCCTTCGTCCTGAAGAAGTAGTGCACGCCGTCGATCTCGCCGGGGCGCGGCGCGCGCGTCGTTGCGGAGACCGACATCCGGATCTCGGGGTGCTTCGCCATCAGCGCCGCGTTGACGGTCCCTTTGCCGACGCCTGCCGGACCGGACACGACGAGCAGAAGCCCTTTCTTCTTTCTTGCCATAAAACGCTCCTTATCCTTCCGCGCTCCATTCGGCGTTCAGCCGCCGCGCGATGGTTTCCGATTGCAGTGCCGACAGAACGACGTGCCCGCTGTCCATGACGAGCACGGCGCGCGTCTTGCGTCCGCAGCTCGCGTCGATGAGCAGCCGGCGGTCGCGCGCATCCTGAATGAGACGCTTGACCGGTGCGGAGTCCGGCGTGATCACGGCGACGATGCGCGAACCGGAAACGATGTTTCCGAATCCGACCGATACGAGTGCAGAATTGTCCGTCATGCCGCTCACTCCACGTTCTGGATCTGCTCGCGCAGCTTCTCGATCTCCGCCTTGCACGCGAGAACGGATTTCGTCAGCGCGGCGTCGTTCGCCTTGCTGCCGATCGTATTGCACTCGCGGTTCATCTCCTGCACGATAAAGTCCATGTTGCGCCCGACCGGCTCGCTCGCCTCGAGATACGCGTGAAACTGCGCGATATGGCTTTTCAGCCGGACGAGCTCTTCGTCGATGCAGCAGCGGTCCGCGAACAGCGCGACTTCCGTTGCGAGCCGCGCACGGTCGATCTCCGTATCGGACAGAACCGCTTCGATGCGCTCATTGAGCTTTTGGCGGTACTCCTCGGCGACGAACGGCGCGCGGGCAAGGATCTGTTCGCGGTATGCGTCCATCGCATTGATGCCGGAAAGCAGCGCGGCTTTCAACCGTGCGCCTTCCGCAACGCGCATTTCGACGAGTCCGTCCAGCGCGAGCTCCGTCGCTTCCTTCGCAAGCGCGATAAGCGCGTCCGCATCCTCGTCGGAGGGGACGATCTCGGTCACGTCCGGCAGACGCAGAACGGTCGAAAGCGTCAGATCGTCGCGAAGATCCATCGTTTCATTTGCCGCTCTTGCGGCGGCGACGTATGCGGAAAGCAGCGTTTCGTCCACGCGAACGGTCTTCGCGTCGCTGCGCGTGTTGCGGTAGTTTACGAATACGTCGACGTGTCCGCGGGAAAGCCGCGAGGCGATCGTCGCGCGCAGCGTATCCTCGATGCAGGAGAGCACGCGCGGAAGACGCATCGAAACGTCCAGGAATCGATGGTTCACGCTCTTCAGTTCCACGGTCAGTTCGCGCCCCTCGCGAGCGGCGACGCCCTTGCCGTATCCGGTCATGCTTTTCATACATTTCCTCCGCAAATCCAAAGTATACCATATTCCGGTCCGAAAACACAAGAGCAGAACCGGATAATTTTCGATATTTCGGCTTAAAACAGGCGATAAAGCTCGTCCGCCGCGGGCGGATCGATCAGCGAACCGTCCGTCAAGCGGAAATCGCGCGCCGTGATCCGTCCGATCACGGCGGCGGGGATGCCCGCCTCCGAGAGCGCCTTCTGCATTTTTTCACCGTTTTCGCAGGCGATCAGCAGGGAGCCGCTTGCCATCAGCCGGTAGGGATCGACGTTCACCGCGTCCGCGATCGCGCGCGTTTCTTCCGACACGGGGATCGCGTCCCTGTCGACGGTCACGCCGCAGTGCGTCTGCGCCGCAAGCTCCCACACCGCGCCGAGCACGCCGCCTTCGGTGACGTCGTGCATGGCGTGCGCGCCGTTTTTCATCGCGATCCTGCTTTCGGGGACCACCGAGAGGTGCTTCGAGAGCGCCCTTGCGCGTACGACCGTTTCCGCAGGCAATCCTTTGAGCAGCTCCGGCTTGTCGGACGCGATCAGCATCGTGCCCTCGAGCCCCGCCCATTTTGTCATCACGATCGCGTCGCCCGGTTTTGCGCCGCACAGCGTCTTTGTCCTCGGCGTGCGCGCAAGCACCGTCGCGCAGGTGGTCACGCGCGTCACGGCGTCGGTCACCTCGGTATGTCCGCCGATGATATCCACGCCTGCGCGTTCCGCGGCGTCCTGCAGATCGTTCGCGATCATGGCGACCGTTTCCTCGGTTTCCGAGGGCGGCAGAAGCAGCGTAACGAGCAGCGCGACCGGCTCCGCGCCGCCCGCGGCGGCGTCGTTGCAGTTCACATGCACGGACAGCGCGCCGATGTGCTTCGCGTCCGCGGAGGTGATGGGATCGCAGCTGCAAACGATCAGATCGCCGCCGAAATCGAGCATCGCGCAGTCCATGCCGATGCGCGGCGCGCCGAAGGATTCGCTGCGCGTCTTCTTAAACCGGTCGAGGATCAGCCGTTCCAATGTGTCGTTGTCGAGTTTTCCGAGTTTCATTTTCCGATCCGTTTCAAAAATTCCGCTTCGTCGATCATGGGAATGCCGAGGGACTGCGCCTTGTCCGCCTTGCTTCCGGCGTTTTCGCCGACCACGACGAACGCCGTGTTCTTCGATACGCTGCCCGCCGCCTTGCCGCCGTTCTGTTCGATCAGGTTTTCCGCGTCGCGGCGCGAAAGCGTGGGAAGCGTGCCGGTCACGACGACCGTAAGCCCGGCAAGGGGCAGGGGACCGTCGTCGGCTTTCGCCGCTTCCTCGGGCTGTACGCCGAGTTCCAAAAGCCGGTCGATCTGATCCGCGATCCGCGTGTCCGCAAAGAACGACACGATGCCGTCCGCGACGATATCGCCGACGTCGTCGATCGCGGCAAGCTCCTCGCGGCTCGCGTGCCGCACCGCGTCCAGCGTGCCGAAATGCCGGGCAAGGTCCTTCGCGGTCTTGGTCCCGACGTTCGGAATGCCGAGCGCGAACAGGAACGCGGACAGCGGGCGGTGCTTGCTCGCTTCCAGTGCGTCCAGAAGATTCTGCGCCTTCTTTGCGCCGAAACGGTCGAGCGCGGAAAGCTGCTCGTGCGAGAGCGCATAGAGCTCGGGGATCGTGCTGATGCCGAACGCGTCGATGAGCTGTTCCGCCGTCTTTCCGGCAAAGGTGTCGATGTCCATCGCGTCGCGCGACGCGTAGTGCGAAAGCCGCGCCGCGATCTGCGGACGGCAGGAGAGCGAGTTCGTGCAGAAGAGGTGCGCGCCGCGCATCTCCACATGCGCGCCGCACTGCGGGCACACGGTCGGCTTTTCGACCGGGCGCTCGGGCTTGTCGTCCGGCACCGCGCCGAGGATCTCGGGGATCACGTCGTTGCTTCTGCGGATAAACACGCGCGAGCCGATGCCGACGCGCTTCCGCTGTACGTCGTCCCAGTTGTTCAGCGTCGCCTTTTTCACAGTCACGCCGGAAAACTCGACCGGATCGATGTGCGCAAGCGGCGTGAGCTTCCCGGTCCTGCCGACCTCCCAGGTCACGTCGCGCACGGTCGCGGTCAGCTCTTCGGCGGCGAACTTGTACGCCATCGCCCACCGCGGGAATTTTTCGGTCGCGCCGAGCTCTTCGCGCAGGGCGAAATCGGTCACCTTGACCACCATGCCGTCGATCAGAAAATCGAGCGAATCGCGCCGTTCCTCGGCGAGATCGATCTCGCGAATGATCTCGTCGGGCGTTCTGAGCCAGCGCACGAACGGACAGACGGGAAAGCCGTTTTCTCTGAGGAAATCGAGCATTTCCGCCTGATCGTGCAGTTCTTTCCCCTCGATGAAGCCGACATTGTAGCAGAACACGTCGAGCCTGCGCGCCGCGGTGACGGCGGGATCGAGGTTTCTTAAAGCGCCCGCCGCGGCGTTGCGCGCGTTCTTCAGCGGCTCGGACGCGGTGCGGTTATACGCTTCCAGCACGCTCAGCCGCATGATGCATTCGCCCTGCACCTCCATACGTCCCCGAAACGGGATCGTCAGCGGGATCGTGCGGATCGTGCGAAGCTGCGGCAAGATCGCCTCGCCGACGACGCCGTTGCCGCGCGTCGCGCCTTCGGTCAGCACGCCGTTTTCATAGGTCAGATTGACGGTCAGGCCGTCGAACTTGTATTCGAGCGCAAACAGCGGGGGAACGGGCGACGCGGCGGTCACCTTGCGCACGAAGTCCATCAGCCCTTCGCGGGTGCGGACCTTGTCGAGACTCCAGAGCCGCCCGAGATGGCGGTGCTCCGCAAAGCTCTTCAACGGCGCGCCGCCCACGCGCAGCGTGGGGCTGTCGGGAAGAACGACGCCGCTTTCCGCCTCGAGCTTCAAAAGCTCGTCGTAGAGCTTGTCGTATTCCGCGTCGGAAACGAGCGGCGCGTCCTGTTCATAATAGGCGGCCGCATATCGGTTCAGCAATGCAACGAGTTCCTTTTGCCGGTCCATAGTTCACTCCAGTATTTCGAGCGGCGCGAATCCCGCCGCAAGTTTTTTCACCGCTCCGTTGTCGAAGCGGATCTCAACGATCATCGACGCGCCGCTGCCGGAAAGTCCGGTCACGACGCCTTCGCCGAACACCTTGTGCCGCACGCGGTCGCCGGGCTTGCCGGTGAAGCTGATCGCCTTCTTCGGCGACTCCGGCTTCGTTCCGACGTCGGCCTTTGCGGGCGCGGCCGGCCTGAACGTCACGGGCGCGGATGCGGACGGGAACGTGTTGAAGCCGCTGCTCCACCGACGTTCCGGCGCGCTGCGCTTCGGCATCCGCATGCCGGGCAGTTCGATCGTATCGCCCATTTCGGTCAGAAACCGCGAGGGCAGCGCGGGTTCGGTGCGTCCGTAGAGCGTGCGTTCCTTTGCGTAGGACAGATACAGCCGCTTTTTCGCGCGCGTCACGCCGACGTAGCAGAGCCGCCGCTCCTCCTCGAGCTTATCCTCGTCGCAGACCGACTGTCCGGAGGGGAAGAGCCCTTCCTCCATGCCGCACAGAAACACGTTCGGAAACTCCAGTCCCTTCGCGGCGTGCAGCGTCATCAGGTTCACGCAGCCGTTCGTCTCGTCCACGTTGTCCGCGGTCGAGAACAGGGCGACGTTGGTCAAAAACGCCTGCAGAACGTTTCCGTCGTTTGCCGTATAGCCGTTTTCGAACTCCTCGATATAGCCCAGAAGCTCTTCGACGACCTCCGCCCGCGCTTCGTAGTTTTCCTTCTTGTCGTCTTTGAGGTATGCGTCGTAGCCGATCCGTTCCAGAAGCTCGCGCGTAAAGTCCGCAAGCGGCATCGTGTCCAAGAGCTCGTACAGCTTTTGAAATACTTCAAGGAACGGCCTGAACTTCGCGGCGGCGCGCGCGGGCACGTCGTCCGGGACGATCGCGGCGGACATCAGCGGGATCCCGCGCCGGTGCGCGCTGTCCGAAAGCGCCGCGAGCGTCTGCGCGCCGATGCCGCGCGGGGGCAGGTTGACCGCCCGCAAAAACGCTTCGTCGTCGGCGGGGTTCAGCACGAGCCGCAGATAGGCGAGGATGTCCTTGACCTCCGCTCGCGAGAAGAACGACACGCCGCCGTACACGCGGTAGGGGATCAGAAAGCTCTTCAGCATCATTTCCAGCACGCGGCTCTGCGCATGCGTGCGGTAGAGGATCGCGTAATCGTCGTATCGCGCGCCGTATCGTGCGCCGTTTGCGATCTTCGAGCAGATATAATACGCCTCGTCGCGCTCGTCGGGCGCCTCGTGCACGTCGACCGGCTCGCCGCCCTTTGCGGCGGTCCACAGCTTCTTTTCCTTGCGATCTTTGTTGTTGCGGATCACGGCGTTCGCCGCGTCGAGGATCTTCTCGGTCGAACGGTAGTTCTGTTCGAGCCGGATGACCTTGCACCCCTCGAAATCCTTTTCAAACTCCAGGATGTTGCGGATGTCCGCGCCGCGCCACGCGTAGATGCTCTGGTCGTCGTCGCCGACCACGCAGAGATTGCGGTGCGTTTTCGCAAGCATGCTCACGATGTGGTACTGCGCAAGGTTCGTGTCCTGATACTCGTCGACGAGAATGTAGCGGAACCGCTCGCGGTATTTTTCGAGCACGTCGGGGTTTTCATCGAACAGACGGATCGTGCAGAGCAGCAGATCGTCGAAATCGAGCGCGTTCGCATCCTTCAGCCGCTTTTCATACAGCTTGAACGCCTCCAGGATCTGCACCGGCTGTCCCGTCTCCTTCAGAAAGGCGAGGGGAGAGAGGGAGTGGTTTTTCGCATTCGAGAAGATCCCGGCAAGCATCCGTTTGGTAAAGACCTTGTCGTTCAGGTTCATGTCCCTGATGATGTGCCCGATCAGGGACTGCTGATCCTGCTCGTCATAGATGATGAACGCCTTGCCGTAGCCGAGCCGTTCGATCTCCACGGAAAGGAGCCGCGCGCAGAAGCCGTGGAACGTCGCCACCCAGACGGAGCGCGCGTCGGTCTGCACAAGCGAATCGACGCGCTCGCGCATCTCCTTCGCCGCCTTGTTCGTAAAGGTCAGCGCAAGGATGCGATAGGGCGCGACGCCCTTTTCTTCTATTAAATATGCGATGCGGTGCGTCAGCACACGCGTTTTTCCGCTGCCCGCGCCGGCAAGGATCAGAAGCGGACCTTCGGTGGTCGTCACGGCTTCGCGCTGCGGCGGGTTCAGTTTCGATAAATCCATAGTCGCTTCAACGGTTCTCTTTCGAGAGAATGTCCCAGATGTAGTTATAGACCGGCTCGCCGGCTTCCTCCCAGCGGCTCCGCATCGCCATCGCCTGTTCCTCGCTTGCGGCGGCAAGCGACACGGCAAGGATCGTCCGGTCCGCCTCGGTGATCAGAAGATGCAGCGTCACGCCCGAATCGTTCTTTTCGATGCGGCTTGAGATCTGCGTTTCGCGCAGAAAGTCGCCGCGGTGCTCCGAAAGATACGCATCCAGTCTTCTGCGCTCGTTTTCGGGCACGCTCTTCTCGAACATCGCAAGCGCCTCCCGTCCGAGATCGGTCACGCCGAGACAGTCGCCGAACGCTTTCGGCACCTCGGCGACGAGTCCGTCCTCGATCAGCTCGCCGAGCGCTTCCTCAAAAGCAAAGTACTCCATATCGGAATTGAGGACCGCCGTGCGATAAAGCTGCGCGCGCGTGGGGATCGCGTCCGCGCGGTCGGCAATGTAGAGCAGGATCAGCTTGTTCTTGGTCTCACCGTGTGTAAAGTAAGGCATGGGCATACCTCCATAGATACTTTATTTTACCATATCTCTCTCATTTTCACAAGGGTAAAAACCGAATTGCCGGAACCGAAAAAATACAAAATATATCACGGAACCCCCTTTACAAAAACAATATGCTGTGGTATGATGTCAAAAAAGTAAGAATCCTTTAATTCGGTACGAGATGCCGGCAAGGTCCATAAGCACACAAATCGGTGTATTCTGTCTTGCCGCACGTCCGGCAAGATTTTTTTATGGAGGGACGCCATGAGCGAGCATATCCTGGTCGACGCGCAAACGATGGATCGCATGCTGATGCGTCTTTCGCATGAGATCATCGAAAAGAACGGGGGCGTTCATGAACTGTATCTCGTCGGGATCCGCCGCCGCGGGGTGCCGCTGGCAAAGCGGATCAAGGCGAACATCGAGCGCTTCTCGGATATTCGCGTGGAGCTCGGCGCGCTGGACATCACGCTGTACCGCGACGATCTCAAGGAGCTGTTTCAGACGCCGCAGGTGCACGGAACGGACATTCCGTTCGACGTCAACGGCAAGGTGATCGTCCTCGTCGACGACGTGATCTACACCGGCAGGACGGCGCGCGCCGCGATGGACGCGCTGATCGAGCGGGGCAGACCCGCCGCGATCCGGCTGTGCGTGATGGTTGACCGCGGACACCGCGAGCTTCCGATCGCCGCAAACTTCGTCGGCAAGAACGTCCCGACCGCGCGCGACGAGTTTATCAGCGTGCGGCTTGAGGAGATCGACGGCGTAAACGAGATCGCGCTGAAACGGCGTGAGGACAGGGGAGAATGATCGCAAAGCGATCTTTCCATAGAGACAAATCATAATAAAAGGACACAGGGAGGTACATTATGAATCTGGTCTACAACATTAAGGACAAACCGAAGTTCGGTCAGGTGCTGCTCTTCGCACTGCAGCAGCTCTTGGCGATCATGGCGGCGACCATCGCGGTTCCTGCGATCATCGGTCACGGTATGAGCTCCACCGCGGCGCTGTTCGGCGCAGGCGTCGGCACGCTCGTCTATCTGCTCTTCACGAAATTCAGAAGCCCGGTCTTCCTCGGAAGCTCGTTCGCATTCCTCGGCTCCATGGCGGCGGCGTTTGCCGGCGGCGTTTCGATGCAGCTCGGTTATCTCGGCCTGATTGTCGGCGCACTGTTTGCCGGTCTCGTCTACGTCGTCATCGCGATCGTCGTGAAGTTCGCGGGCGTCAAGTGGATCAACAAGCTGATGCCGGCGATCGTCATCGGACCGATCGTTGCGATCATCGGTCTTTCGCTCGCGGGCAACGCGATCGGCGACCTCACCAAGGGCAATGTCAGTCTTCCCGTCGAGTCCGTCGAAGTGACGGTTGAAGAAGTCGTCACCGAAGAGGATCGCGCGCAGTTTGTGAACTTCGTCGACGAAGAAAACGGCGTCCGGAAAAACATCATCGCCGATGTGGACGAAACCCATGCGGTCGTTGAAACCGTCACCACCGGCAGCGTACAGGCGGCAAACAAGTATCTCTGCCTCGTCGTCGGTCTCATCACGCTGGCGGTCACGATGCTCTGCTCGGTCTACGGCAAGAAGATGCTGAAGATGATCCCGTTCATCATGGGTATCCTGGCGGGCTACGCAGTCGCTGCGGTCTTCACGCTGATCGGTAACGCGACCGGCAACACCGCGCTGCAGATCATCAATTTCTCCGGCTTCAAAACCATGCAGTGGTATCCGGACTTCACGTTCCTCACCGCGGTCAAGGGCTTCGGCGAAATGAACGGCGCGTACTTCCTGACGATCCTCGTCGCATATGTGCCTGTCGCGTTCGTTGTGTTCGCGGAGCATATTGCGGACCATAAGAACCTGTCCTCGATCGTCGGCGTCGACCTCACCGAGGATCCCGGCCTGCACCGCACGCTGCTCGGCGACGGCATCGGCTCCTTCGCGGGCGCGATCTTCGGCGGCTGCCCGAACACCACCTACGGCGAGTCCATCGGCTGCGTCGCGATCTCCGGCAACGCGTCCGTCGTCACGATCCTTTATACCGCGATCCTTGCGATCCTGATCAGCTTCGTCGGTCCGTTCGCGGCGTTCCTCGCGTCGATCCCGAGCTGCGTCATGGGCGGCGTCTGCATGGCGCTGTACGGCTTCATCGCGGTCAGCGGTCTCAAGATGATCCAGAAGAGCGACCTGAACGACAACCGCAACCTGTTCGTGGTCTCCGTCATCCTGATCGCGGGCGTCGGCGGTCTGACCGTCAGTTTCGGCAAGGTCAACCTCACCACGGTCGCCTGCGCGTTGATCCTCGGCGTCCTCACGAACCTCATCCTCGGCGGCATGAAGAAGAAAAAGGAACAGAGCGCGCCGAAAGAAGAGAAATAAGCAAACCGGTTCCTACAGGCCCGCTCCGCCGTGAGCGGGCTTTTTTCGTCCCTTCATGCATAGAATGGCTAAAAACGGAGGGACAAAGGATGCAAACGCTGCGTTTCGGGGACAAGGGGTTATTCGTTCAATACCTGCAGACCGCGCTTTTGCGCGCGGGGGAAGAGCCGGGAGAGATTGACGGGATCTTCGGGCGAAGGACGGAAAATGCGCTCATGCGGTTTCAGGATGCGCGCGGGATCCGTGCGGACGGGATCGCCGACCGGCTCACCTGGGCGTCGCTCTATCCGTATTTCGTCGGATCGGTGTTTCGTACAAACGGCGCGGGAGAAACGGTCGCCGTGCCGCTCGATTCCGACGTCGTGTTCACCGATCTTCCGTACTCGTCGTTTCTGACCGCCTGCGTGCTGGAAGGATTGACGCTTCGCTATCCGTTTCTGGCAAAGTTCCCGATCGGCAGAAGCGTTTCGGGACGCCGGATCGAGGCGATCCGCATCGGCGCGGGCGCGCTGCGCGTCGGGATCAACGCGGCGCATCACGCCAATGAATGGATCACAACGCCGCTGACGCTGCTGTTTTTCGAGCGCTACGCAAAGGCGCTTTCCGAAAACGGCGCGATCGGCGGCGTACCTGCGCGCACGCTGTACGAGCGCTCCACGCTGACGCTTGTTCCTCTGGTCAATCCGGACGGCGTCGATCTGGTGACCGGCGCGCTTTCGGAGGGCGACAGCTTTTATGAGAGCGCACGCGCGCTGTCCGCGTTCTATCCCGGGATCCCGTTTCCAAAAGGGTGGAAGGCGAACATCTCCGGCGTCGATCTGAACCTCGGCTATCCGGCGGGGTGGGAGAACGCAAGGGCGATCAAGTTCGCACAGGGGTTCACGCGCCCCGGACCGCGCGATTACGTCGGCACGCGTCCTCTGGAAGCGCCGGAGGACCGCGCCGTGTTCGATCTTACGAATCGCGAACGGTTCGACCGCGCGCTCGCGTATCACACGCAGGGCGGGGAGATCTATTGGGAATACCGCGGTTACGCGCCGCAGGGTTCCTATGCGCTTGCGCAGCGGTTTGCCGCCGCCTCCGGCTACGCCGTCGCGAACGTGCCGTATGACAGCGGCTTCGCGGGCTATAAGGACTGGGTGATCGACGCGCTGCGGGCGAACGCGTTTACGATCGAGGCGGGCAGGGGAACAAACCCGCTGCCGCTTTCCGGTCTCGAATCGCTGTATGCAGAGAACGAAGGGATCTTCACCGCCGCACTGACCACTTGAAAAACGCCGCCGGTTCTGTTATACTGTGCGCATGGAAGTCAATAAGAAAACATCATTTGTTAAGGGCGCGGCGATCCTTGCGATCGCCGGGCTGATCTGCAAGCTCATCGGCGTGTTCTTCCGCGTCTTTGCCGTGCGCATCGTCGGGGAAAAGGGCATGTTCTTCTATGAGCTTGTCTATCCGATGTATTCCTGGCTTCTCATCATTTCGAGCTCCGGCATTCCGACGGCGATCTCGCGCATGGTCGCGGAGCGCGCCGCGGTCGGCAATCACGACGGTGCAAGGCGCGTGTTCCGGCGTTCGCTTCTTCTGCTCTTTCTGATCGGCGCGGTGACGTCCGCACTGATGTTCTTCGGCGCGGAATGGCTCGGCGAAACCGTTCTGAACGGCGGACCGGGCGCGAAGTATTCCATGATGGCGCTGGCGCCCGCGCTGCTGTTCGTCTCCATGATCTGCGCCTACCGCGGGTATCTGCAGGGGCTGCAGCGCATGACGGGCACGAGCATTTCGCAGTTTGCCGAGCAGGTATTCAAGCTGCTTTCCGGACTGCTTCTTGCGGCGTATCTCACCAAACGGTACGCCGGGACGGACCTTCAGTACGCCGCGGGCGCCGCAGGTCTGCTGCTCGGCGTCACGGTTTCCGAGATCCTTGCGCTTCTCGTGATGATCGTCTTCTATCTTCGCACGAAGGGGCAGTACCCGGCGCTTCTTGCCGATCCGGATCCGAACGGGCGCGTGCTCGGTCCGATGCTGGTCATCGCCGTCCCGATCACGCTCGGCGCGTCGATCCTGCCGATCGCGAACTTCCTCGATTCCGTCATGATCAAGCGTCTTCTGGAGGGGATCGGATTTTCGTCCGAGTACGCGGAGCTGAACTATACCGCGCTCTGCACATACGTCCGTTCCATCATCAACCTGCCCGCGACGCTCACCGTCGGCATCTCCATGTCGATCGTTCCGGCGATCTCCGCCGCGCGCGCAAGAGGCGACCGGCAGGGTGTGCAGAACCTTTCGCTTCTGAGTCTGAAGATCTCCATGGCGATCGGACTTCCGTGCGCGGTCGGGCTTTCCGTGCTCGCCGGACCGATCATCAAGCTGCTGTATTCCCGCGTGACGCCGGAGGCGCTTGCGATCGCGGAGCCGCTGATGCACGTCGCCGCGTTTACCGTCATCTTTATTTCTCTGGTGCAGACCGCGACCGGCGCGCTGCAGGGAGCGCGCAGGCACTGGTTGCCGATGCTGTTCCTGCTGATCGGCGGCGTCACCAAGATCGCGGTCAATCTGATCTTCATTCCGATGAAGGACGTCAACATCCTCGGCGCGGTGCTGTCGAACCTCGCCTGTTACGGCGTCGCCGGCATTCTCGATACGATCGCGCTTCTGCGCGTGACAAAGGCGAAGCTCAGCGTCGTCAACACGTTTTTGAAGCCCGCGTTTGCCGCCGCGGTCATGGGCGGCGCCGCGTGGGGCGTGCAGCATCTGCTGTCCCGCGTCGCTTTTTTGCAGACCGGCTGGATGTCGCGCTTTGCAACGCTGTTTGCGATCCTCGTCGCGGTCGCTGTGTACGCCGTGCTGACGATCCTGCTCGGTATGTTCACGAAGGAAGAACTCGCCTATATTCCGGGCGGAAGGAAGCTCGCCCGCTTTGCAAGGAGATAATATGAAAACGATCACGATCGCTCCGCTTTCCACGCCGAAAACGCTGACGCGCGACGCGTGGGACGTCGTTTCGCATACGGCAAACCTGTATCTGCAGACCGCGGAACATCCCTCGGCGCGACCGGTCCTGGAAGCCGGTCTTTCGTTTGTTTCGATGGACGATCTTTACGAATCCGCGGACGATTTCGACGCGCTGAACGAAGCGATCGCGGCACGGCTCACGTCCGGCGGGGACTGCGTCTACGCGGTCATGGGCGACGGCTGCTTTGCGCAGCTTCCTGCGATCGAAAAAGCCGCGAAAAAGCGCGGCTTCCGCGTCGACGTTCTTCCGGGCGTGTCCTATGCGAAGGCGGCGTTTCCGGCAGTGCAGGACGCCGCGGTGTTCACGGCGCGCACGCTGCCGAAGCGCGTCGATCCGGACGTGCCGCTGCTTGTGCAGGAGCTTGACAGCCCGATCATTGCGGGCGAAGTGAAGCTCGCGCTGTCTGCGATCTATCCGGAAGACCGGCCGGTGACGCTCGCCACGCTGCAGCCGGACGGACATTATGCGTACCGTTCGTTTCCGCTTACGGAGCTCGACCGGCGCCGGACGCTGTCTGCCGGTTCGGTTCTGTATGTAAAACCCGCGCCGTTCGACGAGCGCACGCGCTACGGCTATTACGATCTCGTCGCCGTTATGCGGCGGCTTCGCGCGCCGGGCGGCTGTCCGTGGGACCGCGAGCAGACGCATGAGAGCTTAAAGGGCGATCTCATCGAGGAATGCTACGAGCTGAACGACGCGATCGACGAGCAGGACGACGCGCACATCGTCGAGGAGCTCGGCGACGTGCTGATGGACGTCGTGTTCCATGCGACGATCGCGGACGAGCAGGGACGCTTCAACGAAAACGACGTGGCGGACGGCATCGTAAAGAAGCTCGTTTACCGTCATCCGCATGTATTCGGCACGTCAAAGGCGCAGACGTCCGAAGAAGTGCTTATTCAATGGGACGCGCTGAAGCAGAAGGAAAAGAATCAGAAAACACAGAAAGAGGTCCTCTGCGCCGTTCCGAAACGGTTTCCCGCGCTGATGCGTTCCGCAAAAGTCCAGAAGCGCGCGAGAAAGGTCGGCTTCGACTGGAACGGCGTTTCGGAAGCGATGCCGAAGGTCTATGAGGAGCTCGACGAGCTGAAGGCGGCGATGGACGGGAACGGCTCCGTCTCCGAGGAGGCGGGCGATCTGCTCTTTGCGATCGTGAACGTGATCCGGCTTTTGGGACTCGACGGCGAACAGCTTCTGCATGACGCGACGGACAAGTTCATCACGCGTTTCGGAAGGATGGAAGAGCTCGCCGCAGCGGACGGGAAGGATTTGGCGAAGCTCCCGCTGTCCGAACAGGACAAATACTGGGAGCAGGCCAAAAAATCCCTGTTTTCCGAGTGATTTTGGAAAAATGGTACTTGACGAAAGCGGTTTTGTTTGATAAAATACGCTCTGCTCGTCAAGAGTATTATCACTTTTGAAAACTATTTACGGAGGAATAATCATGAACAAGACTGAACTCATTGCAGCAGTTGCAGAGAAGAGCGATCTGTCCAAAAAGGACGCAGAGAAGGCCGTCAACGCGGTTGTCAACACCATCATCGACGCGCTGAAGGCGGACGAGAAGGTTTCCGTCGTCGGTTTCGGTTCCTTTGAAGCGAAGACGCGTCCGGCACGCAAGGGCCACAACCCGGCAACCGGCAAGGAGATCGAGATTGCGGCAACGAAGTCCGCTGCGTTCAAGGCAGGCAAAGCCCTGAAGGAAGCGCTCAACTAATCTCTTTCATACACGGAAAAGAACCGCGACGCGGTTCTTTTTTGTTTCCGATTGCCGATTCCGCCGTTTCGTGCTATAATAACCCCATCGAAGAAAAAGCGAGGTTGCCCGATGAAAAAAACAATTGCGTTTGTGCTGATGCTGCTTTTGCTCGGAATGACGTTTCCGGTCCCGGAAGCGGTCGATCCCGCGGTCGGCGTCGCCTCGCGTGAAGACCTTATTCGGATCGCCGAAAACCCGGGCGGCAGCGATGTGCTGACGGCGGACGTCGATCTCGGCGGCGAAGCGTGGACGCCGATCCCGTTCTCCGGCACGTTCGACGGCGCGGGACACACGATCGGCAACCTGACCGTCACGGCGCCCGGCGCGGACCTTGCCGTCACCTACGACGGCAACCGCAAGCAGTATGAGACCGTCTGCGCGGGGCTGTTCTCCGCTGCGACCGGCGCGGCGATCCGGGACCTGAACCTTCTGAACGTGAAGATCGACGTCGATACCGACCGGCACTGCTTCATCGGCGCGGTCGCGGGCTATGCGAAGGAGACGACCGTCTCGAACTGCACGGTCACGGCGCGCGAAACGCTGAAGCTGACCTCCGTGAACGCGGGCGTCGGCGGCGTCATCGGGTTTTCGGAGGACTGCACCGTCGAAAATTGCAGCGTCGAAGCCGAGCTGCAGTTCATCGATACCAACCGGGACGTGCTCTGCGAGGAGTTTCTCGGCGGCGTCTTCGCCTGCGGCTACGGCACCGTGTCCGAATGCAGCGTGTATCTGCGCGGCTACGCCGATATCTATGGCTACGCGCACAACGGCGGCGTGATCGGTATGTTCAAGATCCCGCGCGACGTCAAAAAGAAGAACTTTTCCGTCCATGATTCGACCGTCGACGTCGAGATCCGGTTCTTCGAGGTCACGCCGTCCAAACGCGCCTACTGCAAGGCGATCATCGGTGAGGACAACAAAAAGGCATGCAACCTTGTCCGAAACAAGGAGCTGCATTTTAAGCACGAGTATTCCCGCACGCCCGATCCGAAGCGTCCCGAGGCGTGCGCCGATCCCGATTACGCCGCGGTCGTCACGGAGCCGACCTGCTCGTCGTGGGGCTATACGACCTACACCTGCACGCATTGCGGCTATTCCTACCGCGACGATTACACGCTGCCCGCGCACGCCTACACGGCGCAGACGTTCCCTGCGACATGCCTTGCCGAGGGGCGGACGGTGTATACCTGCCGCTACTGCGGCGACACCTATGAGGAGACGCTCCCGATCGCCGACCACACGCCGGGAAGCTGGACGGTCGCAAAACCCGCCGCGCCCGGCGAAGACGGGGAGGAGGAGCTGCGCTGCGCCGTCTGCGGCGCGCTTCTCGAAACGCGGGCGATCCCTGCGCCGGAGCCGGTCCCCGTCGGGCGTATCCTGATCGACGATACCGTTCTGGAACTGCACATCGGCGAGACCTTCGCGCTCGACATTACGGTCGAACCGTTCAACGCCGCGAACAACGAGGTCCTGTTTGAAAGCGACGATCCGAACGTCGCCTCGGTCGACGGCGCGGGCTATATCAGCGCGATCGGCGTCGGCACGGCGAAGATCACGGTCACAAGCGCCGACGGCAATGCGAGCGCGTCGCGCATCGTGATCGTCACGGCGGCGGATGAACCGCAGCAGGAAGAGAAGGAACCGTTTTTCCTGTTCTCGTGGCTTCGCTGCGGATGATCGGCGGATAGAAAAAAACAGGCACGAAACCGTGCCTGTTTCTTTTTTGAAATCATTCGTTTTCGGGCGTCTTCGCCTTTTTCGGACGGAGCAGTTCGCAGACGATCACGGCGGCGATGGGCAGCAGCACGATGCCCGCCCAGAGAAAGATTTTTTCGTTCGGAATGAACGAGAACGTACCGTCGTCGTTCGCTACCGTTTCCGCGCCTTTGAGCACGAGCTTGGCGATCTCCGGACCGACGACGCCGGGGATCAGCACCTGTCCGATGATGCGCAGGCCCTGGAAGCGTCCCGCCATGCCGGCGGGGGTGCAGTCACGGACGCGCGCGCCGAACACCGCCATGCCGCCGAGATATCCGCACATCATGAGAAGCGAGCCCAGGAATACGAGCGCCGTATTCTTAAACAGATACAGCACGGCGTAGCCGAGCATCAGTACGAGCAGCGCGGGCACGAGCGTTTTCCGGTAGCCGATCCTGTCGTAGACGCGCCCGTACAGCGCCGTCGCGACCGCCGCGAGCACGATGGCGGGCGCCATGATCAGAACGTAGTTGTCGAGGTGCAGCGCTTCAGTGTAGTAGAGGATCAGGTACGGCATGAAGACCTGAATGGAGATCCCGAAGATCGTAAACGACAGCAGCGCGAGATAGAGATCGGCGTTTTCGCGGATCACGCGCGGACGGAAGCCGTAGAACAGCGTGGAAAAGTACCCGTCCGTCTGCCGTTCGATGTTCGGTTCGTCGATCAGAAAGAATCCGAGCACGCCCGAAACGAGCACGACGCCGCCGATGATCAGAAACAGGATCGTCCAGTGCGCCGCGTTGTTTTTCTGCGTCCACATCGTTCCGCCGAACACGACGAGGATCGCGACGAGCGGCATCATGGCGTTGACGCCCTCCGCCTTGCCGCGGTTCGTTTCATTGGTGCTGTCGGTCAGCCACGCGTTGAAGCAGGCGTCGTTTGCCGACGAGCCGAAGAACGTCATGACGCAGTCGAATATGATGACGAGCGCGACGCCGATCGACATGGCCTTTGCCGTACTCTCCGCGGCGGCGGGGAAGAGCTTTGCGATCCAGTCTACGCGCAGCGCCGCGAAGACGAGGATCGAGACGCCCCAGAGGATATAACCGCCCGTGATGAACGCCTTGCGTTTTCCGAGCCGGTCGGAGAGCGCGCCGATGAGCAGCGTCGTGACCGTCGCGGCGATCGCGCTTGCCTGTACCATCAGCGCGATATCGTTCTGCGACGCGTTGAACATATGATAGATGAAGACGTTGAAATACATATTTTCAACCACCCAGGCGACCTGCCCGAGCAGACTGAAAACAAACAGCGCGATCCAGAAACGTTTGCGGTTCATAAATCAATCCTCCGAATGCAGTTCACAGACGCCGCGGCTGCGCACCGAAAGCGGACGGCACGCGCCGGGAGCAAGCACGCGGTCCATGCCGGCGCAGAACTCGTCGAGCGCGTCGTTCGGAACCACTGCAAGCACGGTCCCGGCAAAGCCGCCGCCGTGCACGCGCACCGCGCCCCTGCCGTTCAGCAGTTTTTTCGCGTAGGAGATCGTGAACGCGACCGCCTGCGCGTTTTCATGTCCTTCGGCGATCACGTTCTGCAGCAGCATATAGGACGAATCGCCGGACGCGTTGAGCTCCTTCAGGAACGCGTCGAAATCGTTCTCGAGAAGCGCGTTCCTCGCTCTCAGAACGCGTTTGTTCTCGTCAAAGACGTGCATGGCGCGCAGCACCGCGCGGTCGCCGAACAGACGGCGCAGCACCGGCAGCGCGGCGTAGAAATCGTCCTCGGACACGTCCCGCAGGGCGGTTTCGCCGAAGAACGCGTCGATCGCGGCGAGTTCGCGCGGGATCGCGGCGTAGCAGTCGGTCAGATTCGCGTGATCCGCGCCGGTGTCGATGATGACGAGCGTGTGTCCGCTCGAAGCGAAATCGAACTCCACGCGTTCCGCAACGGGACACGCGGGATCGGAAAAATCGAAGAACTGGATGCCGCCCAGCGCGCACGCCATCTGATCGAGCAGCCCCGACGGCTTGCCGAAGTATACGTTTTCCGCCTTCTGCCCGATCGCGGCAATCGCGGTCTCGTCAAGATCGCCGTCCAGGAAATACCCGTTCATCACGCCGCCGAGCAGCACCTCGATCGCGGCGGACGAGCTTAATCCGCTGCCCGAAAGAACGTGCGAAACCACATAGATATCGAGTCCGAACGGATTGGCGCCGCGATCGGCGATCCCCTTCAGAACGCCGCGCAAAAGCGCCGTCGTCGTGCCGTATTCGCCGGGATCGGGATCGAGCCGGTCGAGCGGCACGGCGCATTCGGAAAAGCCCTTTGAAACGAGACGGATCTCGTTTCTGTCGTTGGGCGCGGCAAGCGCCAGAGCGGTCAGATTCACACCGCAGGCAAGCACCAGACCGTGCTGATGATCGGTGTGGTTGCCGATCAGCTCCGACCGTCCGCAGGCGGAAAACACGCGCTTCGCAGGACGCCCGAACAGGGATTCATATTCTTTTCGCAGATCGTCGATGGATTCCATACTGCCTCCTATTCAAACAAAAACCGTATCCTCGTCGTATGCGTTTTCGGTTCGTTCGCATACAGGATGCTTTCCTCGCAAACGGACGCGTTCCGCTGTATCTGCCGCCCCTCGGTTTCGAGGCAGATCGCGCCGAACGGTCCGTACTGCGCGCCGTCCTTGCCGTTCCGCTTGCCCAGAAACTTCGTGCTGTAGAACTGCACGGCTTTGCAGTCGGTTTCGATCTCCATGCCGACGCCGCCGTTTCCCCGAAGGCGGACCGGGCTTCCGGAAAGGACGAAGCTGTTGTCGTATGCATCGCCGATCTCGCGCAGCGTGCGAAAATCAAAACGAGTGCCGGCAACGTCCGCTTCGCCTTCCGAAGCGATCATATCGGGACCGACCGGCACATAGCGATCCGCGGGGATCTCCAAAAGGTGCTTCCGCGCGTCGCCGGCGTCGTGTCCGTTCAGGTTCCAGTAGGCGTGGTTCGTCGGGTTCCATGCGGTCGTGCGGTCGCTTTCGCCGCGGTAAACAAGCGTCAGCGCGTCGTCGTTCAGCGTGTACGACGCGGCGCAGCGGAGATTGCCCGGATAGCCCTCTTCGCCGTCGGGGGAGAAGAGGGAGAACGTCACGGAATCGCCGCCCGCTTCGGCGTGCCAGACACGCTTGTCAAACCCGGCGATCCCGCCGTGCAGCTGGTTTTTGCCTTCGTTGGGCGTCACGGAAAACGCCTGATCCCCGATCCGCAGGATCGAATCCGGGATCCGTCCCGCGAACCGTCCGACCGACGCGCCGAGATAGCCGTCGTTCTGCTCATATGCTTCGATCGTATCGTATCCGAGAACGACGTCGACACGCTCGCCTTTGTGCGGCAGCACGACCGACTGCAGCGTCGCGCCGTAATCCAGCACGGTCACGGCGATCCCGCGGCCGTTTGCGATCGTATAGGCATAGACTTCGAGTCCGTCTTTTGCAACACCGAACAGCTTTTTTGTGACCATACGCATTCCTCTTGGAGTTTAACAGATTTATTATACAAAAACCGTGGACAAAACGCAACGCCTGCGGCGGAAAAGCGGGATAAAATAGAGAACGCGTCAGGCGTTCCCGTTTTCGTCGTCTTCGACTTTGATGTAGTCGTAATATTTGTAATCGGAACAGGCCGCGAGCTTTTCCTTCAGGAACGTCTCGACCTCATTCTGCAGCTTGTGCTGCGCTTCCTTCGGGGAAAGCGTTTTGTCGGGGAAGAACGGATCGGAGATGAACACCGTGCGCTTCGGCTGCTTGATGAAGCGCAGCTTCCGCCTTTGATACGTCACGGCGACGGCGACGCTCGGCACGTCGAGGTGGATCGGGTAGCGGAACGAACCGCTCTTTAAGGGGCGGAGGAACGTGCAGTAGTTCCAGATGTGCGCTTCCGGGAAGACGCTGATGCAGCAGTTTTCCTCGGTGCGCAGGCGGATCGCGTCAAGGAACGACGCCATGCCGCGGAGTCCCTGGGGGATCGGGATCGCGCCGACCATCTGCACGAAGTTCCGGAGTCCTTTGATGGAGACCGTGTCGGGACCGACGATCACATAAGCGCGCTTCGGAAACGCCACGATCGGCGCAAGGAACGCGTCGGTGAAGTGCGAATGGTTCGCGTAGAGGAAGAAGCCGGTTTTGCGGATCTTGCGGATCGCCTTGCGGTTCTTCACGCGGAAGCCGCAGATCACATAACAGTAGAAGAACACAAGCGGGATCGCGATCACATAGTACGCGATGAACGCAAAGAACTTCCAGATCACGCCGATCGGCGCAAACGGGAAATCCGCACCGACCGCCTTGGTGTCGATATTGGTGCCCGCGTAGTCCTCGTTTTCGGCGTCACGGTAATAGATGACGCGCTTCGGTTCGGTTGCTTTAGCCATGTGCATGCTCCTTTGCCGCGTCGAGCATCATCTGCTCCATGCGGTCCATACAATGTTCGTATTCGTGCTGTTCCACAAACCCCTTATAGCGCTCGGCAAGCGCTTTGCGCTCTTCGGGATGCTCGATCCAGTAGTCGATGCGCTTTGCAAGGTCCTTCGCGTCCTTGTTGTGGAACAGGTTGCGCTCGTCGATCGCAAAGTAGCGCGTTGCGCTGCGCGGGGAGTTCGCGATCACGGGGACCAGTCCGCAGGCGATCGCTTCGAGACAGGAGATCGCTTCGATCTCGATCTCGGCGGGGTGGACGTACAGATCCGCCATGTTGAGCTGCTTCACGAGGTCCTCGCGGGAGAAGAAATGGAATTCCGGCGGATTCGGAAGCTTCTGTCCGCGTTTTTCGAGCTTGTCGTGCAGCGGACCGATGCCGGCGAAAACGAGCTGGATCTGTTCGCGGTATTTCGACAGATCGACCGCGTCGATCAGGACCTTGTGCGTCTTTTCCTTGCTGAGCCGTCCGGTGAACTGGATCAGATACTTCCCGTCATACTTCGGATCGCGTTCGACCGCGACCGGATGAAACGCCTTGTTGACGCCGTTGCTGATCACATAGCCCGGCGTATCCTTCCGGATCGTGTGCTCAAACGTATCGCGGATGAACTGCGTGGGGTAGTGGATGCAGGCGCAGTTGTGATACGCAATGCCCCAGACGGTGTGATAGAACAAGCGGTTGATGATCTTCGAGTCCTTCAGAAAGAGATGCGACGTAAAGTTTTCCGCCTGGCAGTGGAACCCCGCGGTCAAGGGAATGCCCTTTTTCTTTGCAAGCTTGATCGCCTTGCGCGAAAGAGAAAACGGCGTCATGAAATGTACGACGTCTGCGCCCTCGATCGCCTCCGATACGATCTTCGGATCGGGACGGGAGAGTGCCACGCCGTTTTTTTTCAGATAACCGTTGAACGGTCCCAGATTTAAGGTCGGAACGATGTAAAAGCCCTCTTCGGCTTTTCGATTCTGATCGGAACAGACGACGCGGACGTTGTGCCCGCGTTCTTTCATTGCCCGGATCAGGTTCAGCGCTGCGATCGTCGTGCCGTTATTTGCTTCCCCAAGCACGTCGCACACAACGGTAATGTTCATACAAATCTACCCCTCATAGCCACACAATGGCACCATTATAACATGAAAAAAAGAAAAAACAACTCGGAAACGGGTTTTGGCGCCGAAACGGCAGGAAATATATTTTTTTCGAAATGAACGGTCAGACGCTGCGGATCGCGCGCCATGCGTCGACAAGACGGTCGAAGGACCACGCCGCGTTCGCCGGGCTGGTGGAGGGGAGGACGGCCGCCTCGCGTAAAAGAACGGGCAGAATGTAACGGCGATAGCACTCGAACGACTGCTTTCCGTTGCAGAAGATCGCGGCGATACCGGCGGCGTTCAGGATCACGGAAAGGTCGTTCGGCACGACGTCGCGGATCGTGCTGTCGGCGCTTCCTTCAATGGTGCAGCGCCCGATGCTGTCCCAGAGCGCGATTTTGTTCCGTTCGAGGAACGCGCGTTTTTCGGGGATCGTCACGGGCGTTTCTTCGCCGAACACGGCGGCGACGACGCGCCAGAAGCGGTTTTGCGGGTGCCCGTAAAAGAACATCTGTTCCCGCGATTTCACCGAGGGAAAGCTGCCGAGGATGAGGATATGCGAATCCGGCCGGTAAAACGGCGGGATGGGGTGGACGATCTCCGTTCGCTGCATACCGGAATGATACCATAAAACACGACCGACGGCAACAGATTTCCGCAAACGGACCGGCGGACGCCCCGCGGGACGCGCCGGCTCCGGGCAGGAAGCGTTTCCGGCGCGGGAAATCGGTCGAAACAGCCGGTAAAAATGCGGTTCGATATGGACAGCGGAAAAAGGATGTGGTAAAATCAATTCGATGCGGTTCAATACCTGCAAAATCAGAACATGATTCTGAAAACGGGAAAGGAGCTTCCAATGAAGGTATTCAGATCCATGCTGTCCGTGCTGCTCGCGCTTTGCCTCGTCCTGATGCTTGCGCCTGCGTCCGTCGCGGAAACCTCGCCGCAGCCGTCGAATCAGCGCGGCGTCAACAACACCGTTATCATCGACACCGATCCGGCCGGCGGCTACGAGGGCGACTACGTCGTGATCTACAATCCGTCGACGTCCGCTTCGGCGTCCTATTCCACCGGCAATATGTCCGGGCTGATCGAAACGTCCGTAACGCCGGTCGTCCGTCCGTCCGCGGGGATTCTGGGGGCGGATCCGGACAAGCCGTTCTTTAAGATCGACGTCGACAGCATGCTCAGCGAATCGGCCGACCCGAACGCGGTCAATCCCGTGCCCGTCACCAGTCTGTCTTTCAACGTCGGCGACACGCATACCTTCAACATCAACTCGTCCTATTCTCCGACAGGCAACCAGAGCGTAGAGTTCAAATGCCTCTATGTCGGTCAGCATTGCTATATCTGGACGCCGACCTCCACCGCGTCTAACGTCTACCCGCTGGATCAGATCGATTCGAGCTTTGCGCAGATTGCCGCGCAGGAGTTCGACAGCAAGTTTGCGCTCATGCAGTCTTCCTTCGGCAACCACACCAACGGTTCGAACGGCGACGGCAAGATCCACATGCTGTATTACAACATCGATGAAGGATGGAACGGTACCGGCGGCTATATTGCCGGCTTCTTCTGGGGGACGGACCTTTCCAGGAACGGTCTGCCCCTGCTGAATATCGACACCTATCCCGGCGTCTATTATCAGAATCCGAACAGCGGCTATGAATACAAGCGGATGGACGATACCTACAACACCATGGTGCACGAGTATCAGCATCTGATCAACTACTCCAACACCTCCGGCATGAACAGCTGGCTCAACGAGTGCTTCTCCGCGGCGGCGGAGGAGATCTGCTATCCCGGCAGCTCCGTCGTCAGCCGCATCCAGTCCTGGGAGGACTATTACTATTCCTCCGGCAACGACTGGCTGAATCCGCCGAAGGAATTCGCATACAATCCCGATTTCGACCTCCATAAGGGATATTCCATGTATAAATGGGACAATAACCTCAGCGACATCCTTGCGCTGTACGCGCAGGTATCGCTCTTTGCGCAGTATCTGTTCACCCGGTTCGGCAATCCGATCTATAAAGAAATCTCAAGCAAATGGTCCTACGGCAACGAGGCCTCGGCGATCACAAGGGGTACCGGCGTGAACTGCGAGGATCTCGTCCGGGATTTCCGTGTGGCGGTCACAGCCAACGCGACGCAGGACCAGTATGGCGGCGTCTACGGCTTCAAGGCCCAGAACGGCTACAATCCTGCGCAATACCACAACGTGCAGAACCCCTACGATCTGCTCTCGCCGGTCATCTTCACCGGCACGACCTGTTCGATCAAGGGCGGCGGCGCCATCACCGTCAAACCGGTCAACGGCGTTTACAATCCGCCGTCCGGCGCCAATTCCGGTCTGAAATACATCGGCATCAAGCTCTCCTCGCACGAGCACAGCTACGGCGCGTGGACGACGAACAACAACGGTACGCACAGCCGCACCTGTTCCTCCTGCAGCGACGTTCAGACCGAGAACTGCACCTATACCGACGTCGTCACGCCGCCGACCGTGACCGAGCAGG
>JAFRUN010000063.1 GCA_017438865.1 Clostridia bacterium
GTGAAGAAAGCCGATACGGCGCTGGACGCGCTGACAGACGCAGGCAACAATATCAACACGCTTTCGGAAGAGATCGAAAAGATGGATCTCGAGAAGCTCGGAAAGTCTCTGGGCAACATCGTCGACATCAGCGAAGAAACGATCGGCGAGATCCATCAGGCGGTCGGAGGCCTCGATCAGCTTGTGAAGGACGCCGACGATGCGATGCAGCATATCAACAGTGTTGATTTTGAAAACCTGAACAACGGCATTCAGAGCTTGAACGACGTGCTGGAACCGGTTGCGAACTTTTTCAACGTTTTCAAGAGATAAATCTTTTTTGAAAATCAAAAAAAGTTGTTGACATTTTTCTGCGGATGTAGTATTCTAATCAAGCCGTTTGAAGTTCGTGTGAGTTTCGGGGTGTAGCGCAGTCCGGTAGCGCACGTGCTTTGGGAGCATGGGGCCGGAGGTTCAAATCCTCTCACCCCGACCAAAACGGCTTGATGCGTGGTCCCGTGGTCAAGTGGTTAAGACACCGCCCTTTCACGGCGGCTACAGGAGTTCGAATCTCCTCGGGATCACCATTTTTCCTTCTGGGAACAAGGGCCTTTAGCTCAGTTGGTCAGAGCGGTCGGCTCATAACCGATTGGTCCGGGGTTCAAGTCCCTGAAGGCCCACCATGAGTGGCCCGGTAGTTCAGTTGGTTAGAATGCCAGCCTGTCACGCTGGAGGTCAGGGGTTCGAGCCCCCTTCGGGTCGCCATTTTTCTGCCGGCGTAGCTCAATGGCAGAGCAACTGATTTGTAATCAGTAGGTTGTTGGTTCGACTCCGATCGCCGGCTCCAACACGACATTGATAACTTCATATGGTATTACGTGGATGGGTTCCCGAGCGGCCAAAGGGAGCAGACTGTAAATCTGCCGTCACAGACTTCGATGGTTCGAATCCATCCCCATCCACCACAATACGCGGGAATGGCGGAATTGGCAGACGCGCACGGTTCAGGTCCGTGTGAAAGCAATTTCATGCAGGTTCAAGTCCTGTTTCCCGCACCACGTCGCCGCGAATGTTGAATCGTTCGCGGCGACGCTTTTGTATAAAAACAGCACCCGTTTCCGGGTGCTGATTGTTTATTGTTCGGATTCTCCGTCTGGTTCTTTTGCTTCCTTTGCGGCGAGGTCATTGGTGTCGATCGTATTTCGAAAAACTACGAACCGCTGGAACGGAAACTCCGTCGCAAGGTTCAGAACCATGTTGATGCCGGTCACAAGATACTCGTTCCATCCGAGTTTGTCCGTCAGATAGTGTTCCAGAAGCGTTGAGAGCGGCGTAAAGACGCAGTAATACGCAAAGACAAGCAGCATTGCTTTCGGCACGTTGGACGCGCTTTTGAACGTGTAGCGGCGGTTGATCGTGAAGTTCCAGAGAACGGACAGCACGAGCGCGATCAGATAGCTGACCCAGTAGTTCCAATGGAACAGTTCGTTCATCAGCGTAAAGCTGCCGATCTCGATGAGACCGGCGGAAGCGGCGATCAGAACGTATTTGATGGTTCGCAGGAGTTCTTTTTTCATGGTTCTTCCTTTTCAAACCGGCTTTCGAAGTTCGGATCGAGATATCCGTCCGCTTCGCCCTCCACGGAATCCTCGCCCTTGTGATAATCCGGCGAATGGATCAGCCGCCGCCATTCATAGGGCGAGATCGGCTTTTCTGGCAGTTCTGCGGCATAGGCGGCGGTCGTGTGCCATACCTGTCGGCAGGCGGAGCAGCGAACGATCCAGTCGCGGCCGGAAATCTTGATGACGGACCAGTTCATAATGTCCGGGACACGGCAGTTGCATTTATAGGTCATAAGCGACTTCCTCTATGATAAGTTTTTCCTGCTTTGCAGAGGATAGATGGTTTTGTTGTATTCTTCAAGCGTCATGGTATTGCATACGGCGGGCGTGCTGTAGAGAAAAACACGGTCGTATTGATAGCTGTAGGCCGCATTCTTTGACAGGATCAGCTGGTCGCGCACGTCGATCTCCAGCTTGGAACCGATCTCGGCGATCATCTTTGCGGTTTGCAGATCTTCGTCGGAGGGAATGAGAATGCCCGACGGATGATTGTGCGTCAGAATAAGGTAGCGCGCTTTGTGGAGCATTGCCGTTTCGATCACGCGCCGCGGTTCAAAGCTGACGTGCGAGAGCGTTCCGACCTGCAGCGCTTCCGTATGCAGGACGGTCATGTTGGCGTTGAGACAGATGATGCGAAGGGTTTCATACCGGTCATTCATACCGAGCGCGATCGCATAGCGGCAGGCGTTTTCCGGATTTTCAAGGCGTACCGTACCGTCCAGCGTTCCGATCGACGCAAGCGTCAGACGGCGGTGCAGATCGTAAAGGGAATGCAGATACAGAGCGGTTTTCTCACCGACGCCGTCCGTTTCGCACAGCCGGAGCGGATCCGCTTCCAGTACGCCGGTCAAGGAACCGAATCTGTTGATGAGCCGGTGCGCCAGCTCATTGACGTCTTTACGCGGAATGACGTAGGTCAGCAGCATTTCCAGCACGACATGGTCCGGCATGCCGTTCATTCCCTGCTTTCGATATGTTTCCCGGATTCGTTCCCGGTGTCCTGCGTGCAAATTTTCACTCATGACACCATTTTACAAGCATTCTTTCGTTTCGTCAATCATCGACAGCAAAAAAAGAGCCCGCAGACGCGAACTCTTTTTGCAGATTCGGTTACAGATTTTTGAGAAGGCCGGTCGCTTCGTTGAATTCGTTGATCAGCGCGTCGATCTCGTCGACCTGCGCATGCATATCGGTCCAGTAGTGCCTGTCGTACCACTGCGCGTTCAGCTCGTGAACGTCCTTGCCCTGCTGTTCCACCCAGGTGTAGTACTTCAGGTTGTGGACGCGCTTGCGTGTCTCGTAGGTCAGCTCTTCCATCGTGTCGGTGCGGATACCGTGCAGATGCTCCGCCCAGTCTGCGGCAGCCATCGCTTCGGTGTACGCGCCGTCCTGCTCCTCGAGCTCGCGGATGCGGCTCTGGTACATGACCGCGGAGTCGGTGCCGACGGTCGCGAGGATGTCGTGCTCGTCGAGCTCGTAGTACTTCGCCATTTTGATGCAGCAAAGCAGATTCGCAATGCCGGAAATGCCGAGCAGCGAAAGCTGGTCGACAGTTTCCGCCGGAACGCCGACGACCTCTTTGAGGTATTTGAGACCGACCGGATCGTTGAAGAGACGGAGGAGCTTCTGGCTGTCTTCGTCGTCGATTGCAATGACCATATCGGTGTTCTTTACATTGTGGATCCACGGCACATGCTTGTCGCCGATGCCTTCGATGCGGTGACCGCCGAAGCCGTTGTTGAGAAGCGTCGGGCACTGCAGCGCCTCGCCGACCGCGAGCTTGGATTCCGGGAACTTTTCCTTCAGGAAATCGCCTGCGCTCATGGTGCCTGCCGAACCGCTGGTGAACGCCGCGCCCGCGAAGCGGTCCTCTTTGCCGAGCAGCTGTTCGACGACTTCATAGATCGCTCTGCCGGTCACGTTGTAGTGCCAGAGCGGATTGCCCATCTCTTCAAACTGGTTGAAGATCATCATGGACGGATCCTTCCGAAGCTCCCAGGTCTTGTCAAAGATCTCCTTGACGTTGGACTCGCAGCCGGGCGTTGCAATGACCTGCCCCGCAATCTTCGAGAGCCACTCGAAGCGTTCCTTGGACATCTCTGCGGGCAGGATCGCGACGGAATCGCATGCGAGCAGCTTGGAGTTGAACGCGCCGCCGCGGCAGTAGTTGCCGGTGGAGGGCCAGACCGCATGGTGATAGGTCGGATCGAACTGACCGGTCACAAGGCGCGGAACGAGGCAGCCGAACGATGCGCCGACCTTGTGGCAGCCGGTGGGGAACCACTTGCCGGTCAGAAGAACGATTCTCGCCTTTACGCCGGTGAGAGAGGAGGGAAGCTCGATATAGTTGACGCCGCCGAATTTGCCGTCGCCGCCCTTTTCCACGGGGTTGTTCTTCCATGTGATGCGGAACAGGTTCAGCGGATTGACGTCCCAAAGTCCGACTTTCGTCAGCTTGTCCTGAATTTTCTCGGGAATCTTTGCCGGATCTTCCATCTGCGCAAATGTGGGAATGATGATGTTCTTTTCGCGCGCACGTTCGATCGAACGGTTCAGGTTCTCACGATGCATTGTCAGATCGATCATTTGAAATCTCCTTTTCAATAGAATTGTTGCGTGCGGTACAGCCGCATAACTTGTCCTATATATCATACACGATTCATGCCGGTTTGTAAATAAAAAACAGACGGCGTGAAAAATATTTTTTGCATTCCAAAATCATTTTTGTCTTTCTATATTGACAAAAGGATGGTACAATGATTACGGAGGGCAGAATGGTCAATATCGGAATCTCAACGGCGAGTTTTTTCGACAAACTGATGCTGGAAGACGCACCCGCGCTGTTCCGGGACTGGGGCGTACGCTATGCGGAGTACTATCTGAACAGCTATTGCGAATACGATCCGGCTTTTGCGGACCGCCTTGCGCGGGAGACCGAAGACGCGGGCATCCGCGTCGTCGGTGTGCATCCGATGAGTCTGCAGTACGAGCCGCTGCTGTTTACGCCGCACCCGCGGCAAAGGGCAGATGCGATGAAAGCGTATGAGCTCGTTCTGCGTGCGGGCGAGCGTCTGCATGCCGATCATTATGTGATGCACGGCCCCGTCGTACTGAACGGCGTGGCAAAGAACCTGCAGATCGAGCGTCTCGCGCCGATCTTCGATACGCTGTCGGATATGGCGGAGGGCCACGGACTGCATCTGACGCTCGAAAACGTCAGCTACAGCATCATGCCGACGCCGGAGATCGGACTTCAGATCCGCTCGCTGATGAAACGACCGCTGTATCACACGCTGGACATCAAGCAGTCGATCCGCGCGGGCGTCGATCCGATTGCGTTTGCGGAGGCGTTCGGCGAATCCATCCTTGCGGTGCATGCCTGCGACTGCGTGATGCGCGACGGGAGCCCGAAGTACTGCCTGCCGCCGTTCGGCGAATTTGATTTCAAAGGTCTTGTCAATGCGCTGCGGAAGAAGGGCTTTCGCGGCACGGTCCTTCTCGAAGCATACAGCGATATGTTTCGGAACACATCGGAACTCAAAGATGCATACAACGCGTTGGATACAATCATCAATTCTTAGGAGGTATGGATATGGCAAAGAAGAAATTCGATCGAGAAGCAATGCGGATCACGGTTGACTACAACAACATGATGCGCGAAACGCTCGGCGAACGCGGACTGACGACGGACGAGCTTACCGCGCTCCCGCTGAAAGCCGCCGCAGAGGCAATGCGCACAAAGCGCGCCGGCATGAAATGGCGCGAGCTTCCGCACAATCAGGAAGAGATCGTGAACGAGATCGAAGCGGTCGCAAAGGACGTTCGCGCGAACTTCGACAACTTTGTCGTGCTCGGCATCGGCGGAAGCGCGCTCGGTCCCATTGCCGTGCAGCAGGCGCTCTCGCATCTGCACTATAACGATCTTCCCAAAAGAGAACGCAAGGGCCCGCGTCTGTTCGTCGAGGACAACGTCGATCCCGAGCGCATGAACGCGCTTCTGGACGTCATCGACGTCAAAAAGACCTGCTTCAACGTCATCACGAAATCCGGCAGCACGTCGGAAACGATGTCGCAGCTTCTGATCGTCACCGATCTCCTGCACAAAGTGCTCGGCGCGGATATCTCCACGCATCTGATCGCGACGACGGATCGGGAGAAGGGCAATCTGATCAAGATCGCAAAGCGCGAGAACCTGAAAACGTTTTATGTGCCGGACGGCGTCGGCGGACGATTCTCCGAACTCTGCCCGGTCGGCCTTCTGGCGGCTGCGGTCTGCGGAATCGATATCCGCATGCTGCTCGCAGGCGCGGCATACATGGATGAGATCACGCAGAACGACAATGTGTTTGAAAACCCGGCATACCTGATGGCGGCGCTGCAGGTCGCTGCAATGAAGCGCGGCGCAAACATCCACGTTCTGATGCCGTATGCCGATTCGCTGAAATATATCGCGGACTGGTATGCGCAGCTCTGGGCGGAATCGCTCGGCAAGCGCGTCGCAAACGACGGCACGGAGATCTACGCCGGTCAAACGCCGGTCAAATCGCTCGGCGTCACCGACCAGCACTCGCAGGTGCAGCTCTATACGGAAGGTCCGTTCGACAAGGTCGTCACGTTCCTGTCCGTGGACCGCTATCGCAGGACCATGCCGATCCCGGAGGGCTACCTCGACATCCCGGACGTTTCGTTCCTGAGCGGTCACACGCAGAACGAGCTGATCGCGGCGGAGGAGACCGCAACGGAATATGCCGTCATGAAGAGCGGGCACATGAACTATGCCATTCGTCTGCCCGAAGTCAATGCGTTCACCGTCGGCGAGCTCCTGTACCTTTTCGAGATCCAGACGGCGTTTGCAGGCGAGCTTCTGAACCTCAACGCATTTGATCAGCCCGGCGTGGAAGAGGGCAAGAAGGCGACGTACGCGCTTCTCGGGAAACCCGGCTTTGCCGAAAAGAAGGCGGAGCTTGACGCGGCGCCCGCGAAGCTCTCCAAGTACATTGTGAAATGAAAAACAGGGCCGTCGGAAACCGGGCGCCGTACCGGGTCGATATCTTTACGATCGTAATGGTAACGGCCCTGGTTTTGTTCGGCCTTGTAACGCTTTTGAACGCACTTTCCGATCCGTTCGACGGCACGGAAACGACATTCTCCGCGTTCTATGAACGGCTGAATTTCGAGTTTTTCACAAGGCAGGTCGGCAACATCCTGATTTCGCTCGTGCTGCTGGTTCCCCTTGCGATCCTCGATTATGAAAAATATAAGCCGTTCACGAAGATCGCGTACATCGTTTCCCTGATCCTGCTGTTTCTGCTCGTTGTGGCGGGCAAGAGCACGCGCGGCGCGCTCGGCTGGTACGAGATCGGTACGCGCGCGTTTCAGCCGTCCGAGATCTCAAAGGTCGTTCTGATCGTCGTGCTGTCCAAAGCGGCGTCGGAGATTTTCGACCGCCGCGGACCGATCGGAAAATTCGGGGATTTTCTGAAGCTGTTTCTGCTCTTCTTCGTTCCGTTTGTGCTTGTCATCCTGCAGAATGACTTCGGTACGGCGATGGTCTTTCTGATCATCTTTGCCGGCATCCTGTTCTGTGTGCGGCTTCGCTGGCGTTATGTCATCGGCGGACTGTTTGCAATCGGCGTCGGCGGCGTTTTGAGCTGGATGCTCATTCTGACCGAAACGCAGAAGGAACGTATCCGTGTCTTTCTGGATCCGTCGCGAAACCCCGAGGGTTCCGGCATGAACGTGCTGCACGCCAAGCAGATCATCGGCAGCGGCGGTTTCTGGGGTAAGGGATACTTTACGAAAGGCACGCTCACACAGACGGGCTATGTTCCGATCCGGCATTCCGATTTTATCTTTTCGGGCATCGGCGAGGGACTCGGCTTTTTCGGCGCCATGCTGCTGATCATCGCGTTCTTCCTGCTGCTCTTCCACTGGCTGCATACGGCGCTGATCGCGCGCGATACGTTCGGTCGATGTCTGGTCGTCGGCTGCACGGTCATGCTTGCCGCGCATATCTTTGAAAACGTCGCAATGAATCTCGGCGCGATGCCGGTCACGGGGATTCCGCTTCCGTTTATCAGTTACGGCGGCTCGAATATCCTTGCGTCGTTCGCCTGCGTCGGCATCGTAATGAGCGTGTATGCGCGCACGGCGGGGAGGAAATCGCTGTGATCATCCGAAAACTTACTGTATCAGACCGTGCGCAGGCGGAGGCAATGTGGCGCGACATCTTCGAGGAAGCGCCCGCATTCACTTCCTATTACTTTGAAAAGCGGTTTCACCCGGAACACTCCTTCGGCGCGTTTGAAGCCGACCGTCTCGTTGCGATGGCGCAGGGACGTCCCACGGAGATCTTTGTCGAGAGGAAGGTGCTTCCCGCACTGCTCGTTGCGGGCGTTTCCACGCTGCCCGAATACCGCAGGCAGGGCTTGATGCACAAGCTGATGACGCTGCTGATTGATCACGCGAAGTCGAACGGCTTTGCGTGCTGTTATCTGCATCCGGTCACCGAATCGCTGTACGCTTCGCTCGGGTTCCGCAACGGTACCGACGCGCTGATCGCCGGCTCCGACGGTACGCGTGCGCACGAGGCGTTCGTGCTGAAAGAGGGAACGGAATGGGACGATATCCTTTCCGTTTACAACGCGGTTCTGAACACGCACGACGGCATGCAGATGCGCGACGCGGCGGAACTTTTGACCGTTTTTGCCGATTACGCCACCGAGGATGCCCGAACGCTCATTGCGTATGAGAACGAAAGTCCCGTCGGCTATATCTGTTATTCCGCCGACGGATCGGTATTCGAACTTTTCGCGCTGCGCCCGTCCGCCTACGCCTGTCTCCTGGATGAAGCGGCAAAGCGCGTAAAAAAGGACCTGAAAGCCATCGCGCCGGTCGATTGCGGCATTGCGGGAGAACGACATTACAGTATGCAGTATCTGGTGTTTTGCGACGCGTTCCGTCTGCCGCTCAAAAACGGCTTCTGCCGATTGGCATACTGACCGCAGCAGCCGGGGGTTCCCGGCTTTTTCTTTTCGGCATATTCCTTCGCCATTTTACATACAGTTTGACAGCGGAGGATAAGAAAATGAAAGTGATCGTGGTCAGCAAACGAACTTGGATCGGAATTCTCATTTGCCTGCTTTTGCTCGGCATCGGGCTGGTCGTTTATTTTTCCATGCAGGAGACGGAGCAGGAGCCCGCTTCGGCGACCATGGCGACGATCGATTCCTATGAACTGAACGCCATTCCGGTCATGTCGCGGCTCGTGCCCGTCTATCGCGTTTCGCGCGACGATCAGGCGATCGCGCTGACGATCGACGCCGCGTGGAGCGCGGACAAAACGCGGTTCATTCTCGATACGCTCGATCGTTACGGGATCAAGGCGACGTTCTTTCTGTGCGGCGTGTGGGTGAAGGCGTACCCCGAAATGGTAAAAGAGATCGCCGCGCGCGGACATGAGATCGGCAATCATTCTTTGACGCACCCGCACATGAACCGGCTTACGGCGGAGCAGATCCGGACCGAGCTTTCCTCGCTCGACGATGAGATCGAAGCGCTGACCGGCAAACGTACCAAGCTGTTCCGCGCGCCGTTCGGCGAATACAACGACACCGTCGTTTCCACGGTGCGCGATCTGGGTTACGAGGTCGTGCAATGGAACATCGACACCGTGGACTGGAAGGAGGGCAGGAGCGCCGACACGATCCTGAACGCTGTTTTTCCGAAGCTCTCGAACGGCAGCATCATTCTGTCGCACAACAACGGATTCGAGATCGAGACCTACCTTCCGAAGCTGATCGAACAGGCGCAGAGTCAGGGCTATCGCTTTGTGACGATCTCCGAGCTTCTGCCGGAAGGCGACCGCACCGTTGACAACAACGGGCTCTGCCGCGCAGGCGGTTGAAAACGGCAAACGATTCGGGTATACTGAAAGAACACGAAATCCCGTGTTCTTTTTTTGATCGGATGCAACCTTTTCCGTTCCCCGTACATCTATAGGGTGTACGATCGAACAACGGTTTCCGCTGCCGCGGCGAGCGGAAACGAAAGGAGAAAACTATCATGCACACGCTAAAGGACAAACGGTGGTTCACGCAGCAGGTGCGTCCGCTGCTCGATACGCTGTATCGGGTTGCCTATACGCTCCTCGGGAATGACGCCGATGCGCAGGACGCCGCACAGAACAGCGTCGAGCAGGCGTACGTGTCCCTGCCGAAGCTCCGGGACCGGGCGAAGTTCCGCCCGTGGCTGATGCGGATTCTGAAAAACGAATGCTACATCATTCTGCGCGAAAAGAAACGCGTCATTCCGTTCGACGATCTCCCGGAGGAGAGCAGCGAACCGCTGGACACGCTCGATCTCAAAACCGCGTTTAACAGACTCTCGTCCGAAAGCCGGCTTTGTATCACGCTGTACTACTATGAAGGTTACAGCGTTTCCGAAATCGCCGCATTCTTAAACGAGCCGGAGGGCACGGTGAAAAGCCGCCTTTCCCGCGCAAGGAAGGCAATGCGGCACGACCTCATGGAACAGGAGGTTTCCCATGCAGAATAAACAAAACAAACAAAATACATTTGAATCTCTCTTGCCGCCGGTACCGGACAGCTACCGCGCAAGAATGGAGGAAACGCTTGCCGCGCTTCCCGTCGAAACCGCTTCCCGCACCGTTTCGGTCCGCACCTTCACCAAAAAGCAGATGATCGTTCTCATCGCCGCGCTGCTCACGCTTCTGACCGTCGGCACCGCATTTGCGGTCGGCATTTCCCGCATGCAGGAAATGCGAGACGACGCGCAGAAGACGATTGCGGATTATGAATCGATCGTCAACGGATCGGGCGGCGCCGAAACCGCATTGAACAACGCTTCGCCCACGCCCTACGTCATCCTGGAGAACTTTGAAACCGATGAGAACGGCGAATGGCGTCCCAATGAACTTGACCGTCTGGACGTATCCGACACCGTCGGCGTGTTCACGATCCGCCTGGTGGGATTGAGTCCGAATTACGGCGACGGACATCTGATGGCGGACATCCGCATCGAAGCGGATCATGCGCAGCCGTATTCGTTGGATATGCTCCGGCTTTCCGTGAACGGCAGCGAACCGATCCGTACCGTCGGAGATTCGGAAACGGATGAACAGTGGAGCTGCACACCGACGCCCTGCATCGCAGAGGAGTGGTTCAACGACAATTACGACATCGTGAATCCGGTTTTTGAGCTCTCCGGGAACCCGCTCCAGCCGGGCATGACCTTTGAGATCACCGGAACGCTGAACGGCGAAACGTTCAATCTGACCTATGATTTCAGCCGCGAAGCGTATGAAGCGCTGAAAGCGGAGCAGCTTGACTCATTGGATGCAATATCAACCGTGCTGTCCGACATCCCGGACGACGTCATTTTAGTCAACAAATCGGTCCGGGGTGAATTCATCGAAGAGATTGCGCTGAAGGATCATTATCTGTACGTTCTTTGGCATTATGACATAGAGTACAGAACCGATCCGAACAACAGCGACCGTCTCCAAGCGACCTATAAGGAATATGACAAGGGCATCCATACGACTGTAGACGGAATGCTTTCCTTTAATGATTTCATCAGCTCCACAAAAGGGGAGGACGGCGAAAATCATCAGATTCATCGCGCATATTTCCCGTATGACGGCGTTATGCCCGACGAGTCGCTGATCGGCTTCGGCAGATCGATCTTCCGCGTCAACTGGAAAAACAAAACCGTAACGGCGCCGAAAGACGACGCGGAATACGACGCGTGGAGAAAGGAAAGCGCGGAACTCTCCGCAAAGGACTACGGGACCGATTTCCTTGCGAAGCCGGAAATTGCCTGCGATTCGTTCAAGGTGAAAGAGATGATCTATCTGAACAAGAGCGCGGAGGGACAGCTTGCGGTGATTCTCGAAACCGACGAGCCCGTCAAGGACGCGCAGCACGGACGGGACAGGCAGCCGGTCGTGACAGTGAACGGCGTGACGCTGGAGAACGAAATAACCTATATACAGGATCCGAATGATTTTTGCGGCGGCTCCAAGAATGGCGGCAAGCTGAACGGGTTCTGGCTCTATTGCCCGGCATACCGTACGCTGCCTGAGACATTCGAGGTGACGGTCTCGTGGCGCGGCGACACCGTGACGTTTACGATGCACAAGTCGGATTTTGAAGAAACGTTCGTCGACGTGCCGGAATACAAAAAACTGCTCGGATTCTGACAGCGAACGGAAAAAGCAGCCCTCGGGCTGCTTTTTTATGCTTTTTCTTTTGCTTCGAATCCGTGGATCCAGTCGGATTTTTTGTAGTAGATAAAATAGATGACCGAACTGATAAACCACGTCAGCGGATAGGCAAGGAACAGCAGAACGATCTCGTGTCTGATATGCATCGCCACCGTGATATAGATGATGCGGATCACGCACCACACAAGCAGCATGATGAGCATCGGAACGATCGCCTTGCCCGCGCCGCGGCAGACGCCGGCGATGGCGTGCGAGAAGGCGAGCAGGAAGAAGAACAGCGATTCCACACGGCATTGCCGTGCGCCGATGGCGATGATTTCCGCAACGGCTTCGGGATCCGCATCCGTGATGAAGGTCGAGATAAAGAAGCCGCCGAAGAAGAACAGAATGATCCCGATGACCTCCGCCATGGCAACCGAGGTCAGAACGCCGAACCGCGCGCCCTGTTTTGCCCGGTCGTATTCCTTTGCGCCGAGGTTCTGCCCGATATAGCTTGTCAGCGCGAGCGACATGCTCATGATCGGCAGGAAAACAAAGCCCTCGATGCGCGAATACGCGCCGCACGCCGCCATGGCAAGCCCGCCGAAGCTGTTGATGTTCGTCTGTACCAGAACGTTTGCAAACCCGATGACCGAGTTCTGCACGCCGGTCGGCAGGCCGTATTTGACGATCTCTTTGAGACTCGCCATGTCCATGCGCAGCTTCTTCCATTGCAGCTGATAGACGGTTCCTTTTCGGGTAAGCTGGATGAGGCAGAGGATCGCGCTGACCGTCTGCGACAGAACCGTGGCGATCGCCGCCCATTCCACGCCGAGACCGAGCGCGCCGACGAACAGCAGGTCCAGAAGAACGTTCAGCACCGAGGAGACGATCAGATAATACAGCGGACGGCGGCTGTCGCCGACCGCGTTCATCACGCCCTTCAGAGAGTTATACATCACGACCGGTACGCAGCCGAGGAAGTAATAGCGAAGATATGCAACTGAGTTCGGCATCACATCGTCCGGAACGCCCATCCAGCGCATGATGACCGGCGTCATAAGAGCGCCGAAAACCGACATGACGACGCCGCAAATGAGGGACAGCAGCGCGTTGGTATGCACCGCTTTGGACACGCGGTCATGATCGCCAGCGCCGAAATAGCGGGAAATCACAACACCCGCGCCCATCGACGCGCCGACAAAGAAGCTGGTCATAAGGTGAATGAGACTGCCGGAGGAGTTGACCGCCGCCAGCGCTTCCTTGCCGAGAAAGTTCCCGACGATCCACGAATCCGCCGTGTTATAAAGCTGCTGAAAGAGCTGACTCAGAAAAATCGGCGCGGCAAACGAGACAATCACCTTTGAGGGTTTGCCTTCGGTCAGCAGTCGAGATGTTTGGGAATGATGTTGAAACAGCTTCATGTTCGGACGGTTCCCGTTGGTTTCCGGATAAAAGAAAAGCGTCGCCGCGAGCTTATGAAGCCCGCGACGACATGGCGCGGAAAGTGGGATTTGAACCCACGCACCGGTCACCCCGGTCTACTCCCTTAGCAGGGGAGCCCCTTATAGCCACTTGGGTATTTCCGCGTGCTATATCGAGAAAATGGCGGAGATGGTAGGATTTGAACCCACGGATGCTTTCACATCAACGGTTTTCAAGACCGCCTCCTTAAGCCACTCGGACACATCTCCTCGCGCATTGCGCATTATAACAAATCGAAATGCGAATGTCAATGCCTTTTTCGGGACTTTGCCCCTCTTCCGAGAATATCCTTGATTTCCGCCGGTGCTGTATGTATAATATGATTGAATTTGTATGCAGAGGCAAACGATTGAAAACAAGCGACTTTTACTATGACCTTCCGAAAGAACTGATCGCCCAGACGCCGACCGCCGTTCGCAGCGCGTCCCGGCTTTTGACGTACCATCGTGACACGCACACGATCGAGGACGGCGTGTTTACGGACATTCTTGATAAGCTCCGTCCGACCGACGTGCTCGTGCGCAACAACACGCGCGTCATTCCTGCACGCATCATCGGAGTACGCAGGGAAACCGGCGGGTCCATGGAGTTTTTGCTTTTGCGCCGCATCGAAGGCGACGACTGGGAGTGTCTCGCGAAACCCGCAAAGCGCGCGAAGCAGGGACTGATCTATCAGGTCAACGACGAGCTTTCCGTCGAGGTGCTCGGCGATCTGCCGCTTGAGGGCGGCAAGCGCGTGCGGCTTTTATACAACGGCATCTTTGAGGAAGTGCTGGATCGCGCGGGGCAGATGCCGCTGCCGCCGTATATCACCGAACGGCTTAGTGACCGCGAGCGCTATCAGACGGTCTACAGCAAAACGCTCGGTTCGGCGGCTGCGCCGACGGCGGGATTGCATTTCACGGACGAGCTTTTGGATAAGATCCGCGAAAAGGGCATTCCGATCGTCGATATCCTGCTGCACGTCGGGCTCGGTACGTTCCGTCCGGTCTCGGTCGAGAACGTCGAAGAGCATCATATGCACAGCGAGCACTACGAGGTTTCCGAAGAGGCGGCGGAAACGATCAACCGCGTGCGCAAAAACGGGGGAAGGATCGTCTGCGTCGGCACGACGACGACCAGAACGCTGGAAAGCGTGACGGACGAAACCGGCGTCGTGCATCCCGGGATCGGCGAAACGAGCATCTTCATCACGCCGGGATACCGGTTCAGGGCGGTCGACGCGCTGATCACGAACTTTCATCTGCCGGAATCGACGCTTCTGATGCTGGTTTCCGCTCTTTGCTCGCGGGAAGAGATGCTGGAAGTATACCGTCATGCGGTCGAGCAGAAATACCGCTTTTTCTCGTTCGGCGACGCGATGTTTATCGAGTAAGGGGAACATATGGAACAACCGTTTTCGTTTGAATTGCTGCATATAGACAAGCACACCGGCGCGCGCCGCGGCAGGTTCTTTACGCCGCACGGCGTGATCGAAACGCCCGCGTATATGCCGGTCGGCACGCAGGCGACCGTCAAGGCGATGACGCCGCGCGATCTCGACGACGTAAAAGCGCAGATCATTCTGAGCAACACCTATCATCTGTACCTGCGTCCCGGTCACGAACTCGTGAAGGAAGCGGGCGGACTGCATCGCTTCATGCATTGGGACAAGCCGATCCTGACCGACAGCGGCGGGTTCCAGGTGTTCAGCTTGGCGGGCATCAACGACATCCGCGAGGACGGCGTGATGTTCCGCTCGCATATCGACGGCAGCAGGCATTTCTTTACGCCGGAAAAGGTCATGGAGATCGAAGAGGCGCTCGGCGCGGATATCGCCATGTGCTTCGACGAATGCGCCGATCCGCACAAGGATCATGCGTACGCCGTAAAAGCAATGGACCGTACGCACCGCTGGGCGGAGCGCTGTCAGAAGGCGCACACGCGTCCCGATCAGGCGCTGTTCGGCATCGTGCAGGGCAGCGTGTATAAGGATCTCCGGATCGAAAGCGCAAAGACGCTTGCATCGATGGATTTCATCGGTTACGGGATCGGCGGATTGAGCGTCGGCGAACCGAAACCGGTCATGTACGATATGCTCGAAACGATCCGTCCCTATATGCCGGAGAACAAGCCGCGATATCTGATGGGCGTCGGCAGCCCGGATTGCCTCCTGGAGGGCGTCATGCGCGGAATCGATCTCTTTGACTGCGTTCTGCAGACGCGTTCCGCCAGAAACGGACTTGCGCTGACGCGAAACGGTCGGCTGATGCTGCGGAACAAAACGTTCGAGCACGACTTCTCGCCGATCGAGGACGGCTGCGACTGCTATGCGTGCCGCAATTTCACGCGCGCCTATATCCGTCACCTCATCAAGGCGGATGAGATCCTTGCGGCGCAGCTCGTTTCGATGCACAATCTGCGGTTCTCGCTGAAGCTGATGGAGGATGCGCGCACCGCGATCGAAAACGACTGCTATGCGGATTTTGCCGCGGAACTTCTGGACAGGAGATTATTCTGATGCGCCGGTTTACGATCGAAACCGAACAGGATATGCTTGCGCTCGGGCGTCGGATCGCCGAAATGCTCAATAAGCGCGGTTTTGTCGCGCTGTACGGCGATCTCGGCGCGGGAAAGACCGTGTTCGCCCGCGGCGTCGCCGAAGCGTTCGGCATCGGCCATGTGTCCAGCCCGACGTTTACGATCGTCTGCGAATATCCGACGGCGCCGAAGCTCTTTCATTTTGACGCTTACCGCCTGTCCGATGCGGACGAACTGTTTGCCGTCGGGTTTTCCGACTATCTCAAAGAAGATGCGCTGATCCTGATGGAGTGGGCGAATCTGGTTTCGGAAGCGCTTCCGAAGGAACGCCTGGACGTCACGATCGAGGGCTCCGGCAGCGATGCGCGCGCCGTGACGATCGAACCGCGCGGGGCACGGTACGGGGAGGTTTTTCATGAAGATTCTTGCGTTTGAAACAACCGATGCGATCGCTTCCGTCGCGCTGTATCTGGACGGCGAAGTGTTCGAGACCGTGATCGATACGGACAGACGGCACGCCGAATCCGTGCTGCCCGCGGCGGAGGCGCTGCTTTCCGCACACAGCTTATCGACCGCCGATATGGACGCCTTTGCGGCGGACGTCGGACCGGGTTCGTTTACCGGCGTGCGGATCGGCGTCTGCACGGCAAACGCACTCGGCGCGGCGCACAATAAACCGGTCGTTGCGGTCAACGCGCTGGAATCGCTTGCCTACCCGTATCGCGATCAGACCGTTTGCGCTTTGATCGACGCGCGAAACGGAAACGGCTACGGCGCGGTATATTGGAACGGACAGACCGTCGTTCCGCCCTGCGCCTGCGTCATGGATGATTTTACGGCAAACTTGCCCGAAAACTGCAGGATGGTCGGAACCGGAACCGCCGTGCCGGTGCTGCCTTCGGCAGCGTGCGTCGCGCGGATTGCCGCAGAGAGACAGGGGGAGAAGGAGATCGCTCCGCTGTATCTGAAGCCCTCCCAGGCGGAACGGATGTGGAAAGCATGATCGTCGTTCGCGCAATGAAAAAAGCCGACGTGAAGGCGGTATACGAGATCGAAGTGCTGTCGTTCCGCACGCCGTGGTCTTACCGCTCGCTGATGGGCGAGCTCAAAAACAGCGTCGCGCACTATACCGTCATGGAAAAGGACTGCGAGATCATCGGCTACTGCGGCATGTGGGTGCTGTTTGAAGAAGCGCATATCACCAACATTGCGATCCATCCCAAACTGCGCGGGCACGGATACGGCAAGCAGCTTCTGCACGCGTCGATGCGCGCCGCGGCTTCGTTCGGCGCGGAAATGATGACGCTCGAGGTTCGCGAGACCAACACGGTCGCGCAGAACATGTACGCCGAAATGGATTTTCTGCAGCAGGGGCGGCGCAAACGCTATTATTCCGACACGGGGGAGGACGCGCTTCTTCTGTGGAACCGGAACATGCTTGACACGATCGAAAAAAACGCTTGCTTAAATCAAGCGTATCTGTTACAATTTGATTCGTTTTTGAAAGGGGAATAGAGTATGAGTTTATATGAAACTTGGCAGCAGGTCGCGCAGTCACAGCAGACGCGCGAAGCGTACGACGCATTCTGGGGAACGTATTTTGAGGCGGAGAAGCAGAACTACAAGAAGATCCTTGCAAACCACGGCACGGTTTTCGCAGGCAAGCTCGCCGACGTCGCCGCGCAGTTCGACATGGATCCCGTGACGTTTACCGGTTTTCTGGACGGCGCAAATTCGAGCTTTGCCGACGGGGAAAAGGACCTGAACGCATTGACTGAAGAGAGCGAGATCACGCTGAACTTCGACTTTGACCGGCTCTTCATCAACATGCACAACGCGAAGGCGGACTGGCTTTATAACCTTCCGGAATGGGCGGAGGTCCGCACAGAGGAACAGCGCAGAGAGCTGACGAAGCAGTATCGCGCGGAGAAGGTTTTCGTTGCGCCGCCGACGGTCGGACGGAACGATCCGTGCCCCTGCGGCAGCGGCAAAAAGTACAAAAAGTGCTGCGGCAAATAACGAAAAAATGATTGACAGATTCCGATTCGTCTGTTAAAATATGAATTCGGAACTGCGATGCGTCTGTAGCTCAGCAGGATAGAGCAACGGCCTTCTAAGCCGTAGGTCCCGGGTTCGAATCCCTGCAGGCGCGCCAATGCGCATCCCCGGGGAGAACGCTCGGGGATGCGGATTCCTTGCGAGAGCGTACGTGGTGGATATAGTTCAGTTGGCTAGAATGCCAGATTGTGGCTCTGGAGGTCGTGGGTTCGAGTCCCACTATCCACCCCATTGCTCGTGAGCCGGGCCGAAAGACCCGGCTCAACAGCAACTTTGGGGTGTAGCCAAGCGGTAAGGCAACGGACTTTGACTCCGTCATTCGTGCGTTCAAATCGCGCCACCCCAGCCATGACCCGTTAGCTCAGTCGGTAGAGCACTTGACTTTTAATCAAGGTGTCCGGGGTTCGAATCCCCGACGGGTCACCAGACAATTCTGCGGACGTGGCGGAATTGGCAGACGCGCCGGATTTAGGTTCCGGTGCCATAGGCGTATGAGTTCAAGTCTCTTCGTCCGCACCACATGCAGGTATAGTGTAGCGGTAACACATTAGCCTTCCAAGCTGAGATCACGGGTTCGAGTCCCGTTACCTGCTCCAGGCAAAAAGGCAAGTCGAAAGACTTGCTTTTTGCATATTTCGGATTTAACAGGAGGAAGATATGTTTCAGCTTCAATCGTATCTGGATCGGCTTGTTTCGGAATGCCGCGCCGCCTTCGGCGACAGACTTCTGTATGTCGGGCTGCAGGGAAGCTATCTGCGCGGCGAAGCGCATGCGGACAGCGACATTGATATCATGCTCGTTCTTGACAGAATGTCGGTAGACGACATGGAGACCTATCGGGACATTTTGAAACGGATCGGATACTATGAAAAGTCCTGCGGCTTCATCTGCGGCGCGGACGAGCTGAAACGCTGGAATCCGCTGGAGGTCTGTCAGCTTTCGCATACGACAAAAGACCTGGTCGGCTGTCTGACCGATCATCTCCCGAATGCGACGCGCGCCGACGAGATCAATTACGTCAAATACAGTCTGGGCAATCTCTATCACGAATTGTGCCATCGCTATATTCATGCCGACAGAGAAAAGAACCGAGAGAAGTTTCGCAATTCCTGCAAGGGCATATTCTTTCTGCTGCAGAATTTGCATTATCTGGAAAGCGGCGTCTTTGCCGTTACAAAACAGGAACTTCGTTCGCTTGTTTCGGAAGAGGACCGGATCGTGCTTTCCATAACGGATCTTCCGGAGGAGTACGATTTTGAACGTATGTTCCGGATTGTTTTCGATTGGATCCGGAACGCTTTTGATCGCATCGATCGGATCAAATCATGATCGGTTCAAATAAAATATTCTGTTTTCGTGAACCTTTCGGCTTTCTTTTGCGACTTAATAGGTGAAGACGTCTTAAGAACAACGGAAAAGAGGTGAGAACATGATCGATTTTGAAGCGCTCATATCAGGCGTGATGCAGCCGCTGGAACGCTTTGTGAAATTCCGTGTCGGAAATCTTTCGGATGCGGAGGACATTCTGCAGGAGGTCCTGACGGCGGCGTATCGCGGCGCGGACACGCTCTCCGATGAAGTCATGTTCAAGCCGTGGATCCTCGGCATTGCGCGGAACAAATGCAACGACTATTTCCGCGCAAAGGCAAAGCGCATGGAGATCCCGCTGGAATCGCTTGACGAAACGGCGCTGACGACCGGCATCCACGGCGTTACGACGCGGGCGGTCGTGCATGAAACGCTCAATCGCCTCGGCGATACCGACAAGCAGATCCTGTATCTCAGCTATTTCAGGGATCTGAGGCAGGCGGAGATCGCAAGCCGGCTCGGTATTCCGGTCGGCACGGTCAAAAGTCGTCTTTATCATGCAAAACAGCAGTTCAGGGACTTGTATCCCGAAAAACCGAAAGGAGAAATCGTTATGAAGAACGAACGAAAGTTTATGCCGGAATATATGCCGGATTATCAGATCAAGGAAGTCGGCGGCGAACCGTTTGCGGTCTGCTGGGAAGAAATCATGGGCTGGTTGATCGTGCCGAAACTCGGAGAAGCGATTTCCTGGGCAATGTACGATTTTCCCAAGCGCAGGCGCACCGAACAATGCGATATGAAGGTCGTCGGAAAAGCAATGGTTCACGGGATCGAGGGCGTTGAGATCGAGGCGATCGAGTACGATCCGATGGACTGCAACAGGATCGACGGCGCGGACGTCGCAAAGCGCCGGTTTGTGGCGCAGCTGACCGACACGCATTGCCGGTATCTTGCGGAATGCCATGAGGAGGACGGCTTGAAAAAGCTCTACACCTTCCTCGACGGCGACGACTTTTTGCAAAGCTGGGGATTCGGCGAGGACAACTGCGGCAACGAAACGCACATTGCGCCGAAAGGGCTCATCCGAAAGGACGGGAACATCGTCGCGACCGTGAAACAGCCGTTCATGCTCGACGTCGTCGGACGGTTTGAGGTGCAGATCAACGGAAAAACCTACGATACCGTCTGCGTGATCGACGCCGGCGCGTATGAGGAAGGCGTGGTGACGGAGCAGTATCTGGACCGAAGCGGCAGAACGGTGCTTTGGAGACGGTTCAACCGCAACGACTGGATGCAGGAAAGCTACAAGCGTCCTTGGACCGAACTGCTGCCCGAAAACGAACGAATGACCGTCGACGGCGAAACGTACGTCCACTGGTACGACTGCATCAGCGATCATATCCTTTGATAAAAAAGAATCCGGCAGAACGCCGGATTCTTTATTCTTCTGTTTTGAAAACGCCTTCCGAAACGGTGAGATGCACCTCGCCGTCTTTCGTTTGCAGGATCACCGGATCGTAGAAGCCGATTGCCGCAAGCGTTTCGGCGTCCGCCGGATTCTTCCCGGAATCGCAGATGATCACATACGAAGGCATGGCGGCCGTCATCAGCGCGAACGTGTTTTCGTCAAAGACGCCGTGATGCGGCAGCTTCAGCACATCGCAGGTCAGGTTTCGCGTACCGAAGACCAGTTTTTCAAGCTCCGCCTTTTCCGCGTCGCCCATGAACAGATACGATTTTCCCTCGTAAACGATCTTTGCGATCAGCGACTGTTCGTTGTCGCTCTTGCCGTCGAACGGGACGGGGGAGGTCCAGATCGTCAGTTCCAGATCGCCGTAGGTCAGCGGAAGATCCCTTGTCAGATAACTGACTTCCGCGTCGGTTTGTTTGAGCGCCGCGGCAAGCTGCGTGTACTGCTTGGACTCCTTGTCGTAGGACGGCAGCACGATCCGGTCGATCGCAAGCGCTTCGATGATCGTGTCCGCGCCGCCGATATGATCCTTGTCGAAGTGCGTGAGGATCAGAAGATCGAGTTTTTCGACGCCGAGTTCGCCGAGCCGCTTCACAAGCTTTTCACCGTCGCCGTTTTCGCCGGTATCGATCATGATCGCCGCGTCTTTTGTGCGCACCAGAAGAGCGTCCGCTTTTCCGACCGAAAAAGCAAAGACTTCAAGCTTCTTTGTGTCCTCCGATTCGGTCGGATCGTAGGCGCATCCGAGCAGGAGAATCAGAGCGAGCAGTATCGGGATCCATCGTTTCATGGCGCTATTATATCCGAAATGAGAGGTGTTGACAAGTACGGATCGTTGCAAAGATTCCTGTTCATTGTTTTTGTATGACGTGCCAGATCACCGGATCGGAAAATCCACAGCTTTCATACAGCGCATACGGATCTGTTCCGTTGTGCAGACGTCCCGAAACCGTGACGAAGTCTGCGTCCTTCTGCATACGCGACAGCAATTCCGTGACAAGGAACCGTCCGAGTCCGCGGCGCCGGAAGCCGGGGGACACCTGGATCCATTCGAGTACGCCTTCCCGGATGGTACGGTCCAGTTCGGCGATCCCCGCTGCGACGATCCTGCCGGACTTGTTTTCCCGAACGGCGATCCATAAATCCGCCCGGTATGTGTTTCGGTTTTTGTATTGTTCGAGTTCTGCGACGGAGATGCGTTCGAGATCGTAGCATTCGGAGATGTGCGACGAAAAGCCGCCCGTATCAATCGACGCAAGCGAAAACCCGTCCGGAAGCGGATGACGCGTCAAATGCCCGAACCGGTGGATCAGCTTAAAATACGGCGTATCGCAGCTATGCCTGCACGTTCCGCGAAACGGATCGTCGCGGATTACCTGCACGCCTTCCGGCAAGACGATCCGGTTCGTTTTCCAAAACGGGAGAGACGACGCGGCACAGGGATTTTTCAAATATTCTTCCGGTTTCATTTTGCCTTGCTTTCTCCGACGATATTGATGCTGCATTTTGTTCTATGAAAAAAGGACGACAATCCGTTCAAAAATGCCGTCCGTCGTCTGGTGGAGCTTAGGGGATTCGAACCCCTGATCTCTACACTGCCAGTGTAGCGCGATAGCCAACTTCGCTAAAGCCCCAAGCAAGGTGTATTATACGGCATCGTCTGCAAAAAGGCAAGCTTTTTTTCACAGGAAGGTGTTATTTTTATAAACAAAGCAAAAAACTTCTTCACGACAGGCAAAAGTGTGTTATACTGTCAGCATGGAAAAGAAGACAGTAAAACGTGCACATATCGGGAGAGATACCCTTTTCACGCGGAACAAGGGGCGGAAGCCCTTTGCTCTTGATATTCTGTTCTTATCTTTGAAACTCCTGCTCGTCGCCGTACTGATCGTCGGCATGGCCGGCGTCGGGCTCGGATACGGCGTATTGAAAGCATACATCGACACCGCGCCGGTGTTCGATATCGCGCAGCTTACCAAAAGCGACCGCACGTCCTACCTGTACGACATGAACGGCAATGAGCTGATGTCCATTTCCGCCATCGAATACCGCGACTGGGTGGACCTCGAGGATATTCCCGAAATGCTTCGGAACGCGTTTATTTCCGTTGAGGACGTGCGCTTCTATAAGCACAGCGGCGTCGACTTCAAACGCCTTTTTTCCGCCGCGCTCGAGATCCTCGGCAACAGCAATTCCTCCGGCGGAAGCACCATCACGCAGCAGCTGATCAAAAACAAGGTCCTCGGCGCCGAACGTACCTATAAGCGCAAGATCCAGGAAGCGTTTCTTGCCCTGCAGTGCGAAAAAGTCATGGAGAAGGACGACATCCTCGAGGCGTATCTGAACGACATCTACCTCGGCGGATCGAACTACGGCGTCAAAACTGCGGCAAGAGACTATTTCGGCAAGGAGCTGAACGAGCTCAGCATCCGCGAGTGCGCATTGATCGCCGGACTTACGCAGAATCCGTACCGGTATAATCCGCGCCTGAATTACTATTGGGAGATCTACGGCAGAGATCCGGACGCGTATGAGAAGTACACCGTCGCAAGAACGAACACGGTGCTCTCCCGTATGTATGAGAACGACAAGATCACGCGCGAGCAGTACCTTTCCGCGCTGAACGAAACGCTCACGATCAATCCATATTCCGAGAATTCGCGGATGTACGACTACGCGTATTTTGTGGAATACTGCATCGACGACGTTCTGACGCACTGGATGGAGCAGGATCACGTCGTCAACAACGCGCAGAACCGTGCGATCTATGAAAACCGGCTGAGAACCGGCGGATATCGGATCTATACGACGCTCGATCCCAACGTGCAGGAGACGGTGCAGAGCGAGATCACGAACTGGGACGGCTATCCGCAGCTTGCCGATATGAGCCAGAACGTGATCACGGAGGTCATCTCGGACAGCATCACGATCGAAACGATCGAGCCGCAGGCGGCGGCCGTCGTCATCGATCAGTACACGGGCGAGATCCGCGCGATCATCGGCGGCAGAACCGAACCGCTGATCCGCAAAGGTTTGAACCGCGCGACACAAAGCTATGTGGAGGTCGGTTCGTCGATCAAGCCGCTGAGCATCTACGGCGCGGCGCTCGACAACGGCGCGTCTCCGGCGACGATCGTTGCCAATACGACCGGCAGGATCGAGGGCTGGGGCGGCGACAAGGGCTATCCCGAGGGCGGTCTTGCAAAGAAGCATTTCGGACCGGTCACGCTGCGCTACGGCATCAAGGAGTCGTTGAACGTTGTTGCGGCGCGTTTGCTGTTCTCGAAGTATGTGGGTGTCGAGCAATCCGTCGAATACATGAAACGGCTCGGCATTCCCGAATCGCAGCTGAACCCGGACGGCCCGGGCCTTGCACTCGGCACGAGCGGCATCACGCCGCTGCAGATGTGCGCCGCATACGCCGCCATTGCGAACAACGGCTATTATATCAAGCCGCTGTCGTTCACAAAGGTCACGGACAATGCCGGAAACGTCGTTCTGAACGCGAACATCATCCGCGGATCGCAGCAGAAAGTGTACACCGATGCGGCGACGCCGTACCTGCTGGTGGATATGCTGAAGGATGCGATCGAAAACGGCACGGGATCGAATGCAAAGATCCCTGGATACGAGGTTGCGGGCAAGACCGGCACGAACGCCGACTACGCAAGCGTATTCTTTGCAGGAATGACCTGCAAGTATACGGCGGTCGTCTGGATAGGGCACGACTATCCGGTCAACAAACTCGTAACCGGCTCCAGCGGCGGCGCATATGCTGCCGTGCTGTGGAACCGATTTATGAGCAAGCTGATGGAGGGAGAGGAGAGCAAGCCGATCATCAACGAAAACGAGGCGACGCTGGGACTTGTGCAGCGTACCGTATGCCCGATCTCGGGAAAGCTTGTGACGGACGCCTGCGTGCACTACCGGAATTCAAATAAGGATTTCAATAAGTATAAATCCGTTACGGACTGGTTCAGTTATGCCAACGTTCCGACCGAGCCGTGCGACATGCATCTGACGCTGTCCATCTGCAAACAGTCCGGTGCAATCGCGGGAGCAAACTGCAATCCGGAGGACGTCGAACAGCGCACGTTCGTGCTGCTTCGTCCCGGAAACCAGTTCTATGATCTTGAGGACAGCGTTCTGAATCAGCTTTTCGGCAATACATGGGTACGGACCGATCGGAGCACTTCGCAGTTCATTCTGGAATTCCCGGTCTGCACCATCGATACCTCGCTCGACGCGCTGAAGGAGAAAGGCGAAGCGCTGATCCGTTCGGTGGAAGCGCTGCTTTCCGAGGAAGGACGCGTGCCGGAGGACCGTGCGGCCTATCTCGGCATGCTGATCGAAACGATGCAGAAGGCGTCGGATTCCGAGGAGTACCGCAAGGCGTACGACGCGCTTCTGCAGGAATACAACCGTTTGATCGCCGAACCGGAAGCGTGAATGTGTGCTGAATGTGAAACCGCTGCGAACAGTTTTGAACGCCTCTTGTCGATACCGGTCGGCGAATGTTATAATGCATGCATAAATCTGGAGGTAACAGTCTATGGCAACCAAGATTCTGATCTGTGATGACGAACCGGTCGTACATGAATCCCTGCGCCTGTATTTTGAGTCCGAAGGATATGAGGTGGCAGATGCATATGACGGGGAAGAGGGGCTCAGAATGGCGGACAGTTCCGTTTCTCTGCTGATCCTCGATATCATGATGCCCAGGAAATCCGGCATCGACGTTTGCCGTGAGATCCGCAAATCCTCCACGCTTCCGATCGTGATGCTGACGGCGAAGGGCGAGGAGATCGACCGGATTCTCGGGCTTGAGCTCGGCGCGGACGACTATATCGTCAAGCCGTTCAGTCCGCGTGAGGTCGTTGCGCGCGTCAAGGCGATCCTTCGCCGCGTGGAAGCGAAGGCGCAGTCCGCCGATCCGAATATCCTCAACTACAACGGATTGACGATCGATCTGAACAGCTATACGGTCACGCTTCGCGGCGAGCATGTCATCTGCACGCCGAAAGAGATCGAGATCCTTTATATGCTTGCATCCAATCCCGGACAGGTCTTCACACGGGACACGCTTTTGTCGCGGGTATGGGGCTATGACTTCGCCGGCAAAACACGCACGGTCGATACACATATCAAGCGCCTGCGCGCGAAGCTCGACTCCGAGGGGCTCGGCTGGAGCATCAAAACGATCTACGGCGTCGGATATAAGTTTGAACTTGAAAACGCGTAACGGCTTATGAAACGAAGGGGAGAGGTCTTTCGCAGAGCATTTCTGATCTGCATGGTTCTGCTGATCACGTGCAACGCGGTTCTCGTGCTCGCTTACACATACTTCGGCAAAAGAACCTATGTGGAGCTCGAACGAAAATCCTTGAATCAGACGGCGGACAGTCTGCAAAGTCTGTTCTCTTTTCCGAACGATCAGGAGCTTCCTAAGACGTCCTTACAGGGATATCTTGACGTGATTTCGACGTCGAAAGAGGTATCCTATGTTCTTGTTTTGCCCGGGATCGGGGAGACCGTTTATACAAATATGGATACGCTGCCCGCGGACGAACATCTGCGCGCGCTGTTCGACCGGCTTGCAAACGGAGAATCGGTCGAGCTTGACGATTTTGAGATATCCGAAAAGCGCAGCGCGATCTGCGTCGGCAGACCGCTGTATGTAAATGAAACCGTCTATATCGGCAGCTTTCTTCTGATCAGGGAGATCAACCATATCAATCATGCTTTCGTGCGTCTGTCCCGTTCTTTGTGGCTCGTATCGCTGCTGCTGCTTCCGCTGCTGATCCTGACGTCCTATTTTGCAGTCAACCAGATGCTGCATCCGATCACCGAGATGACGAAGGTCGCAAAGCAGCTGTCAAAGGGAAATTACGACGTGCGGGCAAAGGACGATTATCCAGGCGAACTCGGTCTGTTTGCGAGAACGCTCAACAACATGAGCGGCGCGCTTTCCGCAACGATCCGTCAGCTTGAAAACGAAAAGCGGCAGCTCGGCTATATCCTGTCGAGCTTCAGCGACGGTGTCGCGGCGATCAACAGTCAGGGCGAACTGACGCACTACAATCCCGCACTGATGAAAATGTTCGGCGCAGTCGACGTGCATTCCACGATGGATCTTGTGCCGGACCGTTCGATCTGGGAGGCGTTCGAGAGCGTCGTGGATTCGCAGGAACCCCGTATGTTCCACTATAATCTTCCCGGCGACCGCGTTCTTTGGATCTCTGTCGTCCCGGTTCTCTCCGATTCGGAAGGATGCGTCGGCGCGGTCGGTCTCTTTAAGGACGCCACCGATATCGAAAAGCTGGAGCGGATGCGAAACGAATACGTCGCAAACATCAGTCACGAGCTGAGAACGCCGCTGACCTCGCTGCGCGGGCTGCTTGAACCGCTTGCGGACGGAATGGTGAAGGATCCGGAAAAGCAGAAGCAGTATTATTCGATCATGCTTCGCGAGGTCGAGCGCCTTTCCAGACTGATCACCGATATGCTGCAGCTGTCCAGACTGCAGGCGGGGACGGAAGCGATGGAAATGACCATGTTCGATGTAAACGAACTTCTGGAAGAGGTTTCTCAGGGCTTTCAGACCGAGGCGAAGAAACGTAAGATCCGCATCGAGCTGGAAACCGCGGAGACTCTTTCACCGGTGCTGAGCGACCGTGACCGCATCGAACAGGTGCTCGTGATCCTGATCGACAACGCGCTTCGTTATGCGAAGAGCCGGATCTGTCTGCGCGCCTCGGAGACCGTTCACGAGGTCGTGATCGACGTCTGGGACGACGGGATCGGCATCTCGAAGGAAAATCTTTCCCGCGTGTTTGAGCGATTCTATAAGGTCGATACGTCCCGCAAGGACGGCGGAACGGGGCTCGGACTGTCGATTGCCAAAAAGATCATGGACCAGCTTGAGGAGCAGATCGAAGTCGACAGCAAGGAAGGGGAGTGGACCTGCTTCCGCTTCACGCTGAAGAAGTACGTCAGCAACGCGATCCCGCTGTCGTCCGTTCCGGATATCATTGTTTCGCCCGAGGACCGGAAGCCGGGCGCATAAAAGTAAGAGCATATATTCAAACCTCTTTGCGTATGTATTGATAACAGCGCAAGGAGGTTTTTATATGGAATATAAGCATCACGGCGTCGCAAGAAAACAGCATACAAAGAGCGGTGGAGCCGGCACCGTGCTTTTCATCATCTTATCGCTTTTCCTGATCGCGGGGATCGTCGTCTTTTCGCCGATCGGAGATCGTATATTCGGCAAGCCCGCCGCGGAGCTCCTGTCCTGCGGGACACAGAACAAGGAAGACGACGAGATCGTTTCGGCGTTAAAGAATCAGGACAAACAGCAGGAAACGGCACAGCCGAGTCCGAGCGAAATGATCCGTAAAGAACTCAACGTGGAGGAGACGCCGTTTTACATCCTGCAGATGGGCGCGTTTCTCAATGAAGAAGACGCCGTGCAGCATGCCGATGAGATCCAGCGTCTCGGGGCGGGCGGAACCGTGTTCATGGACGGTTCCGTATTCAGGGTATTTGCCGCCGCGTATACGAGTGAAGAAAGTCTCATGAAGGTTCATGCACAGGTGCGAAACGACGGATTTGAGGCAAGTCCGTATATCACCGAGAGAAAACTGCTGAAGATCACCCTTGACGGCGATAAGGACGCTGCCGAAATTCTGGAAAAGGCCGTACAGCTGATGCATGAGGTCCCGACCGTTCTTTCGGACCTTTGTATCGCTTACGACAAGGGCGAACGTGATATCCGAAAAGTGTGCGAGGAGCTCGAAAAGGAACGGGAAAACTGCGAAACCTGTATCAGCGCGTTCAAAACGATCCGTTCGTCGTCCATACGGCCCGTTTCGGATTTGCTGATGGAATATCAGCAAAAAATCTCGACTTTTCTCCGCGAACATGATACCATAAAAGAAAAGATGCTGTCGGGCGCGCTGAAACGCCTGCAGCTGTCGGTCATCACAGATTATATATTATTTTTTGATCAGGAATAGTAAATGATGGATCGGGTTACAATCTATACGGACGGCGCGTGTTCACACAATCCGGGTCCCGGCGGCTGGGGCTGTGTGCTGATATTCGGCGCGCATCGCAAGGAGGCCAGCGGAAGCGACCGAAGCACGACCAACAACCGAATGGAGCTGACGGCGGCGATCGAAGCGCTGCGGATGCTCAGGAGAAGCTGCAGCGTGGATCTGTATACGGACAGCGCGTATCTGTGCAACGCATTTGAAAAGGGCTGGCTGAAAAACTGGCGCGCAAACGGCTGGAAAACCGCCAATAAACACGAAGTCGAAAACCGGGATTTATGGGAACAGCTCGACGCGTTGTGTGTGACGCACGTCGTTACATTTCATAAGGTCAAAGGTCACGCAGACAACGAAGAAAACAATCGCTGCGACAAACTTGCGCGGAATGCGATCAAAGAATTGCTGACACGGCAGCAGGAAGACGAACAGAAGCTCTGAACGCAGATTCAGAGCTTTTTCACTTAGAAAGAGGTTTTCAGGTCAAATTCATGTCATTTTTGTAAACAACTATTCGTTAAACTTGTCTTTAACGAATAGTTATGTTAAAATAGCATCACAGACAAACCCATCCTTTCCTGTCCGGAGGTCGAATTTATGAGCGACTATCAGATGCAAAAAAAACTGGATTATACAGACCGGTTCCGGAAAATTCTTTCGGAGCTTCCGGCTTTCTGCGCCGTTTATTTTCGCGCCGTCGAGCCGACGACGTCGATTCTGACGCGTTACGGATATGCCGTCGATCTTCGCACGTTTTTCAGATTTCTGACGTCCGGTCAGATCGACCGGTTCGCGGGCAAAACGGTCGGGCAGCTTACGTTAAAGGACATGGAGCTCCTCTCCTCCCTTGACATCGAGCTCTATCTCGAATATATCTCATTGTATCGCGATGAGAATGCGGACGGTTCCAAAGTGATCGAAAACAATGAACGCGCGAAATCCCGCAAATTGTCGGCAATACGCGCGTTACTTAAGTTTTTATACAAAAAATCGATGATACAGACGAACTGCGCCGCCCTCGTCGATACCCCGAAACTGCATGAAAAGGCGATCATTCGCCTGGAGGCCAATGAAGTCGCCGATCTTCTGGACACCGCCGAGCAAGGCAGCGGCATGACGAGCGCACAGCGCAGATTTCACGATACGACAAAGCTCCGCGACGTAGCGATCCTCTCCCTCTTTCTCGGGACCGGCATCCGTATTTCCGAGTTGGTCGGGATCGATCTGAATGACGTCGATTTTTCGAGAAACGAATTCGTCGTGACGCGAAAAGGCGGCAACCAGACGACGCTGGCGTTCGGACCGGAGGTCGCCGAAGCGCTTGCGGAATACCTGGAAGAGCGTATGAACATCATTCCGCTGTCCGGTCACGAAAACGCCTTCTTCCTCTCCCTGCAGCGGAAACGCATTACGCCGCGCGCCGTGGAAAATCTTGTCAAAAAGTACGCGCAGATCGCGACGCCGCTGAAAAAGATCACGCCGCATAAACTGCGCAGCACATACGGCACGATGCTCTATCAGGAGAGCGGCGATATCTATCTTGTCGCCGACGTGCTCGGGCACAAGGACGTCAACACGACGCGCAAGCATTATGCGGCGATGACCGAGGAAAAGAGCCGTCTTGCCGCAAGATATATCAAACTCCGGGAAGACGAGCCGACCTCCGGCAACGATGCGCCTCCCTCCTCCGCCGATTGATCTATTTTTACGAACATTTGTTTGCATTTCATAGGCGTGTGTGATATGATATGCAAAGAAGGTGATATGGTGAAAAAGGTTTATAACGCAAAGGATAAGATCTATCGGTTTATTCTTTCAACGCAGGAAAAAAACGGATACCCGCCGACGATTCGCGAGATTTGCGACGGCGTCGGGCTCTCCTCTCCCGCCTCCGTCCATCGTTATGTCCGCATCCTGGAGGATGAAGGATTGCTGTCCGGCGGCGCAAAAAAGAAACGCGCATACGCGGTGCAGATGACCGAAAGGACGAACACCGATCCGGTTCCGCTCCTCGGCAGAGTTGCCGCAGGCGTTCCGATCATGGCGGAAGAAAACCGCGAGGATGCATTCTCTATTCCGACGCTCCTCCTGCACGGCGTCCGGAACGATGCGTTTATGCTTCGAGTTCAGGGCGAAAGCATGAAAAACGCCGCAATCTGCAGCGGAGATATCATCGTCGTCGAAACGGGCATGAAACCCCGTGACGGCGATATTGTCGTTGCACGCGTCGACGGCGACGAGGTCACCGTAAAGCGGTTTTTCCAAAAAGAAAAGGAGATCGAACTCCGTCCCGAGAACGAGGCCTTTTCTCCCATATTCCGTTCTTCCGACCGCGTCGAGATCCTCGGCTGCGTAACCGGATTAATGCGCAGTTATTAAAGCGTTCAGCACGCTCTTTGCGGCGAGGACCGCGTGCTCGTAGGTCAGTGCGCCCTGTATGTAAGCCGTATACGGCGCCCGTATCGGGCCGTCTGCGGAAAGCTCCGTCGTCGCGCCCTGCACGAACGTTCCCGCCGCCATGATGACCGGATCCGTATAGCCCGGCATATCCCACGGCTCCGGAACGACGAAGCTGTCGATCGGCGCAGCCGCCTGCACCGCCTGCATGAACGCGATCATCTCCTCCCCGGTGTCGAACATTACGGATTGGATAATGTCGCTGCGGGCGTCGTCAACGCCGGGCAGCGTTTTAAGCCCGAGCGCTTCAAACAGCGCCGAGAACAGGATCGCACTTTTCAGACATTGCGCGACGACGTGCGGCGCCGTAAACAGTCCCTGATAGAACGGTCGATACGACGCGGCGTAGGAGCCGATCTCCTTTCCGCATCCCGGAACCGTCTGCCGGTACGAAACTGCCTCGATCAGGTCCTTTCTTCCCGCAATGTATCCGCCGGTCGGCGCAATGCCGCCGCCGCAGTTTTTGATCAGACTCCCCGCGATGAGGTCTGCGCCGACCGCCGTCGGCTCGGCTTCCTCCGTAAACTCTCCGTAGCAGTTATCGACGAACACGACCACATCGCTCCGGATCGACCGGACAAATGCGATCGCTTCTTTGAGCTGCGCGATCGTCATCGCGGTACGCCACGCATATCCTCTTGAACGCTGCAGATAGACCATCCGGATCGTCGCGTCGCTTTTCAGTTCCTCCCCCGCTTTTTCGAGATCGATCCGATCTTTGCAAAGCGGGATCGCACGGAACCGGATCGAAAACCGCGACAGCGCGTTCGGGATATCGCCGTTCAGTCCGACCGCGCTTTCCAGCGTGTCGTAAGGGGTGCCTGTCAGGGACAGCACCGTGTCGTTCGGCTCCAGAACGCCCGAAAGCGCAAGGAAGATCGCATGTGTGCCGTTTGCGATCTGCGGGCGGACAAGCGCGGATTCCGCCGTCAGCGCGTCCGCAAAAACCTCGTCCAGCGCGTCCCTGCCGACGTCGTCGTATCCGTACCCCTCCGTCGGTGCAAAATGCCGTGCCGAGATACGATGCGACTGAAATGCCTTGAGAACCCGCTCCTGACAGGTCAGAGCGTTTTGATCGACGCGAAGAAACGCATTCGCGGCGCGTTTCTCCGCGCGTTGGATCAGATCATTGATTTCCATTGAATTTCTCCGTTATCCTTTGAGATAAAGCTTCAAGCGTCTGTTCCGTCGGATCATACCATACCGTGCTTTGATCGCGTTTGAACCATGTGATCTGCCGCTTGGCAAAATGCCGCGTGTCGAGTTTGATCTGTTCGACCGCAGAATCGAGCGAGGCGGATCCGGTATAGACGCCGTACAGCTGCGCGTATCCGATCGACTGCAGCGCACGGCAGTTATCCGGCGCAAGACCGCGATCGAAAAGCGCGAACGCTTCTTCTTTCAGCCCGTCCTCCATCATCCGGTCCACGCGGCGATCGATGCGCTCATATAAAATCCTTCGATCCGTATTCAGGCCGATCCGCAGGGAATGGTATGTATCGTCACCCTGCTGAACGGAGGAGAAATCGCGGTTGAGCGCGGAAAACGGCTGCCCCGAAACCCGAAAAACCTCAAGCGCGCGTACGACGCGCTTTTTATCGTTCGGATGCAGACGCTGTGCCGTAACCGGATCTGCGGCCCTGAGCGCCGCAAAAACCGCCTCCGGACACGCGTCGTATTCTTTCTCGACTGCAGCGCGGATTTCCGGATCTGACGGTGCTGAGAAGCGCATATCGGAGAATACCGCGTCCATATACAGTCCGCTTCCGCCGACGACGATCGGGACGTTTCCGCGGCTTGAAATGCTGTCGATCGCATCCCTCGCAAGCGTGCGGAAGGAAGAAACGGTAAAGCTGTCGTCCGTGATGTCGACGCAGTCGATCAGATGATGGATGATCCCCTGCCGCTCCGCTTCCGTCGGTTTTGCGGAACCGATGTCGAGCCCGCGGTATACCGCGACCGCATCCGCGGAAACGATCTCGCCGCCGAGCTTCTTTGCGAGCGCAACGGACAGAGCGGTCTTTCCGCAAGCGGTCGGGCCGACGATGCACAAGACGTCCGGACGGGCGTTCATACGATCCTGCGGAACATTTTTTCAAGCTCCGCTTCGGAGATCCGGACAACGACGGGACGTCCGTGCGGACAGGTCAGCGGGATCTCCCCTTTCATGAACTGAACGATCAGCGCGGAGATTTCTTCGCGCGAAACCGGCTCGCCGCCTTTGATCGCATGCTTGCATGCCGACTGCATCAAACGCTCCCGGACAAGCTCGTTCCTGACATCCTTCCCGCATTCGTTCAGGATCGAAAGGACGGCATGCAGATACGCTTCGTTCAGCATCTGCCCGTTCAGCACCGGCACTTCCGACAAAAGCAGCGCGGTTGCGCCGGATCGTGTCAGTCCGAAACCGAGCTCCGAGAATGCGGCTTGATCGGATTCCCAGACGGTGATCTCGGACGGCGTCAGCGTGACCTCCCTGGGCACGAGAAGCTGCTGCGACGAAAGCTCGGTCTTCCGCAAAGTCAGTTCTTCATACAGCTTGCGTTCGTGCGCTGCGTGCTGATCGATCAAAAACATATTCTGCCCGCACGTTACGATCCAGTACGTCCGGAACACGCATCCCACGATGTCGATCGGTTCGTCCGTAAACAGCGGAGAAACGGTCTCTGCTTTCCGAATCTCCGGCGCGCTGCCGGTCCGCACGGTAAAGCTCGGCACACTGCCCGAAGAACTCTTCTCGCGGAACGTATTGTAATTGCTCTCGCGGTACGAGGACGGACCGCCTTTCACGGCGTATTCATGAAAATCCACGCGCGGAACGGGGATCGGTGAGTACGGTGCAGCCGGCTGTTTTTCGCGGATCTCCGGCTGTTTCGGAACGACGTGATCGAACGCGGATTCGATATGTTTTTCACTTGCGCCGAGCGCGAGCTTCGCCGCCGCGGAAACGCCGGTAAAGACACGGTTTTCATCGGCAAAGCGCACCTCCGATTTGGTCGGATGCACGTTCACGTCCACTTCCTGCGGCGCAAGGGAAAGATTCAGCACAAAGAACGGAAATCTGCCGATCATCAGCCGCGTGTCATATGCCTGCGCAACGGCGGCGGAAACCGACGCGGAGCGGATCGAGCGTCCGTTGATGAACAGCGTCTGGAACGTCCGGTTGTTGCGGGAGATCTCGGGAAGCCCCAGATACCCCTCCACCTTCATATAGCCGTTGTCATAGTCCACGCTCACGAGCTTCTCCGCAACGGTCGCGCCGTATACGCAGAAAACGGCGTTGTAGAGATTCCCGTCACCGTAGGTTTCGTACACGGTCTTCCCGTCGGCTTCATAGCGGAAGGAGATCTCCGGTCTTGCCAGGATCATCTTTCCGATATAGTCGCCGATATACCCCGCCTCGGTGCGCGCAGACTTCAGAAACTTCAGCCGCGCCGGAACGGAAGCGAACAGCTCTTCGACGACGAACGTCGTTCCGAATACACAGGGCGAATCCTCTTCGCTCACGACGGCGCCGTTGTCTATCAACAGTTTCGTCCCGACGTCCGCATCCTTTTGCCGCGTCGTCATGGTGACGCGCGAAACCGACGCGATGGACGCAAGCGCCTCGCCGCGGAATCCGAGCGTCGTCACATGCGAAAGGTCCTCCGCCGTTGAGATCTTGCTGGTGGCGTGGCGCAAAAACGCATTCCGGCAGTCCTCCCGCGCGATACCGCAGCCGTTGTCGGTCACGGTGATGCTGCGCATACCGCCGTTTTCGATGCGAACGGTAACGGCGGTCGCGCCGGCGTCGATCGCGTTTTCGACAAGCTCCTTTACAACGGAAGCCGGTCGTTCCACGACCTCGCCCGCGGCGATCTGATTGGCGACCTGCGGTTTCAGAACCCGAATGACGGACATGCGTTATTCTCCTTTCAGCGCATCCGTATAGGAATGCAGTTTCATAAACGCCTCGATCGGCGTCATATGATCGAGATCCAGCTTACAAAGATCGTTCAGGATCGACTGCCGCACCTTCGATTCCACCGTCGGCTCCGTGTGTGCGGGCTCCTTTGTATCGCGGACCAGAAGATCGGACTGTTCCAGCTCGCCGAGGATCTCCTTTGCCCTGCCGATCACGGATTCCGGAAGCCCGGCGAGCTTTGCGACCTGAATGCCGAAACTCTTGTCGGCGGAGCCCCTTACGATTTTCCGAAGGAACAAAACGTCGTCCCCGATCTCCTTGACGGTGATGCGGTAGTTCACAACGCCCTCGAGCTTTCCTTCCAGCTCGGTCAGCTCATGGTAATGCGTTGCGAACAGCGTCTTTGCGCCGCAAAGGATGGGATTCGCGATATGTTCGAGGACCGCCCACGCGATGGACAGACCGTCGAACGTGCTTGTCCCGCGTCCGATCTCGTCGAGGATCAGCAGACTGTCCTTCGTGGCGTTGTTAATAATGTTCGCCATCTCGCTCATCTCGACCATAAAGGTGCTCTGACCCGAGGCAAGATCGTCGCTCGCGCCGATGCGCGTGAAGATGCGGTCTACGATGCCGATCTCCGCTTCATCCGCCGGCACGAACGAACCGATGTGCGCCATCAGGGTGATCAGTGCGACCTGACGCATATACGTCGATTTCCCCGCCATGTTCGGACCGGTCACAATGAGAAGCCGGTTGTTTTCGAGATCGAGGTTCACGTCGTTCGGGATAAACCCGTTTTTCATGGTCTGTTCCACGATCGGATGCCGTCCGTTGACGATACGGATCACAGGCGTGTCCGCGATCGACGGCATGACGTACCGGTTGGAGACGGCGACGTCGGCAAGCGCACGGAACACATCAAGCCGCGCAAGCAGCGCAGCGTCCTGCTGCAGACGTTCGGTGCAGGCGAGCAGCGATTCGCGTACTTCGCGGAACAGTTCGGCTTCGAGTTCCAGAAGCCGGTCCGTCGCGCCGAGGATCTTGCGCTCAAGCTCTTTGAGCTCCGGCGTGATGTAACGCTCCGCGTTTGCAAGCGTCTGCTTGCGTTCGTAATAATACGGAACGTTCGGCGTAAAGGATTTGGAAACCTCGATATAATACCCGAAGACGCGGTTATATCCGATCCGAAGCGTTTTGATCCCGGTTGCTTCGCGTTCGCGTGCAACGATCCGGTCGAGCATCTCCTGGCTGTCGCCGGAGACCGCACGCAGTTCGTCGACTTCCGCATTGTAACCCTTGCGGATCAGACCGCCGTCCTTGATATTGACGGGCGGATTCGGATCGATCGCGGCGTCGATCAGGCCGATCACATCGTCCATCGGATCGAGATCGCGGACGATCGAGTCGATCGCTTCCGTCGGAATGCCGCAGAGCAGCATCGTGATCGGCGTGACCTGCCGGAGCGAGTTCATCAGCGCGATGCAGTCGCGTCCGTTGATCGTGCCGTATGCGATCTTGCTGGTCAGCCGTTCGATGTCATAGACGGAATCGAGATATTCGCCGAGCATCTTGCGCGTTCTGAGATCGCGGACAAACGCGTCGACCGCCTGCAGACGGTATACGATCTCGTTCTTTGTCTGCAGCGGACAGTCGATCCAGTTGCGCAGAAGACGCGCGCCCATACTGGTTTTGGTCGCATCCAGAAGATACAGGAGCGTGCTCTTTTTGCTTCCGTTGAACTGCAGCGGCTGCGTCAGCTCGAGGTTCCTTCTGGTCGAAGCGTCAAGCTGCATAAAGGCGGAGCGGTTTAACAGCTTGATCGTATGGATGTGCGAAAGCGCGTTTTTCTGTGTGTCTTCGAGATACGAGAGCAGCGCGCCCGCGGCGCCGACCGCAAGCGTCTTCCCCTCCAGTCCGTAGCCCTTCAGCGAAGCGACGCCGAAGTGCTGTGTCAGACGCTTTTCCGCCTGCTCGGGATGGAACCGCACGTTCGCGAGCTTTTCAAGATAGTAGCCGGAACGGATGCGTTTTAAGAGATACTCCTGCTCAAAGAGCTGCTCGTTTGCGACGATCTCGGAAGGCGAAAGACGCGTGAGTTCGTCAAACAGGACCGTCTGCACATTGTTTCCGTAGACTTCGCACGAATAGAAAATGCCGGTGGAAATATCCGAATAGGCGTAGCCGATCCCGTTTGCCGAATAGTTCAGCGCAAAGATATAGTTGTTCTTAGATCCGTCGAGCATCTTTTCCTCGATGACGGTTCCGGGCGTGATCACGCGCGTAACGGACCGCGTCACAAGCCCCTTTGCCAGCGCGGGATCCTCCATCTGCTCGCAGATGGCGACCTTGTGCCCCAGGGAAATCATCTTGTTGACGTAGGTGTCGACGGCATGATACGGCACGCCGCACATCGGCGCGCGTTCGTCAAGACCGCAGTCGCGTCTCGTCAGCGTGAGCTCAAGGATCTTCGATCCCTCGATCGCATCGTCGAAGAACATCTCGTAAAAGTCGCCGAGACGATAGAAAAGGAAGCAATCCGGATATTGCTGCTTCACTTCCATATATTGGCGCATCATCGGCGTCAATTCGTTCATTTTTCTTCCTCCCGGGAGTCGCAGTCCTTATGACAGGAGCTGCAGTTGCAGTCGCACGGCATGGACATGGCGGCTTTTTCGCGAAGCGCGCGGTCCAGTGCATCCTTTGCCGCCGCAAACTCGCGGTACAACGGATTGCGGGAAATCTGCTCGGACATATATTCGACGTCGTTGGTAAGCCGGATCGCTTCCTGCGCGTCGTAATCCGGGTTTTGAATGAGGTCCATCAGCTGCTTTGTTTCCGCCTGATACGCGTCGATCAGTTCTATCAGCGCCTGATCCGCCTTGACCTTTTCACTCAGCTCGAGGTACGTTTTCAATTCATGCATGGATCATTTCTCCCAACAAAGAGTTTTTATTTGTTTTCGTCACTTTTACGGTGACGTACCGGTTCAAAAGCGTCTGATCGCCCGGGAAATACACCATCTTGAAGTTTGGATACTTGCCGTACAGCATGGTCGTTTCGCCGCGGCAGTCGCAGCCCTCAACCAGAACCTCGCCGACATATCCGATATATTTCTCGTTGTTTTCGACGGTTTTTTCCGCCTGTAAAGCGTTCAGCGCGGCAAGCCGCCGCTTTTTGACGGGTTCGGGGATCTGATCTTCCATCCCCGCCGCAACGGTTCCCTGCCGCGGAGAATAGGCGAACGTGAAGGCCGCGGCAAACCCGACTTCTTTCACAAGCGACATCGTGTCGTTGAACGCCTCCTCCGTCTCTCCCGGAAAACCGACGATGATATCCGTCGTAAACTCGATGTCGGGAACGGCTTCCCGAAGACGCTGCACGATCGAAAGATAATGCTCGCGCGTGTACCTGCGGTTCATGCGCTTTAAGACTCCGTCGTTGCCCGACTGCACCGGCAGATGCACATGATGGCATACGTTCGGGATCTCCGCAACGGCACGGATGACGTCGTCGTTCAGGTCCTTCGGGTGCGAGGACATGAACCGGATCCGCCTGAGCCCCGGAACGTCCGAAACATATCGCAGCAGATCGGCAAAATGCATGCCCGTCGATCCGTCGTTGCCGTAGGAATTGACGTTCTGCCCGAGCAGCGTGATTTCACTGATGCCGCTGCTGACCAGCGAAACGATTTCCCGCTTTACGTCCTCCGGACGCCGCGACCGTTCACGCCCGCGCACATACGGAACGATGCAGTACGAGCAGAAGTTGTCGCAGCCGTACATGATGTTGACAAACGCGCTGCGGGGATTGTCCCGCATTTTCGGAAGCCCCTCTGCGATCGCATCTTCCGCGCGGTCGGTGACGGCGATCCGCTCGCCGTTCAGAACGGCCTGCAGCATGGACGGAAACCGGTGCAGAACGTTCGTTCCGAATACCAGACTGACGTGCGGGAACCGCTTTAAGAGCTTTTTCGCGACGCCCTCCTGTTGCATCATGCAGCCGCATACGCCGATGATCGTGCCGGGACGCGCGCCCTTCAGCTCCTTCAGCGCGCCGATATTCCCCATCAGTCGCTTTTCCGCATGGTCTCTTACGCAGCAGGTATTGAACAGAATGAAGTCCGCGGATTCCTTGTCCGCCGCTTCCGTATATCCGATTTCACAGAGCCAACCCTTGATCGTTTCGCTGTCGCGGACGTTCATCTGACAGCCGAACGTTTCCACGAAAAACGTCAATCCGCGCGGCTCGATCTCCTCTGAAAGCGCGAACGCGATACGTTTTTGTTCGTCAAGCTCGTTCTGTGAAATGAAATTGTTCGTTTTCATTCAACATAATCTCCATAAAATTTCATTTTATTATACTACAATCCGATCCATCATTCAAGAATGATTTCATTCGGCGGTTACAGATTTTTCCGTTCATATTTCTTCGAACTTTGCAGAAATTAAGGGTAACAAATCCGACAAGGAGGTGAAATACATGGCACGAAACAGCAACACGGTTCCCGAATCCAAGAGCAAGCTGCAGTCGTTTAAGAGCGAGGTCGCTTCCTCTCTGAATATCGACCTGAAGCAGGGTTACAACGGCGATCTGACTTCCCGCGAAGCGGGCAGCATCGGCGGCGAAATGGTTAAGCGCATGATCGCTTATGCCGAGAAGAATCTTCACTGAAAGAAAGGAGTAAAACAACATGAGCAGAAACGGTGCTTTGATTCCCGAAAGCAAGCAGTCGCTTCAGAACTTCAAGTATGAAGTCGCGAATTCTCTCAATGTGGATCTGAAACAGGGCTATAACGGCGACCTGACCTCGCGCGAAGCGGGTTCCGTCGGCGGTGAAATGGTCAAGCGTATGATTGCATACGCCCAGAACAACATGAACGGATCCTCGTCCATGATGAGATAAACAAAAAACAACGTGAAGATAAAATCGCCGTGATCACGGCGATTTTATCAGTTGTATGTAATTTCTTTCAGCTGCCGGTATCGGTTGTTTGCTTCCTGCAGAAGCGCGTTGTGCTGCACTGTCGGAAGCGAGAACGCCTCGTTTGCGGCGGCGGAAGCAAGCTCGATGATCTCCGCCGTACTGCCCGCGGGAATACCGGGCCCTTCCCCGTCTCCGCTTTGCCGCACGCCGAACAGATCTCCGCTTCCGCGCATTTCAAGGTCCGTCTGTGCGATCTGAAACCCGTCCGTGCTCGCCAGCATCGCTTCGATACGCTGCCGGGACAGGTCGCCGGGCTTTTTGGCAAGCAGATAGCAATGCGACTGCTTTACGCCGCGTCCGACGCGTCCCCGAAGCTGATGCAGCGTTGCAAGTCCGAAATGGTCGGCGCCTTCGATCACCATCGACGTTGCTTCCGGTACGTCCACACCGACTTCGACGACGGTCGTGGAGATCAGCACGGAGATTCGTCCGTCGCGGAACGCTTCCATCGTCGCCCGCTTCTTCTGCTCCTTCATCTGTCCGTGCAGAATACCGATGCTGCATTCGGGGATCAGCGCTTTGATCTCGGCATACAGCTCCTCAAGCGACAGCCCCTCGTATCCTTCCGTCGGCTCGATCAGCGGACAGACGATGTATGCGCGCTCGCCTTTTTCGGCGCAGGCGGCAAGATGCCGGTACAGATCGCGGCGCTTGTCCTGCGGAACGAAGTGCGTTTTGACAGGCATTCTGCCGGGCGGCATCATATCGATCAGGGACAGATCGAGATCGGCATAGATCAGCAGCGCAAGCGTTCGAGGGATCGGCGTCGCCGACATAACGAGAACGTCCGGGCGGATCCCTTTCGATTCGATCTTTGCGCGCTGCATCACGCCGAAACGGTGCTGCTCGTCCGTCACAACGAGTCCGAGATCCGGAAATTGCACGGCGTCGGTCAGAAGCGCGTGCGTCCCGACGATCACGTTATGCTTGCCGGTTTCGATTTCCCGCAAAAGAGATTCCTTCTCTTTTTTTGCCATGCCGCCGACGTACAGGCAACTTTCCGGGAAACGCTTTTTCAGCGTGTTGTAATGCTGTTCGGCAAGCAGCTCCGTCGGTGCGAGCATAACGCCCTGCTTATGATTCGACACGGCGATTTCCAGCGCAAATTCGGCGACAAGCGTTTTTCCGCTTCCGACGTCGCCCTGGATCAGGCGGTTCATCGACCGGTCGGAGCCCATATCCGCCGCGACCTCGCGCATGGCGCGCATCTGCGCTTCGGTCGGCGCAAACGGCGCGGAACGGAGAAAGCCGGAAAGGACGTTTTCTGTTTTGAAACGAAAACCGTTCCTGCGGTTTTTCTCGTCTTTCAGGGAACGGATCGCCGTAAAGTACAGGAACGATTCCTCAAAGGACAGGCGCCGCTTCGCTTTGTTCAGGGATTCGGATGACGTCGGGAAATGGATCTCGCGCAGCGCGTCCTGATACGCCATCAAATGATAACGATCAAGCCATTCGGTCGGAAGGATATCGGCGGGTTCGCTTTGATGCAGCACCGCTTCGACTGCATCGTGAATGACTGTCTGCGGCAACCCTTTGACCGACGGATAGACCGGCGTGATCCTGCCGTTTGTACGGGTTATCTGCGGGTTATAGACGACCGTTCCGCGTTTTTTGGAAACGAGTCCGTTGACAAAAAGCGTTTCGCCCGCGTGGAACTGATTCAGGCGGTACGGCTGATTCATCCAGCGAAGCGTTGCTTTTCCGGTGGGATCCGCCACGCGGAGCGAAACGATATACTTGCCCTTCAGATAGAATACGGTCGGATCCGACAGCACCGAGACGCGCAATGAAACCCGCTCTCCGTCGTCGGCGCATTTTATATCCGTGATCTGCGAATAATCAAGGTACTCTCGCGGATAAAAGTGCAAGAGATCTTCGGGGGTGCGGATTTGCAGTTCCGAAAAAAGAGCAAGGCGTTTCGGCCCGATGCCTTTGATGTCAGAAAGCTCCATACAGAAAAAGCCGCCTTTCGGCGGCTCGGATCCGTTATTCAACGGAAAGGTAATAGTAGTACAGCGGTTGAGCGCCTCTTGCAACGATAAACTCCGCTTCCTCGTACTTCTCCTGCAGATGCTCAGAAAGTGCGATCGCGTCGTCCTCCTCCACGGCGTCGCCGTAATAGAGGTTCACAATCGGATCGTCGATGTCGCGCTTTTCGATCATGAGACCGATCACCTTTTCGACCGTTTCATTGACGGAGGACGAGACCGCCGCGATATCGTTGTCGACCATGCCGATGATGTCGCCCTCTTTGATCTCGTTGCCGTTGTAATGCGTTTCGCGGATCGCATATGTGACGGCGCCGGAAACGATCTCGTTGACGGCGTCCTGCATATTCTCACGGTTCTCGTCCAGCGAAAGATCCGGATTGAACGCCATCGCCGCCGCAATACCCTGCGGGATCGTCTTTGTCGGAAGAACGATCACGTTGCATGAGCACAGGTTCTGCGCCTGCTGTGCGGCAAGAATGATGTTCGAGTTGTTCGGAAGGACGAACACGTTTCTGGCGTTGCACTGCCCGACGGCGTTGACAATGGTGTCGATGCTCGGATTCATGGTCTGTCCGCCCGAAATGATGCGGTCGACCGAGAAATTGCGGAAGATCTCGTCGATCCCCTCGCCCGCGCTGACGGCGATAAGACCGTATTCCTTTTCGTTGCGCTTCTTCTGCTCGATCAGCTGACGGTTCTGCTCACGCATGTTTTCGATCTTCAGACGGTCGAGCTCGCCGTAGCGCATCGCAAACTGCAGGATCTTGCCCGGGCAGTTCGAGTGAACGTGCACCTTGACAAAATCGTCGCCGGCAGCGACTACGACGGAATCGCCGACGCGAACCAGGTGATCGCGCAGCTTTTCAAGGTCCTCCTCCGAGAACCCTTCGACCAGACGTACAATGAAGAACTCCGTGCAGTAGCCGAATTCGATATCCTCGGTCGAAAAATGATCGAGGTTTGCGCCTTCTTCGGAATTGAACGTTTCCTCCGGTTCCTCTTCTTCGGAATAATCGGGAAGGTCGTCGCCCGAAAGGATCGCTTTGAATCCGCGATATACGGTCATCAGACCGAAGCCGCCGGAATCGACGACGCCGGCTTCCTTAAGAACGGGAAGCAGGTTCGGCGTGTTTTCAAGCGCTTCCTGCCCGGCGGCAAGGATCTCGTCGAGAAACTCATCCAGAGAGATGTTTCTTTTCTTTTTGACCAGCGCGACCGAAGTCTGCGAGATCATGCGGGAAACCGTCAGGATCGTACCCTCTTTCGGACGAAGCACCGCTTTGTATGCCGCGTTTGTGCCCGTTTCGAGCGCGTCTGCAAGCATCTCCACGGAAATCTCGTTCTGCCCCTTGCATACCTGCTGATAGCCGCGGAAAAGCTGCGACAGGATAACGCCCGAGTTCCCGCGCGCGTTTTTCAGCGCGCCCAGCGCAACGGCATCCATGACTTGACCGACCGTGACCGAATCGGACATGCCGCGAAGCTCCTTCACGGCGCCCTGCATGGTCATGGACATATTCGTACCGGTGTCGCCGTCGGGAACGGGGAACACATTCAGCGAGTCGATGTATGCTTTATTCTTCTCAAGATTTGCGGCGCCGCCGAGAAAAAGGTCCCGTAAAAGCGCGCCGTTGATACTCTGATTGTTCAATGCTCAAACCCTCCGAAATTCGCTTACTGAACGCGAATACTCTCCACAAAGATATTCACGCTGCGAACCGAGACTCCGGTCAAATCCTCTATCCGATAACGTACATTCTGCTTTGTGTTTTGTGATACCGCAGGAAGGGATACCCCGTACTGCAGCGCAACATGCAATGAAACGTCGACCTGATTGTCGTTGACCTTTTCAACCAGGACGCCTTTCTGCAGATTCTCTCTTCCGAACAGCTCGACGATCGCATCGCCGGCGCTTCGTGCGCACATTCCGACAATGCCGTAATTCTCAACCGCGGCATATCCGGCGATCGTTGCGATCAAGTCCTCCGAAACGGAGATCGTTCCCAGTTCATTCGCGACAGAAATCGCCATGATAGAACCTCCTTTGCTATTCTTTAATGCTTACTGTAAACCGGCCGCAATTATTCTTTTTCTTCCCAAACGCCGTTGTGGAAGACTTCCTGCACGTCGTCGTTGTCATCCAGACGCTCCAGGAACCGTTCGATCTTCTCGATCGTCTCCGGATCGGTCACATTCGTCGTGTTCTTCGGGATCTGACCGATCTCCGCGGAAAGGAAGGTGTAGCCGAGTCCTTCGAGACCTTCACGAACGGCGGAAAAATCCGCGGGTGCGGTATAGATCTCAAACGCGTCGTCCTGCGCGACAAAATCCTCCGCGCCGGCGTCCAGCGCCTGCATCATGACTTCGTCCTCGTCCATCAGCGCGGTGCGCTCGATGACGATCTGACCTTTTTTGTCGAACATCCATGCAACGGAACCGGACGCGCCCATGTTGCCGCCGCTCTTGGAGAAGATGTGGCGCATTTCCGCCGCAATGCGGTTGCGGTTGTCGGTCAAAACCTCCACGATGACGGCGATGTTGCCGGGACCGTATCCTTCGTATACGACTTCCTCGTAATCGACGCTGTTGCCGTCGCCGCTTGCCTTTTTGATCGAACGGGAAATGTTGTCGTTCGGCATGTTTGCCGCCTTTGCCTTTGCAATGACGTCGCGCAGCTTGGAGTTGTTCGCAGGATCCGCACCGCCGCCCTCTTTCACGGCGATGGCGATCTCGCGACCGATCTTCGTAAATATCTTACCCTTTTGCGCGTCGGTTTTTTCTTTTTTGTTTTTGATGTTTGCCCATTTGGAATGTCCGGACATAATCGTTCCTCCTGTTTTTATCTCAATCTATTGAATCTGTTCAAAGAATCACAGCAGTTCCGCTGCTTCTTCATCGAATACAAAGGTCGCTCCGGGATGCAGCCACAGCGCCGCGAGCGGCGAATCGGTGAGATTACCCCTGAGCATCGTTCTGACCGCTTCCGCGGCGTTCTTTCCGGCGGCAACGACGATCGGATGCTTTGTCTGCATCAGAATGTTCAGCCCCGCGGTGATAAATCCGTCGTCGTCGAGCATTTCAACGTGCGTTTCCGAAGAGCCGTCCGTTTTCCGGTTCATCAGAAGCGATCCGTCGTGACGGACGGCGATCAGCGCGGCATCCAGTCCGCCGTCATTCAGAACGGCCTGCTCAAACCGCTTTGCCGTCTCTTCGGCGGAAAGTTCTCTGGAGAACGGAACGCAGTACTGCTTTTCGCAGATATCGGTCTTCGCAAAGATCGCTTTTCCGAGGAGATTGGCAATGCGCTGTTCACCGCTCTCGTCGGGAAGAAACTCAAAAAGCTGGTAAACAAGCGCGTCGTTCCACGCGAGCAGACCGTTTTCGGTCATCGCGGAAAGCGATTCATAGACGGGCAGAAGCGTCTCGTGATAATCGACGCCGACGACGCATCTCGGCTCCCTCAGAAGGTGCGCCGCAAGCATTGTCGCCGCGCATACGCCGACCGTTTTTTGATCTTTGTAAATCAGGACGCTCATTCTTTTTCTCCGGCGGTGCAGACCGCTTCGATGAACAGAAGAATATCGCCGTACACTTCCCTGCGGTTCGTCTCGTTCAGCATCTCATGCCGTCCTTCGGGATAGAGCTTCATCGTCACCTTGTGCCCGCTCTTCAGAAGCCATTGATTGACCTGCTTTACGCCCTTGCCCATTGCGCCGACGGGATCGTTCGAGCCCGAAAGCAGGAAGATCGGACGGTTCGGGACGCGCTTCGCCCAGTTCAGGTTGGAAACCTCGCCGAGACCGTTGAACAGATCGAAGAACGCGCAGGACGTGAACACAAATCCGCAGAGCGGATCCTCGATATAGCGGTCGACGTTCGCGGGATCGCGGGACAGCCAGTCAAACTCGGTGCGCGCATCCTTGAATTTCTTGTTGTACGCGCCGAAGCCGAGCTTGTTCAGCGAATCGTTCGCAGCATTGCCTTTGCCCTTTTTGATCGCGCTCTTTGCAAGCATCTTTGCAACGGGAAGAGCGGGGTTCGCGCCTGCCGTGCCGGAGAAAATGAACGCATCAAAATCAACGCCCATTCTGCCGGCATACGTTCTCGCAAGAAAACTGCCCATCGAATGACCGAAGAGAATGCACGCGAGGGATGGATGATCCTTCATGACCGTGTCATGCAGTGTTTTGTTGTCTTTGATGAGATTGTCCCAGCCGTCTTTTTCACCGAAATAACCGAGCGGCTGATCCTTTCCGACGGACTTGCCGTGTCCGGGAAGGTCCATTCCGTATACAAGGAACCCGTTTTCGGCAAGGAACATTGCAAAATCGTGATAGCGTTCGATGTGCTCCGCCATGCCGTGAATGATTTGGACGCATGCGCGCGGCTCATCCGGCGCCCAGATACGATAGCGCACGTCGCAGATCCCGGTTGCCGACGGAAACTTCTTATCCCGAACCACAATACCCATTTGCCTTCCTCCGCATAATATTGATATGATATCATACCATATATGCAAAAAAAGTGCAAGTCAAAGCTGAATATTTCTGTCGGCGTGCAAAAGCGCCGCGTCGTCGGCGTCGTGCGTCACGACGACGGCAAGCCGGGCGGTGCGGATCAGGTCCGCCGCGCGCAGCTTATTCTGCTCATCCAGGCCCGTAAACGGTTCGTCAAGAAGAACGACGTCGTTTGAAAACGCGAACGCTCTTGCGAGCGAAACGCGCTGCTTCTGCCCGCCCGAAAGCGCTCCGGCTTTTTGACTGCGTTCCCCCGTCATGTTCAGCTCGCGCAGGAGGCGTTCGGCTGTTTCTGCGTCCGAAACGATCGAGACGTTTTCGAGCGCAGTCATGTGCTCCAGAAGCCGCGGCTCCTGGAACACGACGGAGATCTTACGGCTTTCGAGTCCGCAGACGGTTCCCCGATCCGGCTTCTGCAAACCGCACAAAATGCGAAGCAGCGTCGTTTTTCCGATGCCGGATTCGCCCGAAAGCAGCACGAGACCTTCGTCCGGCAGCTCTGCGGAAAAATCGCGGAAGATCGGTTTTTTCCCGAAAGACAGGGACAGGTTTTTGATCTCAATCATACCGCTTCCCCGCCTTCCGCAATGCATATTTCAGCGAATACTCCAGCAATACCGACAAAAGGATCACAAGCAGCGTCCATGCGAACAATTCGGGGATCTCCACATGGATCTTGTGAAACTGCATCTGCCGTCCGATGCCGAGCTTCGGCAAAGCGAGAATCTCCGCCGTGATGACCGCCTTCCATGCAAAGCCGAGCGCCGTCGACGCGCTCGCAAAGAACCGCGGCAAAACCTGCGGCAGCGTAACGCAGCGAAACTTCTTCCACGGCGAAAGATAGATCCTTGCCATTTCCGAAAGCGGAACGCTCCGGCTTCTGATCGCTTCCTCCGTCGTCTGCCAGATCATGGGGATCACGACGATCATCGCCACGATGACCGGAACCACGCCTGAGATTACGGAGACGAGAAGGATCAGCGCGAACGAGGTGATCGGCGTCGTTTTGATCAGTGAACGCAGCGGACTCAGAAGCCATGCAAACATACGAAAATGAGAGGTCAGCACGGCAAAGCCGATTCCGACGGCGCACCCGAGCAGAAATCCGGCAAGGATACGCACGATCGTCATGCCGATCGAAAGCCATCCGCTTTTCGATGCGACGATCTTCCACATCGAACGGAGGGTGTCAAGGGGTGAAGGCAGCAAAAGCAGCCGACTGCCGACAAGCATCGACAGCAGCTGCCAGATGAGAATGTATACTGCGATCGGAACGCAGACCTTTGCGATCTTACGAAGGATCGGCCGCATAATAGAAGTCGTCGTTCGGCATTGCGCCGCCGATCGATTTCGGGTTTGCGTCGAAGAGTACTTTCAGCATGGCGGAAACGCTTGCCTTCATCTCCGCGCCGGTCACCAGCGTAATGTTGCAGTTCGGAATTGCACGTTTTGCGATCGGCTCCTTGCCGATGATGCCCTGCGCAACGACAACCGCCGCGGCGTCTTCTTCACTTACGACCTTCTTTGCGGAATCCGCCGCGTCCTTCAGAAATGCGTCGACCTGCGTCTTGTTCGAGGCAAGATAATCGCTGCGGACGATATAGACGCCCTGCACGAGCTGCGTATCGTTCTTTTCACTCCAGAGGTCGTTGACCTTCAGCGCAACGCGAACGTTCCCGTTCTGCGCGGTCGCGATCGAGACGTGCGGTTCCGGAAGCAGTGCAACCTCCGCGCTGCCGTCCGCGAGTTTGGCGATCAGTTCCGCGTTGTCCGCGATATACTCGACCTTCACGGAATCCGTAAGACCGTTTGCGGCAAGCAGATAGTTCAGAATGTATTCCGGCGTGCTGCCCTCGCCCGTGGACCAGATCGTCTTTCCGGCAAGATCGGAAACGCTGTTGATCGAATTGCCGTTTTCAAGCACATACAGGACACCCAGCGTATTGATCGCGATCACGTTGACCTTGCCCTCGGTTTTCTTATAAAGAACCGAAGCGAGGTTGATCGGGACTGCCGCAATGTCAACTTCGCCGTTGACGATCTTTGCGGTGACCTGATCGGGCGCGGTGAACAATTCAACGGTATAGCGGTCCTGCATATCCTGCATCATATAGGCAAGTCCCATGCCGGTCGGACCGGCAAGCGCCGCAACGCGGACGGGTTCGGCGGGTTGTTCGGCGTTCTGCTGCGTTTTCGCACAGGCGAGCATCGAGAATGTCAAAATCAGCGCGAGGCAGATGACGATCGTTTTTTTCATGATTGATATTCCTCCGTCAGTTTTATTTCTTTTCCGTTTCTTTGTATTTTATGTTCTTTTTCCAGCACGTCCAGCGCGCGGTACAGCGTTGCGCGGCTGACGCACAGAGCTTCGGACAGCTTGGTATAGCTCTTCACCGTGTAAAGATTTCCGACGCTTTCTTCCGTCAAAAAGGTCATAATCCGCAATGCAACCGTGTTTTTCGAGAATGCGTCCAGCCGCTTGTTGAGGAAACGAATGCGCCCGTTCAGATACGACAGATAGTTTTTCAGCACCGTTCTGTTTTCCGAGAGCAAATCCAACATTTCCTCTTCGGGAATGATCAACGCGCGGGAACGCTCGTTGCAGCGGATGTCGATCACATATCCCGCGTCTTTTCCGCAAATCGACGCGGCGCCGAACAGGTCGTTGCGCTTCAGCGTGCTCATGTGCATCTTTCCGTCGCAGCTTTTTCGATTGACGTCCGCACTCCCGCGAAGCAGGATCCCGACGCGATACACGGTTTCGTTCTTCTGGAACAGATATTCCCCCGTTTCATATTCGCGGATCGTCACATCCGCGCTGTTCAGCCATGCGCGGATCCGATCTTCCGGCACGCCGTGGAACAAGACGGTTCCGCTCAGCTGCTTTGTATAACGCTCTGCGTCCAGTATCGTTTTCAAATATGCTCACTTCCGTCTCATATGATACAGATATGGTAGCATTTATTTTTGTACTTGTCAACCAGTTAATTTGGAAATATAATGGTTTTATGAAACTGATCAGCTGGAATGTGAACGGGCTTCGCGCCTGTCTTCAAAAGGGGTTCGACGACTTTCTGCAAAGGGAATCGCCGGACGTCATTGCGCTGCAGGAAACCAAACTGCAGCCGGAGCAACTGACTTATTCACCGGAAGGATACCGCGCGTATTACTTCAGCGCGCAGAAAAAGGGCTATTCCGGAACGGCGGTCTTTTGCAAGGAAGAGCCGCTGAACGTACGCTGCGGCGTCGGCGACGATCGCTTTGACGCGGAAGGAAGAACCATCACGCTTTTCTACCCCGGGTTTACATTCGTCACCGCCTATGCGCCGAATGCGCAGGAAGGCCTGAAACGGCTTGATTTCCGTACCGAATGGGAAGCGTGTATTCGTTCGTATCTTTCCTCTTTGGCGGAGAACGGACCGGTCATCTATTGCGGCGACCTCAACGTCGCGCACCGGGAAATCGATCTGAAGAATCCGGGACCGAACCGCGGCAGCGCGGGCTTTTCGGATGAGGAACGCGCCATGTTCGGCGCACTGCTGGATTCCGGCTTTGTCGACACGTTCCGCGAAAAGTATCCCGATCTGGCCGGCGCGTACTCCTGGTGGAGCTATCGCTTCCGTGCAAGGGAGCATAATGCGGGATGGCGGATCGACTATTTTCTGGTCCGCGAACAGGATCGCGAACGGATCACGGATGCGATCATCTATAACGACGTATACGGAAGCGACCACTGCCCCGTCGGTCTCATCTGGGAGGGAACATGGAACTGATCCTTGCATCGCAGTCGCCCCGCCGCCATGAGATCATGGACTTTATGGGGCTTTCTTACCAAACGGTGGTCTGCACGGAACCGGAACAGATTCCCCACGGTCTGTCGATCCCGGAAACCGTCATGCATCTTGCGCATCAGAAGGCACAGTTTGCGCTGCGCGTGCATCCGGACGCCTGCGTGATCGGCGCGGATACGATCGTTGACCTCGACGGCGAGATCATCGGCAAACCGAAATCGCCGGAGGATGCGATCCGCACCTTAAAGCGTATGCAGGGACGCGAACATACGGTCTATACCGGGCTTGCCGTCCTGAAGAAGAATTATGAAGATGTTCGCTTTGTTACCACCCGCGTCCGGTTCCGTCCGATGAGCGATAAGGAGATCCAATGGTACGTCTCGACCGGCGATCCCCTGGACAAAGCCGGTTCCTACGGCGCACAGGGACTCGGCTCCGTCTTTGTGGAGTCCATCGAAGGCAACTATTTCAACGTGATCGGTCTTCCCGCTCCTGTATTGTATGAAATGCTTTTGAAGGCGGAAGCCGTTACCGAGGATCGGACATGAACACGGTTCTGGAGGACAAAATCGCACTGCTTCCCGAAAAGCCCGGCGTCTATAAGATGCTGGATGACACCGGAACAGTGATCTATGTCGGCAAGGCGAAGATTTTAAAGAATCGCGTCCGGCAGTATTTCCGGTCGTCCGGGAATCATTCTCCGAAGGTTCGCGCAATGGTTTCGCACATCGCGGACTTTGAAACGATCGAAGTGCACAGCGAGGTCGAGGCGCTTTCGCTCGAGAGCAATCTGATCAAGGAATTTATGCCGAAATACAACATCCTTCTGAAGGATGACAAGCATTTCCCGTATTTCCGCATCGACCTGCGGCAGGATTTTCCCCGCATCGAGATCGTCCGCCGCGTCAAGCCGGACGGCGCGACCTATCTCGGCCCCTATATCGTCGGTCCTTCCGTGCAGGAGGAGCTTCGCCTTGTTTACGACCTTTTTCCCCTGCGGCATTGCAAAAAGAATATCGCGGCGATGCAGACGCGCGGCGAGCGTCCCTGTCTGTTGCATCATCTCGGAAAATGCTGCGCGCCGTGCAGCGGTTCCGTATCGCGCGCGCAGTATCATGCATATCTCAAGGAAGCCATACGCCTTCTGAACGGAAAGAGCGGCGACCTTGTTCCGTACCTGACGCAGAAAATGCAGGAAGCGTCCGACGCGCTGGATTTCGAGCGGGCGGCGCTTTTGCGCGACAAACTGAAGGCGACGCTTGCTCTGCAGGAGAAGCAGGCGGCGATCAACGCGAACGATCTCTCCGCAGACGTCTTTGCCGTCGATTCGCTGAACGATTCGCGCATGGTCTTTTCCCTGTTTGTTCGCGACGGAAAGGTCATCGGCACGCATGCGTTCCCGCTGGAAGGCGACGGCGACGACGCGCCGCAGGAATGGCTGCATGCTTTCCTTCTGCAGTATTACGGACAGGACGGCATCGAGATCCCGCCGAATATCCTGCTTGCGCAGGAGTGCACCGATCTGATCGGGATCCGGGACTGGCTGACCGGGAAACGACGGAGAAAAGTCTCCGTCACCGTTCCGCAGCGCGGCGTAAAGCATCAGCTGACGGATATGGCAAGGCAGAACTGCGCGGCGCTGCTTGCGAAAAACGACAGGATCCGTGTGCGCGAATGGGAACGCGGCGAAGGCGCGCTTGCCGAACTTTCCGCAATTCTCGGTCTCGACGAGATCCCGTCGCGCATGGAATGCTTCGACAACTCGCATCTGATGGGAACGAACACGGTCGCTTCGATGGTCGTATTCCGCGACGGAAAGCCGGACAAGACCGCTTACCGGCATTTCCGGATCCGTTCCGATGCGGGCGGTGACGATCTGCTCGCAATGCGCGAGGTTCTGACGCGCAGACTGTCCGGCGACGGCGAACTGCCCGATCTGCTCGTTCTGGACGGCGGCAGAACGCAGCTTGCGGTCGGCGTTGACGTGCTGAATGAGCTGAACCTGTCGCATATCCCGATCTGCGCGCTTGCGGAATCCGACGAGCTGATCTATCTGCCGGAATCGGACGAACCGGTCGTGCTCCCGAAAAACAGCGCGCCGCTGCATCTCATAGAACGCCTGCGCGACGAGGCGCACCGCTTTGCGATCTCCTACCATCGGAATCTCAGAAGCAAGAGTGCGCTTTACTCCGTCCTTGACGGCATTGTCGGCGTCGGGGACAAACGAAAGCGCGCGCTGTTCGACACGTTTCTGACCGTCGAGCAGATCAAAGCGGCAAGCGTTGAGGAGCTTGCCGCCGTGAAGGGAATGACACTCCCCTGCGCACAGTCTGTATACGACTTTTTCCACAGGGAAGCATAAAAACAGCCGGTGAAGCATTCACCGGCCTGTTTTTTACGCCTGACGGTTGTTTAATTTTTCGATCAGCTCGTCCGTGTGTTCCAGAGACAGCAGAACGATCTTCCCGTTCGCCGTGTTCAGAACGAGTGCGGGATGCGAACGCAATCCGCCGGAAGAGACCGTCGTCTTCTCTGCGCCGACGATATCCGCTCTGGCGATATCGAACGGGGCCGCCGGTTTAAACGGATCCGGCGTGCTGACGCCCGAGATCCGGTCGTCCGTTACGACGCAATACGAATGCTTGATGGAATTCATGACTTTCATGACCTTGTAGCCGGAATACAGCAGAAAGAGCATGATCGCTGAATAGATGATCGTGTATGTGTCGAACGCAAACGGCTCGCCGCGGAAAAACGGGAACAGAAAGATCAGGATGATGATCAGAATGCAGACGACGTAACCCCAGAACGTGACGCGCGCCAGCCGCAGCGCGTTCGGATCGTAATTGAATCGTTTCTCCATCGTTAAAAATCGGGAGCGCATGGCTGCGCTCCCGTTCTCCTTTTGGATTATTCTTCTTCCTCGTCCTCGCGCTTTGCCTGCTCGATGATCTTCTTCGCCTGTTCGGCGGGAACATCTTCATAGCGGGTGAATTCGCTGCGGAAGGAACCGCGCGCCTGCGTCATGGAGCGCAGGTCGGTTGCGTACTTGAACATCTCGGAAAGCGGCGCTTCCGCGACGATCTCGGTGCCGCCGTTGTTCGGCGTCATGCCGAGCATTCTGCCGCGGCGACGGCTGAGGTCGCCCATGATGTCGCCGACGTTCTCGTTCGGAACCCAGATGTAGTATGTGTAGATCGGCTCGGTCAGCGCGGGGCTTGCTTTGACGCACGCCGCCTTGTAGGACAGACGCGCCGCGCTCTTGAACGCGACTTCCTTTGAATCGACGGGGTGATACTTGCCGTCGTACAGCGTCGCCTTGATGCCGACCATCGGATAGCCCGCCAGAACGCCGTGCAGCATGGCCTCGCGGAGACCTTTTTCAACCGCCGGAATATATTCCTTCGGAACGACGCCGCCGACGATCGCATTGACAAACTCGAAGTCAACGCCCTCGGGTGCCGGCTCGAACCGCATCTGGACGACGCCGAACTGACCGCTGCCGCCGGACTGCTTCTTATGCTTACCTTCCGCTTCCGCCGTGGAACGGATCGTCTCACGGTACGGAATACGCGGATCCGCAAGCTGCGCTTCGACGTTGCTCTTGTTGCGGATCTTTGCACAGGTGACGTCGAGGTGCATTTCGCCGAGGCCCTTCAGAAGGACGTCGCCGGTTTCCGCGTTTTTCTCGATCGCGATGGTGGGATCCTCTTCAAGCAGCTTGTTGAGGCCGCCGATGACCTTATCCTCTTCGCCCTGCTTCTTTGCGGTGACCGCCAAGCTGATGCACGGATCCGGGAACACGACCTTTTCGACCGTGACGACGTCGGACGCGTCGCAGAGCGTTTCGTTCGTATTGGAGATCTGCAGCTTCGGGATTGCGCCGATATCGCCCGCGTTCAGCTTATCTACGGCGATGGACTTCTTGCCGCGGAGCATGACGGGCGCGGTGGGCTTTTCGCTCTTTTCCTGATTTGCATTGAACAGAGCAACGCCGCCGTCGAGAACACCGCGATGGACCTTCACGATGCTGTACTTGCCGAACTGATCGTTGACGGTCTTGTAGATATGGCAGACCATTTTGCCGTCTCTGGTGAGCGCGATCTCTTCGCCGTTCTTATATGCCTTCGGCAGCTTTGCGTCCGCCGCGGCGGGCAGATAATGAAGGATGTAATCCATCAGCGTGGTGACGCCGATGTTGTTCAGCGCGGACGTGCAGCAGACGGGCGTGATGTCGCCGTCCAGAACGCCCTTCGAGAGCCCCATGAGGATCTGCTCGCGGGAAAGCTCGAGCGTTTCGAGGTATTCCATCATGAGATCCTCGTCCGCTTCCGCCGCTGCTTCGGTCAGCTTCTCATAGAGTTCCTGCGCTTCGGATTCGAGGTTTGCGGGGATCGCGACCTCCTTTTCACCCTTGCCGTCGAACAGCTTTGCGTTCATGTTGACGATATCGACATAGCCTTTGAACGTGCCGCCTTCCATGATCGGAAGCTGGATCGGAACGACGTTCACGCCGAACTTTTCGTTCACGGACTGCATTGCTTTTTCAAAGTTTGCGTTCTCACGGTCCATCTGGTTGATGACCATCATGCGCGCCTTGTGCTGTTCCTTGCACATTGCCATCGTCTTTTCCGCACCGACGGCGGGACCGGAAACTGCGCTGATCACGATCAGCGCCGCGTCGCAGAGCGCCATAGCCGCAGTCACTTCGCCGTAAAAATCAAAGAAGCCGGGCGCGTCGATCAGATTGATCTTGGTGTTCTTCCATTCCAAGGGCGCAAGCGCCATGTTGATGGAGATCGAACGTTTGATTTCTTCCGGATCGAAATCGGTCGTGGGTGCATTGTTCGGGAAACGGTCGACAAGCCCTGCGTTGTAAAGCATGGCTTCGGTCAGAGTCGTCTTGCCCTCGCCGCCGTGTCCGAAGACGCCGATGTTGCGAATTTCATTCGCGCTGTAGAATTTCATTTGTGTTCCCCCTGTTGGAATTTGGTGTTCAAAATTGAATCCGTTTACACGGACTAACCCAATTTAATCAATTAACTATAACACAGAAAACCGAATCTGTAAACCTAAACTTTCCACGAATTTTCATATTCCTTCTGGCGTTCGGTCAGAATATCGATCTTTGCGCCGATGGATCTGAGTTTTTCGTTCGCCACATATGCGTCGATTTCATTCGGGACGGCATATACGCGCGCCTCTTTCGGCGGGTTTACGGCAAGCTCTCTTGCGCAAAGCGCCTGGATCGCAAAGCTCATATCCATGATTTCCGCGGGATGCCCGTCCCCGGACGCGAGGTTCACGAGACGGCCTTCCGCAAGCAGATACAGCCAGTTGCCGTTGTTGAGACGGTATCCCATGATGTTCGGCTTCATTGCGCGCGTTTCGACGGCGATCTCCTTCAAACGCGCCACGTCGATCTCCACGTCGAAATGTCCCGCGTTGCAGAGCAGCGCGCCGTTCTTCATGGAACGCATATGCTCTTCCGTGATGACGTCGCGCATGCCGGTGACCGTGACAAACAGATCGCCGAGCTTCGCGGCGTCCGCCATCTGCATGACGGTAAACCCGTCCATGACCGCCTCGATCGCCTTGACGGGATCGATCTCCGTTACGATCACGCGCGCGCCGAGTCCCTTTGCGCGCATGGCGACGCCGCGTCCGCACCAGCCGTAACCGGCGACGACCGCGGTCTTCCCCGCTACGATCAGATTCGTCGTCCGGTCGATCCCGTCAAAAACGGACTGTCCTGTTCCGTAGCGGTTGTCGAACAGATGCTTGCACTGCGCGTCGTTGACGGCGAACATCGGGAAGCGCAGCGTGCCGTCCTTCTGCATCGCCAGCAGACGGTGAATGCCGGTCGTCGTTTCCTCGCAGCCCCCGCGGACCTTGGGGATCAGATGCCTGAGCTCGGAATGGAGCAGCGTAACGAGATCACCGCCGTCGTCGATGATGATGTCCGGTTCCGCAAGCAGAACCTGTTTGAGACAGTCTCTGAAAAATTCTTCACTTGCTCCGTGTACGGCGAACACCGACATCCCGTCATGCACCAGCGCGGCTGCGACGTCGTCCTGCGTGGAGAGCGGATTGCTTCCGGTCACGAACATCTCCGCCCCGCCCGCGCGCAGTACCTTGCAGAGATACGCGGTCTTCGCTTCCAGATGAACGGACAGCGCGATGCGCAGACCTTTGAAGGGCTGTTCTTCACGGAAACGCTCTTCGATCCCGTTCAGAAGCGCCATATTTCTCCGCACCCATTCGATCTTGTCCAGACCGGACGGATACAGCGATGCGTCACGAATGCTGAAAGACTGTTTTTCCATTTTACTCCTCCTCCAAATATGCGATCGCAGCGGCGAGCTGCGTATCCAGCTCCGGCGGGATGCGGTCGATCGAGTACCGTTCCGCCTCTTCGGACAGCTCCACGATCCGGTCCGGCGTGATCCCCTCGTCCTGCACGCATACGCCGTTCGGCGTGTAATACGCGTCGGTCGTCAGCTTGAACCATCCGTTCGTTTCGGGGATCTCGAAAAACGTCTGCACGATCCCCTTTCCGTACGTCCTCGTTCCGATCAGGTATGCTGCGCCGTAATCCTTCAGCGCGCCCGCGACCAGCTCGCTGGCGGATGCAGACAGCTCGTTGACGAGCAGGACCGTTCTGATTTCGGCGCCGCTGTCCGTCGTTTTATATTCCGTGACCTTTCCGTCTCTGGAACGCAGCGTCGTGACGATGTGATCCTTCGGCAGGAAGATATCGGCGATACTGATCGCGTCGTACAGGGAACCGCCGAGGTTGTCGCGGAAATCCAGCACCAGCATCTCCATGCCCTGTTCGCGCAGGTCGTTGAGCGCGTCGCGCATTTCCTCGACGCACGTGCCGTGAAACGCAAGCAGATGGATGTAGCCGATCGTATCGGTCAGCATACGGTACGATACGGACGGCGTATGCACCTCGCGCGCGACGATCGTGAAGGAGAGTGTGTCATCGCCGCGGCGGATCGTGAAATCGTTTGCAGCGCCGTCCTCCGCCCGCACGTTTGAAAGGAACTCGCTGAGCGTCATTCCGGTTTCAAAATCCGTTCCGTTGATGCCGACCAGAAGATCGCCGGGCAAAAGACCTGCTTCGCTTGCCGGCGTGTCGTCGTAGACGTCGATGATCTCGACAAATCCCGCTTCATTGAGCTGCGTTAAAATGCCGATCCCGACGAAACTGCGCTGATTCTGCTTTTTCAGCTCCTCGTACTCCTCGGCCGTATAGTATACGGCGTACTGATCGCCCGTCGCGGCTGCGATCCCCTTCAGGGCGGATTCCGTCAGTTGCTTCTCATCCTCTTCATAATAAAAATAGTGCTTCCGGATGATTTCCCTCGCCTGCCTGACCGAGGACACAAGGCGTCCGTCCTGTCCGCCGTATATCCGCATTGCCGCAAACCATGCGATCGAAGCGGACGCAGCCGCGGTAAAGACGATTGCGAGCACGATCGCAAGGACGCACAGGCCCTTTTTCTTTTTTCTGCCGCCGGTTTCGCTGACAGATTCGATTTGATCTAATTCTTCCATAACCTTATGATTGCCGTTTTGAAAAAAGAGAGCCGTGAAACCTCGAATTCTTTTCACGGCTCCCGGTCAGATGACTTTCTGCGTTTATTCCGAGAGATCCTTCAGAAAATCGGGGAGCTGCTCCGGCGCGCAGGAGAGCGACAGAACGAGACGGATCCCGTGCGCCTCCGAAAACACCTTCAGCTGCTCGAACATCTCTCTCAGGGAATCAAGCTCGTGATGCACAAGATGCATGAAGCTGTCGATCACAATGCATTCCAGATCATGATCCGACGCGGCGATCCCGCACAGGAATCCGTAAAACATCTTCGGACCGGACAGCGCATATTCCGTCGCGTTGATGAAACGGACGGACAGATTCAGATCAAACATATATCGCTCGTCTTCATCGATGAAAACGACGCTCCCCTTTGCCTGCTCGGCAGCTTGATTGGCTAACTCAAGGATCTTTTTGGTTTTGCCGGATCCCTTTTCGCCGAAAATGAGTTGAATCAAATCAGCACCTCCGCTTTTTTTTTATTATACAGCAATCCTGCGATCCTTGCAAGACCGATTCGGATCACAAAACAAAAAACCGGGAGATCGCTCCCCCGGTCTGTTCTCCGATGAGATTATTCCGCTTTCAGCAGGAATGCGCGATACGCCTTGAACGCTTCATACAGGTCCGCCTTCGAGATGATCTCCCACGGCGCGTGCATGGACAGCACCGCAACGCCGCTGTCGATGACCTCCATGCCGTATTCCGCGCAGATGTAGGCGATCGTTCCGCCGCCGCCGACGTCGACCTTGCCGAGCTCCGCGGTCTGGTAACGCACCTTTGCATCCTCCATCCACCTGCGCAGCTTCGCCATATACTCCGCGTTCGCGTCGTTCGATCCGCTCTTGCCGCGCGAGCCGGTATACTTGTTGAAGCAGACGCCCTGTCCGAGGAACGCGCTGTTTTTCTTCTCAAAAACGCCCGCGAAGTTCGGATCGAAGCCCGCGCTGACGTCGCAGGAAAGCATGTGCGCGTTGGTAAGCGCGCGGCGGAGCTTCAGCTCGGAATACTCGCCGGTCAGGTTCATGACCTCCGCGACGGTGTTCTCAAAATACTTTGCGTGCATGCCGGTCGCACCGACGGAGCCGATCTCCTCCTTGTCCGCAAGGATGCAGCAGCAGGTCGCGTCCGGCGTGTTTTTCACGTTGAGCATCGCCTTGATCTGGGCAAAGGCGCAGACGCGGTCGTCATGTCCGTATCCGATGATCATGCTGCGGTCCAGACCGAGCTCGCGGCACTTGCCTGCCGGAACGACCTCGATCTCGGCGGAGAGGAAGTCCTCCTCCTCGATCCCGTACTTCTCCCTGAGGATCTTCAGCATGTTCGCCTTGACGGGTTCCTTTTCCTCGTCTTTCATCGGCATGCCGCCGATGATGACGTTCAGATCCTCGCCTTCGATCGCGACGGCCGCCTTCTTCTGCAGCTGATCCGCCGAAAGGTGGATCAGAAGATCGGAGATGCCGACGACCGGATCGCTTTCGTCTTCGCCGATCACGACGTTCACGACCGTTCCGTCCTTCTTTGCGACGACGCCGTGCAGCGCGAGCGGGATCGTGACCCACTGATACTTTTTGATGCCGCCGTAGTAATGCGTGTCGAGATACGCAAGTCCGGAATCCTCATACAGCGGATTCTGCTTCAGGTCCATACGCGGCGAATCGATGTGCGCGCCGATGATGTTGAAGCCCTTTTCCATCGGGCGCTTGCCGACGATGAACAGCATGATCGCTTTGCCCATGCAGTCCGCGTATACGCGGTCGCCCGCCGCGAGCTTACCGTTCGCTGCAATGACCTCTTTGAGATCCCGGTAGCCCGCCGCTTTTGCGAGCGTGATCGCGGCGGTCACGCATTCGCGCTCGGTCTTTCCGGCGTCCAGAAACGCACGGTATTCCTTCGAAACGGTTTCGAGCTTTCTGAGCTCGGTCTTGTTATAGGTGTTCCACGCAACGGTTCGTTCCATATTTTCCTCCCAATGATGTTTTCTATATTTTACCATGGATTTATGCGCGAATCTACTGCTTTTGACAAGAAAAATGATATATAAATGCGCAGATCGGTTCCTCTGAAAATAAAATCGCCGCGAACGAATCGACGTTTGCACGATAATGTCATCGTTGCCCGCAAGCGATCGGCAGCGCAGCGGAGGCGTTGCGAGGACGTTTACAACCGGGCAGTCGCAGCAAACGTGATCGCTTGCGGAAAGGAGCCGCAACGGAGAGGGCGAGCGGTGACATTTTTCTTTTCAAAAGGAAAATGTCGCCGCAAACGAATTGACGTTTGCGGCGACGTGGTCTGGGTGAGAAGATTTGAACTTCCGGCCTCTTGAACCCCATTCAAGCACGCTACCAAACTGCGCTACACCCAGATATCGGAACCGAATGATATCTTAACATCCGGCACGATGTTTGTCAAGTGATATTTCGGTCCTCACGGAAGTTTGATGGAATCCGTGATCGGGTTTTCGGAATGGATCAGATCGGTGATCATTCCTTTTGTGCGTTCATAAATGTCGATCACGTCCGTCTTGACGTTCGTCACCCAATCCGACACAGGTCCTTTCAGGATCCCTTTCTCATTCAAAAAGTACAGCAGTGCCGCCGCCAGAACGACGAGCACGACGACAACGCCGATAATTCTGTAAATATGCTTCATAATCTGTTCTCCTTTACTTTGCAATATATGCGATCAGCAGATATCCATGCGCTCCGTTTCCGCGATCGCTTTTTCGATCATCGGCTCGAAGTCGACGAGCGCTTCGCTTTCTCTGAGCTTGTCCACCTTCGGCTTCGTGACCGGATGCTTCGGCACGAACACCGTGCAGCAGTCCTCATACGGCAGGATCGACGTTTCGAACGTTCCGATCTTCTGCGCTTTTTCGATGATCTCCTCTTTGTCGAATCCGATCAGCGGGCGGAACACCGGCATATGGACGGCATCGTCGGTTACGCACAGCGACTCGATCGTCTGACTTGCCACCTGACCGATCGATTCTCCCGTGATCAAAGCAAGCGATCCCGTATCCGCGGCGATCCGTTCGGCGATCTTCATCATCAGCCGGCGCATCAGCACAGTCGTTTCGGTCGAAGGGCACTTGTCGTAGATCGTCATCTGGATCTCCGTAAACGGAACGAGATACAGATTGATCCGTCCCGCATATCGCGAAACGAGCTTCGTAAGCTCGATCACCTTATCCCGCGCCCGTTCGCTGGTGTACGGATAGCTGTAGAAATGCACCGCGTCGAGCATCACGCCGCGTTTTGCGATCATGTATCCCGCAACGGGGCTGTCGATGCCGCCCGAGATCAGGAGCATCGCCTTCCCGTTCGAGCCGACCGGCATGCCGCCCGCGCCGGGCACTTCGCCGGTATAAACGAATGCATTGCTCTGACGAATCTCGACTGTGACGGGCAGCACGGGATGATGCACGTCGACGCGCAGGTTCGGGTACGCTTCCAGAAGCTCATGCCCGAGCTCGCGGCAGATCTCTTCCGACGTCATCGGGAACCGCTTGTCCGAGCGCCGCGCAAAGCATTTGAACGTCGGGACAGGCGCGGATTCCGCAAAGGTCTTCGTTTCGGCGATCGCGGCGTCCCGGATCGCTTCCCACGACTTGTCCACGCATTGCGCAATGCTCAGGGAATGGATGCCGAACACGCGGCATAGTCTGTCCGTGCATTCCGGAATGTTCTCCTCCGGAATGCCGTATACGAATATGCGTCCCTGTTCGCGCTCGACCGAAGCGCGCACGGGCATAAGCGCCTGCTTGATCCGGTCGACGAGCAACCGTTCAAAGAAGGGACGATTGAGCCCCTTCAGGTGGATCTCCGCATACCGGACGAGTAAAACTTTTTCCATACTTATCTCCTTTTGTATCTGCGGAGGATCCGCAGCTGTTCGTCGATCGCATTTGCCGCGGCGTCCGCCTCGTCTTCGGTATTGAACGGACAGAAGCTGAACCGGATCGCGCTCTCCTGTCCTGCGGGCGATACGCCGACCGCGCCGAGGATACGATTCTTGCCCTGCTTCTTCGCCGAGCATGCCGAACCGGTCGAAACGATCACGCCGTACCGCTCGAGCGCGTGCATCAGAACTTCGCCGCGCACGCCGAGGAAAGAAAGATTCAGAATGTGCGGCGCGCCGTTTTCGGGCGCAGGCCCGTTCAGAAGCACGTCGGGCAGCGTCATCAGATTCCGGTACAGGCGCATTTTGACGCGAAGCATCTGCGCATGCCATTCCGCCTCGTTCGCCCGGTACGCGCGAAGCGCCGTATCGAAACCGAGTATCCCCGGAACATTGACGGTTCCGCTTCGCAGATTCCGTTCCTGTCCGCCCCCGATCTGTCCGCCGGCAAAACGGACGCCGTTTCGCACATAAAGGAATCCGACGCCTTTCGGCGCGTGCAGCTTGTGTGCCGAAACGGAGTACAGATCGACCGGACACTTTTTGATTCCGACCTTCATGAACGCCTGCACGCCGTCCGAATGGATGACTGCGTTCGGCGCGAGCGCGCGCACCTTCGCCGCGATCCGTTCGAGATCGTTGACGCTTCCGAGCTCGTTGTTGACGTGCATGATGCTCACGAGGCACGTATCGGCGGCGAGCACCTCGGAAAGGCGGTCGATATCGACGGAGCCGTCCCTTTTAAGAGGCGCATATGCGATCTCCGCGTCAAACTGCCTTGCCGCTGCGCCGATCGTTTCAAAGACGGACGGATGCTCGATCGCGGTCGTCACGATCTTCTTCTTGCCGTGTACGCTGCGCAGCGAGCCGAAAACCGCAGCATTGTTCGATTCCGTTCCGCCGGACGTATAGATGATTTCCGCGGGAGCGGCGCCCAGCAGCGAAGCCGCAAAGGCCCTTGCCTCTCCCACCGTTTTTTCGACCGAAAACGCGGCTCCGTAGGCGGCGGCAGGATTAAAGAAGTCCCGCGTCATGGCGATGCATGCGCGTTCCGCCGATTCGGGAAGCGTTTGTGTCGTTGCGCTGTTATCGAAATAGATCATTTGAAATCCTTCCGTTTCGTATTGCTTGATTCCTTTTATATTATTCCGAAAGGTCGTTTTTCGTAACCATTTATATCACAAGCGCATAAAAAAATCACATAAATCAAAAATTGTTTACATATTAGTCACTTCTGTGTGAAATTTTATGATATAATGTATTCAGTTAAACCGAGATTATATTAGGAGGTATATACATGATTTGCAAGGAATGCGGAGCATACAATCCCGATCATGCAGAGTTCTGCAAGGTTTGTGCCGCAAGTCTGAAAGGCAAACCTGCATCCGCTGAGCCCGAGCTCACCGAGGATGCGCCGCAGCCGACCAAGCGGTTCAGCCGTCCTTCCTGGATGCCGGAAGTAACGGAACAGCCCGTTCGCGAGACCGCTGAAACAGTCAGCGAAGCGGTTGAAGAACCGGCGGCGGAAGTCGAACCGGAGGAGGTCGAAACGGTCGTCGAGGAAGAAGAACCCGAGGTCGAGGAAGAAACCGCTCAGGTCTGGTCCCCCGTGCAGAACCGCCGCAGCGCAAGACGCGCAAGAAAAGAAGAAGCTGAGGACGAGCCCGAAGAGGACGAAGAAGAATCCGACGAAGACGAAGACGAGGACGAAGGCATTTACAACGACGAAGAGGCGCTCGAGGACGATGACGACTCCTTCGAATACGAGCCCACTCCGCCGAAGCGCAAACAGCAGAAGAAAAAGAACAACACGCTGTTCACCGTCCTTCTGATCGCCATCATCGTCGTAATCATCGGCATTCTCGCAGTCGGCGGCATCTGGGCTTACAACAAATTCTTCAAGGATAAAACGCCGGACAACCGCGGCGGAAACGCTTCTCAGACCGGAACGGTCGAGCCCGACAATCCCTCCGCTGAGCCGGGACAGACGAACGAGCAGTCCTCCGTGCCCGATGCAAAGCATGCGCAGCTCCAGGAAATGATCGGTGAAAAGGGCGAAGACATTGTCGCCATCACGGTCGTCATTCCCGCGAACGCTTCTGTTGTCATCGATTTCCCGAATCAGGACGATTACATGTTTGAGAATACCCAGGCGAAAGATCTTACCCGTAAGGTCAAGATCCCTGTCGAGGTATTCTATCCCGGTCAGCCGCTCGAGGAGTCGACGCTTGAGATCACGCCCGACATCACGATCAATGCGGCGGACGGAAGCTCCTACAAGGTCGAGTGCGCTTCGTTCACCCGCACGTTCCCGAAACTGAACATTACGATCACCGCGCCGGTGCCCGAGGGCGACGAGCCGATCATGGCGCCGGAAAACAATGTGATCTCCCTTACCGGCACGATCGACGAACCCACCGCGGACGTCTTTGTGAACGATGTGAAGATTCAGGTCTATACGGGCGGCGTGTTCATGTACGACTACAAGTTCCCGGAGGGCGTATCGGAAGACACCGAGGACACGATCACCATCGTCGCTTCGAAGAACAACTGTGTTACCGACACGAAAGAAGTTCGCGTGCATGCATACAAGTTCATTCCCGAACCCATGAAGCTCGACGTCAAAGCGGACAATCTGCACGCAGACAAGAACGGTAAGCTCACCGTTACCGGCACGACGCTTCCGGGTGCGACGCTTTCCGCCGTCAGCGACAATTCCACCAACGTCCTCTGCGGCAGCGTCAACGTGGACGGCGAAGGCAACTTCTCCTTCCAGGTGACCATGGACTCCAACTTCTACGGCATGTCGACGATCACCCTGAACGCGGTCAAGGAAGGCGCCGAAAGCGGCAGCACGAAGTTCACGGTCGTCAAGGGCTTCGCGGACAAGAAAGCGTTCCTGAAGTACTACAACAAGACGAAGACATATTTCGAGATCGTTCCGAAATCCACCAAGGGCAAGCTCACGATCAAGGAAATGCTCGACAACGTTTCGCAGTACGCCACCAACGGCTACGGTTTCCGTATTACGGCGAAGGTCGTCGAGGTCTCCGAGGTCGACGGCGGAACGATCATCAAGATGACGGTTTACAAATCCGGCGAAACGATCTATGTGCACAAGCTGAGCAGCGTGATGGAGCCGGAAAAGAACATCGGCAAATACTACAACATCTACGGCAACTTTGTCGGCACCTATGAAGATACCGGATGCGTCGAGTTCCTCGGCTGGTTCGCCGAAAGCAAGAAGGATCTCAAGGACTGAGGAATGCGTATCTGGGCAAAAACAATTCAACATCAAAGATACAATCGGAAGTCGTGCGGGAGTTCGCTCTCGCACGACCGTCTGATTTAGAGGGCTGGTCGCCGGTTTTGCACGAGCTGTGTCAGGCGCTTGATCTTGCCCGTCCCGTTGTGCTTGAAAAGCATATCCGCGAGCTGGATCAGTTCTCGCACACGGTTTTTCGCGGAAGCGACTTTATGGAGCCGGTTCGCTTCGATCGCTTCGAAATCGAGATTTTTCCCGAAAAAAAAGAGCATGAAACATTCGATCGACGTTCATACTAACGTCGAAAGGAGTGATTTCATGAATATCGTTGCCTTGATTCTGATGATCGTAGGTGCGCTGAACTGGCTGCTTGTCGGCATCTTCAATTTCAATCTCGTAACGGCGATTTTCGGAGCGGGATCCGTGATGTCGGTCATCCTCTATATCCTCGTCGGACTCGGCGGTATCTGGGGGATCGTAATGCTTTTCCAGCGCAATGTACGACACACATCGTTTATGAACGACGATGCATAAACTCTGAAAAAGAAGCCGGTCGGCTTCTTTTTTCGTACTGGATTTTTTGCCGGATCCGCGTTATAATGAATCATCCGATGCGGAGGTGACGGAAATGGATTGGATGAAAGAAACAAACGAACAACTGAAACGCGGCGCATTTCTGATGGTAAAGGGCAATCCGATGACCATCGGCTGGGGACAGTTCGGGATCATATGGGGCAAACAGACATTCTCCGTTTACGTCCGCAAAAGCAGATTTACGCACGAACTTCTTGAAAACGAAACGACATTCACCGTCAGCGTTCCGAACGCCGGCACGATGAAGAACGAGCTTGCGTTCTGCGGAACGAAGTCCGGGCGCGACGTCGGCAAGATGACGGAGCTGAACGCGTCCCTCTTCCCCGCCCGCTTCGGCGCGCAGGACGGATTCAAGGGCTGCAGATACCATATCGAATGCAGGATCCTGTTCCGTACCGATCTCGACGAACATCTTCTTGCGGATTATGCGCTGCTTTCACGCTACTATTCGGACGGCGATCCGCACACCATGCTGATCGGCGAAATCCTCGGTATTTCGGAGGAAAACGAATGAAGCGTGTTTTCACGCTCCTGACCTGCCTGCTGCTGCTTTTCGGCTGTTCCGGAGCGCCGCAACATCATTATCGGAATACGGCTTTTACTGCTGCGCTGCCCGAGCGTTTCGAACCCGTGGAGAATGCGCCGGTCCTGTGCTTTGCGCCGTTCGGCGATCCGCTGCATGCAAGCAGCATTACGGTTTCTTTGACCGAGCTGAACTGGTACTTCGACGATTTTTCGGATGCGGAATACCGCGATGCCTTGGTTTCGCTTTGCGGGTATGAAGATCTTGCGGTATGGGAGATCTCGTCGTGCCGCGTCGACGGATACGATGCAAAACGGATCGCGTGTTCCGTAACGGTCGATCAGGGAACGAATGATCTGATCATCTATGCAATCGGCGCGGACCGCATCTGGTTTTTTACGCTTCTGAACCGGCAGGGCGACAGTTATGTCGATTCGTTTGATTCCATGATGAAGACCGTGCGTTTTTCGGAGGGGAAATGAGAGGAAAAGTTTTGATCACGGGCGCATCCGGCGGGATCGGGTCGTCGATTGCAAAGCGGTTTGCGGATGCGGGCTGGTCCGTCGCGCTCCAATACAATACCAATCGTGATGCGATCGATTCGCTCGTTCGCACGTTCCCGGCAGACGCGGCATATCTCTGCCTGCAATGCGACCTGACTTCCGCCGAGGATGTGCGGCGTATGGTCGACGATCTGCACCGGCGGTTCGGAACGGTCTCCGTGCTCGTCAACTGCGCGGGCAAGGCGCTTGCGCAAAAGCTGCTGTCCGATACGACGGACGACGAGTATGATCTGATCTTTGCGACGAACGTGCAGGCGCCTGTCCGGCTGACGCGGCTCCTCGTTGACGATCTGCGCGCAAATCACGGTGCCGTCGTGAACGTTTCGTCGATGTGGGGCGTTACCGGCGCATCGTGCGAGGTGCTTTATTCCGCGTCGAAAGCAGCGGTCATCGGCTTTACGAAGGCGCTTGCAAAGGAGCTTGCGCCGTCCGACGTGACCGTGAACGCCGTTGCGCCCGGTCTGATCGACACGGCGATGAACGCGCATCTGTCCGAGGAAGATCTTGCGGCTTTTGCCGCGGAAACGCCGCTTCAACGGATCGGAACGCCGCAGGACGTTGCCGACGCGGTTTTTTGGCTTGCGAACGCGCGGTTTGTCACCGGACAGGTTCTGTGCTGCGACGGCGGCTGTACGATATGAGCCCGAAAAAACAGGCGACCGGGTTTTTCCGGTCGCCTTTCTTTTTTTATTTCAGGATATGATCAGCCCTGCGCCGATGATACCCGCGTCGTTTCCCGCAGAAGCGACGACGATCTCCGGACATGTCTCGAAGAAGCATTTGCGCGCCACGTCTGCACGGAGCGGATCGAGCAGAAAACTGCCTGCACCGCTGACGCCGCCGCCGATCGCGATCCGTTCGGGATCCAGAAGATTGACGATCGAAGCGATGTAGCTTCCGAAATCGTCGATATACGCTCTGAACAACTCCAGCGCGTCGGGATTCCCCTGTTTTGCGGCTTCAATAACGTCCTTTGCGGAGGACATGCCGAACGCGGCGCCGTCCTTTGCAAGGCGCGTTGCAGAGCAATAGGTCTCCGCACAGCCGTCGATCCCGCAGGTGCAGTGCCGTCCGCCGTTGCACAGGACCATGTGTCCCGGCTCCGTTCCGTTTCCGCGTCCGCCGCCGAACAGCATGCCGTTGACGATCAGACCGCCGCCGATGCCCGTGCCGATCGTGATCATCATCGCCGTCCGCGTTCCCTTCAGCGCGCCGATCCTGTGCTCGGCAAGCGTCGCCGCGTCTGCGTCGTTCACGAGACAGACGGGTTTGTGCAGCGCCGCTTCGAGAAGCGACGCAAGCGGTGTGTGATGAAATCCGAGATTGTGCGCATCGATGACCAGCCCCGCTTCCGGGTTGACGCTGCCGGGAACGGCGACGCCGACGCCTGCGATCGCATCCGGTGCAGCACCCGTGCGGTCCAGGATCGCCTGATACACTTCCGCACAGGCGGCAACGACCGCATCCGTACCTTCTCCGCGCGGGAATTTCACCGAATCCTTTGCAATCAGACGGTTGTTCTCATCGATAATGCCCGCCGCAATATTCGTCCCGCCGATATCAAAGCCGAATCGCAGCATTACTGCTCCACCGCCCTCTCGATTGCAAGCGCAAGCTGATCGGCGCAGGATGTGCTGCTCGGTCCGCAGGTGTTGCCCTTCAGGATACGGACGAGCTTGTCGGTCTCCATTCCTTCGACCAGCTTGCCGATCGCTTTCAGATTGCCGTTGCATCCGCCCGTAAAGGCAACGTTGTAAACCTTTCCGTCGACCAGATCAAAATCCACCTTCGAGGAACAGACGTTGTTGACTTTCATCGTATAGTGCATCTTCATTTCTCCTTTCCTGTGTATAAAATCAATTTTGACATCGGTTTTTCGATTCCGTATGTAATCAGCGCCGCAGCGATAAATGCGATCGCAAGTCCCGTGATCGTGACCGTCCATTGTGTATTCGCGCCTTTTGCGGCGATATCCGCGCCGCTCTTTGCATCGAACGCGCCGCACAGCTTTACGATCAGCCATTGATGCCACAGATAGAGATTGTAGGACACGGCGGCGATCGCAGCAAGCACGCGGTTGTCAAGGATCTTTCTGACCGGTTTGGCGGATACGGACGCACCGAGCAGAAATACCGTAAACGCAAAGGACAGCGGCACACGATAGCGCATCTGCCATACCTGCTGGTTCGAGGCGACGCCTGCAGCCGAACAGCTTTGAAACAGCTTTGCGATCACAACGAGCGCGCCGATCGCAGCAACCGTACCGAAGATCGACGGGATCGCCTTGCGCCGTACCCGATCTGCATACCAAACATACAGGTGCGCCGCCATCATTCCGTTTGCAAAGACCGGCAGGAAGGTCAAAAAACGGTTGACCATCACGCGCGGTTCGCCGATCGCGGGACTGACGTCGTTCGCAAACCAGATCCCGACCAGCAGCATCGTCGCGTAGATCAGCAGAGGCTTCCTTTGAAACGCTCTTGCAAGCCGCGGAAAAACCAGATAGAACGCGACCTCAATGCACACCGTCCACATGACCGCCGTGATCGCGGTGAACAGGAACGTGTCGTTGAACAGCATCTGCGTGAACGTCAGGTGCGTCAGGAGGTCTTTCAGCGCGAAAGCCGAACGTCCCGCATATTCGCCGCGTCCCGTCGCAACTGCGAACATGACGATCACCGCAAAAAGGTAGCTCGGAACAATGCGCGCAAACCGCTTTTTGAAATAAACTCTGACGGAATCGACCGGCGTGCCGCAGAACGTGTTCCTTGCATACGGCAGATACAGCACAAACGCCGAAAGCAGGAGCATCAGATCGACGCAAAGGTATCCGACGCGCCGGATGACGTCCGGATTGATCCTTGCAACGCCCGCCCACGCAAGAAACGGCGTTTCATAGATCGGCATCAGCCATGTCTGCTGCCAGAAATGAAACCACAGCACACAGAGAACGCCGAGCGCGCGCACGCCGTCCAGCACGCCTACATGCTTTGTATCGACCGCAAAAACCGATGCGCCAGTTCCGTTCAGACGTTTCATGCCGTTTCATTTCGGGCGGCGTCCGCCGCATATTTCCGCAGGATCGACGTGACCGCCGGATCGGGAACCGTTTCCGCCGCAGCCGCGTCTTCGAGCGCCGCGGGCGTCTTCCCTTTTTCAAACCGAACCCTGAAATCGATCAGCCGGTCCGGAAGCCGGTCCGGATCTGCCGGAGCGCACAGCAAAAGCGCAAGCGTCGCCGCGATCAGATAATCGCCGTAAGGAGACGCGTGCGAGCCGTCGAACCAGTAAAGCCCGATCTCCGGATGATCGATGCGAAGCGCTTCGTAAATCTCCGCGACCGGCGCGAGCAGCGCGTTGTATTTCACGGCAAGCGTGCGGTAAATGCCGCTGATGAGCTCGGCTTTTTCCGGTTCGTTCTTTTTCGCCCATGTCATGTAAAGGACCGGCTTTGTGCCGACATGATTGCAAAGATCAATCAGTTTTTTAAGCGGCGGTTCCGTTTCCTCGATCGGCGGGATCGGATGCCCGAACTGCTGGATCACGCAGTAATCGTATCCGCCGTACAGAAGCGCAAAACGCACGGAAAAGTACTCTTCGCAATGCCAGTCAAGCGTTTTGTTTGAAAACGCAAGCATGGTCACGTCCGTCCGTTCGCCGGTAAGCGCTTCGCACATCCCGGCGAACAGATGCGGCATATCATTGAAATACGTATGGCTGTTGCCGATAAAGAGTACTTTCAAAACCGCTTCTCCGTCTCAGTCCCACTCGATCGCGCCGATGCTGTCGAGATACGCTTCGCTGTAATCCATGTAGTCCTCCACGAACCGCATACAGTACATTTTCTGCTCGTCAAACGCTTTCTGCATCCCCTCAAAGAGGAAATCGAACGCTTTTTCGTCGTCATAGACTTCGCCGTCGTTCACACCGCTCGTTTCCATGAATTCCTCGTCGAGCGCAATGACGCGGTCCAGCATGGCGTCAAACGTCTCTTCCTTCAGGATCAGGAAATCCCCCTGCTCCATAAAGCGCTGCTTGATGAATTTCTTTGCGTTTTCCAGACTGTATTCCTCTTCCATACGAACCTCCATGCATTGATAAATGAATTATAACACACTTTCAAAAAGGTTGCTACTGTTTCCGCAAATTTTCGCCGACAAAAAAACCGCCCGTACCCCGGGCGGCTCGGAAAAAGCCGTCAAAGCCGTTTGACGTCGTTGTTTGCGTAGGTCAGATAGCGGAAGCCGGTCCCGTTTTCGTACTGTTTTTCGCCGACCTCCGTAAGGATCCAGTTTGGCAGCAGGTTCAGATTCGGGAAGAATCGATCCGCTTTTGCGTCGGTATACGTCAGCGTAACGTGCGCGGCTGAACAGTACGGCAGAAGCTGACGGTAGATCTGCTCCCCGCCGCAGACAAAGACCGTGTCCGGATCGCGTTCGGACAGAACCCTGCGCAGCTCGTCTTCGGAACGGCAAACGATCGCACCGTTCGCCGAAAAAAAGGGATCGCGCGTCATGATGATGTTCTCGCGGTTCGGAAGCGGCTTTCCGCCCGGGAACGTTTCCAGCGTCTTTCTGCCGACGATGATCGTATGATCCGTCGTCATGGAACGGAAACGACGCATATCCGCGCGGATCCGCACAAGGAGCTGATTTTCACTTCCGATCCCCCAACGGGGATTGACATTCACAATGATCTGCATCGTTAAATCGCAACCGGGATCCTGCTGTCGAACGGATGGTACCGGTACCCTTCCATACGGAAACTCTTTGTTGTGAAATCGTAGAAGTCCTTCACGTCCGGATCGACGGAGAATTTCGGCGCGTCGAACGGCTCGAGCGCGATCATCTTTTCCACCATTTCGACGTGCCGGTCATAGATGTGGCAGTCCGCAATCACATGAACGAGCTCTCCGGCTTCCAGTCCCGACACCTGCGCGAACATATGCACCAGCACGGCGTACTGCACGACGTTCCAGTTGTTGGCGGTCAGCATATCCTGCGAACGCTGATTCAGGATGGCGTTCAGCCGGCTTCCGGAGACGTTGAAGGTCATGCTGTATGCGCACGGATACAGATGCATCTCGTGCAGGTCTTCAAAGTTATAAAGGTTCGTCAGGATGCGGCGGCTCGCGGGATCGTTTTTCAGCATGAACAGAACGCGGTCGACCTGATCGAACATTCCTTCTTTGTACTGATGCTTCTGCGCGAGCTGATATCCGTACGCCTTGCCGATCGATCCGGTCTCGTCCGCCCAGCTGTCCCAGATGCGGCTGCCGAGCTCGTGTACGTTGTTCGATTTCTTCTGCCAGATCCACAGAAGCTCGTCGACGGCGGATTTCCAATAGGTCCTGCGCAGCGTCATGATCGGAAATTCTTCGGAAAGGTCGTAACGGTTGACGACGCCGAACAGCTTGACCGTATGCGCCGGCGTTCCGTCCTCCCATCTCGGGCGCACGTTCTGATCGGTATCCCAAACGCCCTCGTTCAGGATCCGTTTGCAATTCTCAATATAGACATGGTCTGCGTAACTCATTTTCCACCCCCGGATTTGCTCCCCCTGTATAATGCTGCGGCGTCTGTATCCGCAGAAACCGTCAGGTTTTCGTGATAAAAACGTGGCTGCATTTCGAGCAGGTCACGCGGATCCTGCCCTTGTGCCGCGGCGCGCGCATTTTCTGCCTGCATTGCGGGCAGCGAAAGTACTTGTACGTTTTGCGGTCTTTCCATTGCTGCTTTACGGATGCCCGCTTGCGGCGGAGCTTCTGCATACGGTATTGATAGCGTGTGTTCTCCGCCTGCCGCTTTGCGACGTTTTTTGAAAATACGCGGAAGAACCACAGGATCAGAAGAATCAGCCCGAGTCCGTATGCGATAAAATACAGCACCCTGAACACCGTCGATGCAGCGGCCGCGTCGCGGCGCATAAACAGAATCGACAGAAAGGTAAACAGGATCGCGCCGAACAGCCAGCCGAAGCTCAGTCGGTTGATAAAGACAGACAGCGCGTCGACGCCGTTTCTGCCCTCCATGAAACGATACAAACGGTTACGAAAGCTCATTCTGTTCTCCTATGACAAAATCGTTTCCGGCGTCATTGGAACGATAGGCGTCCGTCCCGTAGCAGGCGCCGTAAACGGGATATAAACAGGTATAGAACAACCCGTTGAATACGCATCGCGTCAGCATCAGGATCATCAGAAACGCCAGAACAAGATACAGGATGCGAACCCTGCGGTAGCGCACGGTATTCGCTCTTCTGCGCTGCTGTTCCTCAAAGATCGAACCCCAGCCGAACGGCGGTTCGTTTCCGTCGTTCCCCTGGTTTCCCGTGTAGGATCCGCCGTAATATCCCTGACCGGTGCGATAATACGTCTGCCACGGGTTGGACTGCTGATATCCGGACTGCTGATAGAAGGTCTGCGTTTTTTGCGCGTCGCGGTAAGCGGCACGCTTCTCCGCCGTCTTGATCTGATCGTATGCGACGTTGACGTCGTTCATCTTCGCGGCGGCGTACGGATCGTTCGGATTCAGATCGGGATGGTACTGCTTGGCAAGACGCCGGTATGCGGCGCGGATCTCTTCGTCCGTCGCCGTTTCCGAAACGCCGAGAACCGTATACGGATTCTTTGCCATTCCGATTGAGCTCCTTTCCGATCTGATACATCGCTATGTTACCCAATTTTGGCTCTTTCGTCAATGGAGTTCACAAGATTGTTGCATTCTATGCTGCAATTCCCGGCATTTTGTATTTCACGATATCCTTTGCGAACTTGACCTTCTGCTTCGGATCGCAGATGTCCTGACCGACCTGACGCTGGTACTTGAACTCAAACGTGCCGTACTTGCCGCGACCTTCCATCTCGTCCTGCACCGCGCCTGCTCTGCGGAACGCTTCGGCTTCTTCCACGCTTGCAGCGTCCACACGCGCAAGATCGTTATGCTCTGCAAGCAGTTTCATCATTGCCACGCGCTGACGGATCGTGCCGCCGTCCAGCTCCACATCGTTGCCGATCAGCGTTGCTTTGCTGTCCTTCAACTCAAACGTGCGCGTGTTGCCGTGGCGGTTCAGTTTGATGTTGTCCATCGTGCTGTACCGAATATCATCATCGTTCTTGTTGAACCGTTCGGACAGCGGAATGATGTTGCCGTCGTTGTCGTAGGTTACAAGGTCTGCGGACTTAATTTGCGACGGATCAAATACGGAATACTCCGTTTCTACTCCTCTCTCCATTTTCCATATAATACCGTCATACCCTTTTGCTTGCAGTTTTGCAATATCTTTCCTTTGCAAAAGCTGGCTTTGATTCGCCTGGTTGCGAACACGCTCATTATAAATGCGATCACTCCCGTATGCCACTCGCAGAATTTCTTTCGCCGGATCTGCAGACGATACGTTCAGCGGATTGTTGATCTTCAAGAAAGCCCCGTAAACCTTGCCGCCGTCGCCCATTCTATTTGCATACCGTTGCGCGGTATCTTGTCTGTCAGAAAAATAGATTCCGCTTCCAAGATAACCGCCCTTGCCTCGTTTGAATACGGTAATATCCTTGTAGTAATCTGTTCCATGATACGCACGACCGTATATATATCCGTTTGCCTTTGCCGCCGCGTCAACCGCTTTCCGCAGCGTTTCCGTTTCCGCGTCCGTCGTCGTGCCGTCCTTGACCTTCTGCGCAAAGGAAAGATATTCCTTGTCGGATAGCTTGACAGAATCGGTTTTAGAGGATATACTATCAATAGATGATTTGGGATTAACAATGCTCAACCACTTGTACAGTTGAGGGTTAACTTGTTCCAAGTCATTTTTTTGGTATTCTACGGAGACGGCTTTTTGAGAAAGGTTCTTTATGTAGTTATCCTTTGCTGGCGTTACCGTTACAACAAGATTGTAGTAATCATACTTATCATCTACATTTTGAATAGTATTCAGTTCTGCGCTGACAATGCTTGTGTTCCCCTTTTTATGGACAACCGATCCAAGAAGATTAAGCCGACCATTTCCCAAACGTAGTATTGCATCGGGTTTATTCAAAATACGTCTTACAATCCTCCCAAAGGAAGCACCATAATTATGATAGTGTCCTTCAAGAATTCCTTCGTGGCGTATAGCAAGGTATGCTGCGTCAAACCGCATTACGACAGGAAGGTTCTTTGCGTCTTTTACATTGTCAGTTATTACACTCGGCGTATCATCCATAACATTGACAAAGCGACCATCCTCTTTCATCTGTAGAGCATCGCTGTCGCTCATTTTCAATATCGTTTCGACGTTTTGATCAAGCGATACGCTATCCATAAAAGACATCCGAACACTGCCTTCAGCTTTTTGAATTTCTGTCCGCTTCTTCTCCAGCGCATTGACCGCGTTGCTCCACAGCCGTGCGATATCGTCGATATCAGCGACCTGCGAAAGGATCTCCTGCTCCGGCGACATATCGTTGTAGATGCCCTTCTCTGTTGCGCGAAGCTCCGCATCGTCAAACACACGCCGCATATCCGTGTTCATCTGCGTCAGGAATTCAGAGATCGCCTTTGCGGACTTGTAGTTTTTCTTCGCAAAGCTCTGTACGAAGATGCGGTTCGCAAGGAAACTCTCGCAGCACCGGGCGATGACTTCCTCTTCCGCGTCGGAATCATATCCTCTTGCCTTCTCATATTCGACAAGCGCGTCGTAAAGGTTCTCCGTCTTATTGATATACTTGACCACTCTGTCCATATCGTAAGACAGATTCAGCTCGGACGCGGTGCGTCGCTCATGCGCAATTTATTTGTTATTCAAAATTGACACGCGTTTCAGAACATGGTATGATTTCAAAAGGAGGAGAAGATATATGAATCCTGTTAAATTGATCGCGGACAGCTCCTGCGATATCGGGCCGGAGCTTGCAAAACGGTATGACGTCGATTTCGTGCATATCCATGTTCGTCTGAACGGAAACGAGTATCTCGACGGTGTGAATATCACGCACAAAGAGATTTACGCCAATTATGAAGAAAAGCATACCCTTCCCAGCACCTGCGCCATGAACATCGACGAATACGCAGCCGTGTTCAGACCCTATATCGAAAAGGGGTATGACATCGTTCATGTCTCGCTCGGAAGCGGTCTTTCGTCCACCTGCGGCAACGCGCGTCTCGCGGCGGAAATGTTCGGACCGGATCGCGTGTTCGTCATCGATTCCAAGAGCTTGTCCACCGGCAGCGGGCATATCGTATGTGAATGCGGCGAGCGCATCAAAAAGGGGCTCGGCGCAAAGCAGATCTACGAAGAAGTTACGCCCATTACGGACAAGGTCAGCGCGTCGTTCATTCTCGACGATCTGAAGTATCTGCACGCGGGCGGTCGCTGCTCGGGGCTTGCGCAGTTCGGCGCGTCGCTGATGAACATCAAGCCGTGCATCATGGTTCGCAACGATCTGTTCGGTTCCATGACCGTCGGCAAGAAGTATATGGGTTCCTATAAGCGCAGCGCGCTGAAGTATGTGGAGAATATGATCAAGGACCGCACCGATATCGTCCTTGACCGCTGCTTCATCACGCACTCCGGCTCGGATCCCGAGGTGCTTGAAGCCATGAAGATGCTCGCGACGGAGCTTCAGCCGTTCAAAGAGATCCACATCACGCAGGCAAGCGCGACGATCTGCGCACATTGCGGACCGAATACCACGGGCATTCTGTTTATCACGAAATAATGGCTGCCGTCTGTTTTACATTGCTGTTCGCGATCTCGGGGATCTGTGTCTCCGAGGTCGTGTTTCAAACGCACAAAGCAAAATACCGGATCTGGCTCGGACTTGCCGCGGGACTTTTGATGCTCACATGGCTCCCCTCCCTGTTCGCGCTGCTTGTCGGATTTACTCTGCTTGCGCAGATCCTTGCCGCGATCGTCGCCGCGCTTGCGGGCGGCATATCCGTATTCATCCTGGTTTCCCGCAAAAAGAAAGGCGTCGCGAACGCGTTTTATTTCGGCAACGATTGGACGATTCTCCTTCTTGCGGTTCCGATCCTTGCCCTGTGCGGATATCTTCTGCACACGCACATTCTGTATCCGCATAAGAACGGGAGCGTATGGGTAGGTCAGGTGACCTACGGCGACCTTGCCATGCACCTCGGATTCATCACGAGTATTGCGGAGCAGACGACGTTCCCGCCGCAGTACAGCATTTTCCCAGGACACGCAGTGAACTATCCGTTCCTTTGCGAAACCTCCGCCGCTTCGCTCTTTCAGCTCGGCGCGTCCGTTCGGCTCGCCTACATCGTTTCGGCGTTCTATGCGTTCGTTGTCGTCGTGTTCGGCGTGTATCTGTTCTTCAATCAATGGCTGAAGCGCCGTTCGCGCGCTGCTTTTGCGACGCTGCTGTTCTTTTTCGGCGGCGGCTTCGGGTTCTTCTATTTCTTCGATCTGTCCAGGGCCGGCGGCCTTCTTTCCCCGCTGCTCGGTACGACGGGACAAACGGTATCCGAAGCCCTGCTTGAAGGATTCTACCAAACGCCGACCAACATCCCTGCGCTCGGACTTCGCTGGGTGAATCCGATCGTCGATATGCTGATCCCGCAGCGCGCGACGCTGTTCGGCTGGGCGTTTCTGTTCCCGTGCCTGTATCTGCTGCACGGGTTCGCGTTCGAGGGAAACCGCAAAAACGTTCTTCCCCTTGCCGTTTTCGCGGGACTGATGCCGATGATCCATACGCATTCGTTCCTTGCGCTCGGCGTCGTCAGCGCCGTATACTGCGTTGCGGACCTTATCACGGTGCGCTTCGGAAAAAAACGCCTGCTTGCCTGGCTTACCTACGGCATACTGACCTGTCTGCTTGCGGCGCCGCAGCTGTTTCTGTTCACATTCCGGCAGGCGTCGGAAAGCAGTCTGGTTCGTTTCCACCTGAACTGGGCGAACGAAGCCGACTCGTATCTGTGGTTTTATGTGAAAAATCTCGGACTGATCTTTCTCCTGATGCCGTTCGCGTTTCTGGTCCTTCCCAAACGGGACAGGAGGATCTTTGCGGGCGCAATCGCGATCTGGATCATCGCGGAGCTGATCGAATTTCAGCCGAACAATTACGACAACAACAAGCTGCTGTTTATCTGGTTTGCGTTCGTCTGCGGTCTTGTTTCAAAGCTGATCTTTGTGACAGGACACAGGATCCGGCATGCCGTCGGCAAGAAATACGCCGCAGAAGACCGCGGTTTTACGCACCGTGTCTGCATCGCCGCTTTGAACGGCGCGCTTCTGCTGTATTTCCTGTTCAAGATCGCGTTCGATTCCGCAAACGGATTTGTGATCCACCCGGGAACCGCGCTGACGCTGTTCTTTGCGGCGGGGCTGCTGCCTGCGCTGTGCATCGGCGCGAGGAGAAATGCCCGAACCGACCGGAAGCGCCTGCTTTTGCCGATCGTTCCCCTTCTTCTTTCGATCGTTTTGACGGGTTCCCTGTTCGTCGTTTGGCTGCGGCAATATACGCGCGCGTCGTACACCTTGCCGAAGATTTTCGGCGCGATCGCGCTGATCCTGTGCATGCTGACGCTGGTCCTGCTCGCGCTGCCGCTCATGTCGCCCGGACGGAAACGCCGGCGCTTTGCCGGAACGTCCGCCGCGCTGACGGTCGCATTTTATCTGCTGATCGTTTCCGTGACCGCTTCCTCCGTGATGACGATCGTCCGCGAGTGCAAAAGCGAGTATCAGGTCTATACCGAAGATGAAATTGAACTTGCGGAACAGATCAGGACGGCAACGGAACCGGACGCGGTCATTCTTGCAAACAGCTATCATTGGAACCTCGTTACTCCGCTCACCGGACGCAGCATCGTGACCGGCACCGGAACGTTCCTGTTCTATCACGGCATCAACACGTCGGAACGCGAGGCGGACGTCGCGTCGATGTATGAAGAACCTTCGGATGCCGCAGAGCTGTTTGAAACGTATCATGTCGGATATGTGCTCGTTTCAAACCCGGAGCGATGGAACTATGAAATCGACTACGGCTATTTCAACGAAAACGGCGAGGTCGTTGCCGAGAACAGCGCAGGAAAGCTGTATCGCCTGAATCCATGAAAACATAAAAATGACGGCCGGATCTGATTCCGGCCGTCTGTCGTTTGTCTCTTTTATTTGCAGTCCTGCTGCATGATGCTGATGATCGTCTGATCCGTTTCCACCATGCCTTCGGATGCGATCCGTCCGATGTTCCGGACCGTGGCGTCCGCGTTCGGCGCAACGATCCCGTCGCCGTGGATGAACTGCTGCTGATGCAGATACATCTGATATCCGAGGATGCCGGTGTCGATCGCCGCGGCGATCTTTGCCGCACAGGACGGCTTTGCTCCGTCGCAGATCGTTCCGGAAATCATCGCGACCGCGTTCACGAGCGTGTGCGCGACGACCGTTTCGTCTCCGCCGAGCAGATATGCGATGCCGGCGCCCGCGGCACATCCGGCGCTGACCGCGCCGCAATATGCCGAAAGCCGACCGATCCCCGCCTTCTGATAGACGGTCAGAAGATCGGACAGGATCATGGCGCGGTACATGCGCTCTCTGTCCGCCGAATAATGCTTTGCATAGCAGATGATCGGCACGGAGGCGGTGATGCCCTGATTGCCGGATCCGCAAAGGATGGCGACCGGCATTTCGCATCCACTCATTCTGGCGTCGCTGCCCGCGGCGGCGTAAGCCCTTGCAACGGTCTTTGCATCGTTGGCGTTTTCCGCAAGAAGCACCTTGCCGATGTTCGCGCCGTAGTCGTTCTTCAGCCCTTCCTCACAGATCGCCATGTTATAGTCGATCTGCATATCCAGAAGATCCTTTATCTCGGAAATGTCGATCTTATCCGCATACTCGAAAATATCATGCAGATTCAGACAGGACTTGTCGGTCAGGTTGTCCTCACTCTGCGCAACGATCGGGCGTTTCAGAAGCGCTTCGCCGTTCTTCATGATCTCGACGATGTTGGAATGGTTGTTCGCAATCACGACGCGGGAATAGGACGTTCTGGCGTACAGCGTGATGCTGATATAGAGCTGACAGTCGGTTTCGGCGCAGGAGACGTCGATGCTGACCGTGTCCATAAAGTGCGCAACGGCGGCGCGCTGCTCCTCCGTGACGCGGCTGATCACCTGCATGCCCTTTTCCGGATCGCCGCAGACGATGCCGGCGGCAACGGCGGCGCGAATGCCCTTCAGCCCGTTCGTGTTGGGAACAACGACGCTTTTGACGTTTTTCAGAATGTTTCCGCTGACCGAAACGGTCACGGCGGTCGGCTGCATGCCGAGCACCTGATGCGCTTTCGCCGCACAGTATGCGATGGAGATCGGTTCGGTACAGCCCGTTGCGGGAATGATCTCTTCCCGCAGGATATCGGAATACGCTTCCCGATACCTGATTGCTTCTTCCATAGTTTACCCCCTTTAAGCCCTATCCCGAAACATGAAAAACGACGGTGAGCAAGCCGTAAGCCGAGTTCTGTCAAAGGACGATCATCTATCTGGACGACGCGTTGCCGCGCCGCTCTAGCGATTATAAGGAGCGTAGCGGGCCGCTATTGAATGCTCCCGTTCCAATCTTGCACCGAGTGGGGTTTACAGAACGGACAAGTCGCCATGCCGTTGGTGAGCTCTTACCTCGCCTTTCCACCCTTGCCCGAAAAACGGGCGGTATCTTTCTGTTGCACTTTCCTTGAAGTCGCCTTCACCGGGCGTTACCCGGCACTCTGCCCTGCGGTGCTCGGACTTTCCTCACCTCTAAAAGAGTCGCGATCGTCTGGCTTACTCACCGTCAAATGTTATTCGTTGTCTGCGTATAAAAGCCGTCCGCAGTTTTCGCACTCGAGAATCATGTCCTCGCCGATCAGACGCCGGATCGCCAAGCTCGGAAGGGACATATTGCATCCGCTGCATTTTCCGTCGCGCACCGCCACGACCGGCGTGCCGTAATGCTGCCGGACGCGTTTGTATCGCGTCATCAGCGTCGGACTGACCTTCTTTTCGAGATCCTCCATTTTTTTGTCTGCGGCGAGAAGGTCGATCGCGGCGTCATCCTTTTCCTTCTGGCAGACGATCTTCAGCTGATCGTATTCCTTCTTCGCCTTTGCGCCCTGCTGACGCGTTTTCTGGAATTCGGAGACCGCTTCGTCCAGCGTGCGGAACAACTGCTTGATCTCTTTTTCAAGGTTGTTTGCTTCGCGCTGCAGTTTTTCAATGTCGTGACGGAACTCCGTCATCTCCTCGGAGGTGCATTCCTCGTCGCCCTTCAGCGTCTCGAATTCGCCCGTTTCCAGATCGAGCCGGTCCAGCAGCGCCGTATACTGCGCGTTCAGCTTGGACATCGATGCGGAAAAGGTTTCGATGTCCTCGTTCAGCTTGTTCAGCGTCGCCTGCTGCTGCTTGATGAATTTCGCGAGCTTATTCAGCCGCACGCGGTTTTCGGTCGTGCGGAGATCCGCTTCCAGCTGCTGCTTTTCGAGATCGGCATCCTGATAGGCAAGCAATGCAATGGGTTTACTCATTTCAAGTTCCTCCTTAAAGGCCGCGCAGCGGTGCGCCGCCCGAATGTGCTAAATGATATTTTACATCATTTTTCCCGATCTGTAAACGGTAAATCAATGATTTCAGTACGGGAAATTCCGTCTCATAATGACCGAGCACGCAGCAGTTCAGACCGTAATACGCGGCGGTCAGCGCCTGGCTGTGCTTCATCTCCCCGGTTACAAACGCGTCGCATCCCGCTTGATGAACATATTCGATATCTCCTCCGCCGGAGCCGCCGATCAAAGCGACGGTGCGGATCATGCGGTCGAAGTCGCCCGTAAACCGCCCGCGCGTATTCAGCTTTGCTTCGCAATGCACGGCAAATTCGGAAAAGCGCACCGGTTCGGGAAGCGTGCCGATCCGGCCGAGATTTTCCGGCGGAAGCGGCTGAACATTGTGCAGCCCGAGCAGCTCCGCAAGCGTGTCGTTGACACCGCCCGCGCATGCGTCGAGATTGGTGTGCGCCGCAAAATGTCCGATCCCGTGCCGCATCAGAAGATACGGTGCGGCAAGATCGGGATCCGAGGGCGAAAAGCTGCGCACCGGCTCCCAGAAGACCGGATGGTGCGTCAGAACGAGATCGTACCCGCCTTCGATCGCTTCCTTCGCGACCGGAACGGTCAGATCGAGCGCGACGAGAACAGTTTGGATCTCGTCGTGATCCGGTCCGATCAGAAGGCCGACGTTGTCGTAATCCAGCGCGAGCGCCTTCGGCGCGATCGCTTCCATCCGTTCGCAGAATTCGTTAAGGTTCATTTGTGATTCCTCAATTCTGACCGCTCCAGGATTTGCCGGAGCGCATCGATCTTCTTTTGAATGACAGTCTCCCCGCTCGTGCCGCGCGCCGTCTTCAGCATCTTTTCGTGACACGAAAACTGTTCTCTGCACAATGCGGGCAGCAGCGGATCGCCCGTTTCAAACGCGCGGTATCCGACGTCGAAAAAACCCTCCGGAAATCCGTCCGGAAGCATGTCCGGCATACCGCCCGTTTCCGCTTTGAACACCTGATAGAGCCGGCCGCGGTCCGAAACGACACGGTCGTCCGTGATCCGGTATCCGCCGCGGCAAAGGTATTCCCGGATCTCGTCCTGCGCGCGCATCGGCTGCAGAACAAGCGCTTTTGCGCCTGCAAGCGGAACGGAACACGCTTCGAGGATCCGGCACATCAGCGTTCCCCCCATGCCGAGCATTGCGATCGCGTCGCATTCCCCCGGCTTCAGAACAGAGCAGCCGTCGCCGACGCGGAACGAAACGCGGTCGGCAAGTCCGATATGCACGATCAGATCGCGTGCTTTTTCAAGCGACGGTTCGCTGATGTCGGAGGCGATCACCTTTGAACAGCAGTTCTGCTGCAAAAGCGCCGCGGTCAGCCGCCCGTGATCGCAGCCGACGTCGGCGACCGTTTCGTATCCTTTCAGCATATCCGCCGCAGCGGCAAGCCGCGGCGTAATGTGGACGAACCGCCGGTTCATATGCAGATCGCTTTCAGCGGAGTGACGACATCGATCGGTCCTCCGCCGAGACAGGTTTCACCCCGATAAAATACAACCCATTGTCCGGGGGTAACGGCGCGCTGCGGACGGTCGAAATCGACGTGCGCGCCTTCGCCGGACACCGTGACGCGAACGCCCTGATCCGGCTGGCGGTAACGGAACTTCGCCGTGCAGACAAAACTGCTTTCCGGCGCGGTACCGCCGATCCAGTTCACACGATGCGCGTCGAGCGAGGTCGAATACAGCTCCTCGTGTTCGCCCTGCTGAACGATCAGCAGATTTCGCCCGAGGTCCTTTCCGATGACGAACCAGCTTTCGCCGGTTCCGTCGTTCCGTCCGCCGATGCCGAGCCCTCTGCGCTGTCCGAGCGTGTAGTACATCAGCCCGTCGTGCGTGCCGACCTTCCTTCCGTGTTCGTCGACCATATCGCCGCGCTGCGCAGGCAGGTACTGCATCAGGAATTTTTTGAAATTGCGCTCGCCGATGAAGCAAACGCCGGTGCTGTCTTTCTTCAGCGCGTTGGTAAAGCCGTTCTGCTTAGCGATCTCACGCACTTCGGTTTTCCGGAGATTGCCGATCGGGAAGACGACGCGTTCCAGCTGTTCCCGCTTCAATCCCGCAAGGAAATACGACTGATCTTTTCCGCTGTCCGCGCCGCGCAGCAGCTGCTTGTCCTCGCTGAGCCGGCAGTAATGACCGGTCGCCAAAAGTCCCGCGCCGGTCTTCAGCGCAAAGTCCAGAAACGCTTTGAACTTGATCTCGCAGTTGCAGAGCACGTCGGGATTCGGCGTTCTCCCTTTCCGGTATTCGTCCAGGAAGTAGGAAAAAACACGCTCGCGATATTCCGCTGCGAAATTGACCGTATAATACGGAATGCCGATGGTCTCGCAGACGCTTCGGACGTCCGCGTAATCGGCGGTCGCGGTGCAGACGCCGTCTTCGTCGTCTTCTTCCCAGTTTTTCATAAAAACGCCCACAACATCAAAGCCCTGCTGCTTCAGAAGATAAGCCGCAACAGAGCTGTCGACGCCGCCGGACATTCCGACAACGACGTGGTTCATTCTTCCGCAGAGATCAGTTCGAACCCGATGCCTTCGACTGCGTCGCGGATTTTTTCGACGTCGGAAACGCCTTCGATCTCACACGTTCCGATCTCACATTTTTTGACCGTTGCGCCGATCGCCTCCAGCGCCTTCGTTACCTTTGCGACGCAATGCATGCATCCCATTCCTTCAATTTTCAGCAACATGGTATTTCGCCTCCTTATGCATCATTATAACACACAGGAGGCGAATTTCAAAGAGCTTTTTACAATTACATTGCCGAGCAGCCGCAGGGACGGTTCTGATTGCCGCAGCCGCATCCGCAGCCGTTTTCGCCGCCGCAGAAGCGGGACAGAAGAAGCAGCCAGATCAGCGTATCGCAGGAAATGCCCATGCCGTTGTCACCGTCGCCGATGAGCAGAAGCAAAACGAGCAGCCAGGTCAGATTGGTTCCGCCGAGATTGTTGAACATTGTATTTGTTCCTCCGTTCGTAATGATTCGACGTGATTTCGTCGTTACAGTATTGTATGTCGGCGGTAAGAATTTGGTTCCGGTTTTCCGTGCGTTTTCGAAACACCTTGACAAAACGTCTGCCGCGCATGATAATAAAACAGATTGAACGGAGGAGAATACTATGGAACAGAACGCATATTCGATGGACAAGATCGTCGTGCTCTGCAAGAACCGCGGATTCATTTTCGCCGGTTCCGAAATTTACGGCGGTCTCAGCAATACATGGGATTACGGTCCCCTCGGCGTCGAACTCAAGAACAACGTCAAAAAGGCATGGTGGAAAAAGTTCGTGCAGGAGAGCCCCTACAACGTCGGTCTCGATGCCGCGATCCTGATGAATTCCGAAACGTGGAAGGCGTCCGGACATCTCGGCGGTTTTTCCGATCCGCTGATGGACTGCCGCGAATGCAAGGAGCGTTTCCGTGCCGACAAGCTGATCGAGGACTGGACGGCGGAAAACGGCGTTGCGCTCGAAAAACCGATCGACGCGTTTACCCAGGCGGAGATGAAAGCGTTTATCGAGGCGCACCAGATCCCCTGCCCCACCTGCGGCAAGCATAATTTCACCGATATCCGTCAGTTCAACCTGATGTTCAAAACGTTCCAGGGCGTCACCGAGGATGCGAAAAACACGGTTTATCTGCGCCCGGAGACCGCGCAGGGCATTTTCGTGAATTTCGCGAACGTGCAGCGCACAACGCGCAAAAAGCTGCCGTTCGGCATCGGACAGATCGGCAAGAGCTTCCGCAACGAGATCACGCCGGGCAACTTTATCTTCCGCGTGCGTGAGTTCGAGCAGATGGAGCTGGAATTTTTCTGCGAGCCGGGCACCGACCTCGAATGGTTCGATTACTGGCGCAGCTACTGCCATAAGTTCCTGCTCTCGATCGGCATCAGGGACGAGAATCTACGGCTCCGTGACCACGATCCGGACGAGCTCGTGTTCTATTCCAAGGCGACGACGGACTTTGAGTTCAGATTCCCCTTCGGCTGGGGCGAGCTTTGGGGCGTGGCGGACCGCACGGATTACGACCTGACGCAGCATCAGAACGCGTCCGGCAAGGATCTGACGTACTACAATGCCGAACGCAACGAGCGCTACATCCCCTACGTCATCGAGCCGTCCCTCGGCGTCGAGCGCACCGTGCTTGCGGTGCTGTGCAACGCATATGAGGAGCAGCAGCTTGACAACGACGTCCGTACCGTTCTGCATCTGCATCCTGCGCTCGCGCCGTTCAAGGCGGCGGTGCTTCCGCTGTCGAAGAAGCTCTCCGCGCAGGCGAACGAGATCTATCTCGATCTTCTCAGGCATTTCGCGGTCGACTTCGACGAGACCGGCTCGATCGGCAAGCGGTATCGCAGAGAAGACGAGATCGGCACGCCGCTGTGCATCACCTACGATTTCGATTCCGAAACCGATCATTGCGTAACGGTTCGCGACCGCGACACCATGGAGCAGGTGCGGCTTCCGATCTCGGAGCTTCGCGCCTACATCGAACAGAAACTCGAATTCTGACAAACCTTGCCTCCGGGATGCCGGGGGCTTTTTGCAATGGAACTGACCGGCAGCGTACAATCTGTGATCTTCCGGAATGCGACGAACGGATACACCGTTCTGTCGCTTCTTTCCGACGACGAAAAGACGGTCACGACTTGCGTCGGCATTCTTCCGCTCGTCAACGTCGGCGACACCGTCACGCTGATCGGAGAAGAGACGTACCATCCGCGCTTCGGTACGCAGTTCAAAGCGGAATCCTGTGAACGCAAAGCGCCGTCGAGCAACAGCGCGATCATCAAGTATCTGGAGAGCGGCGTCGTTCGCGGCGTCGGTCCGGCAATGGCGCGGGCGATCGTGTCGACTTTCGGCATGGATACGCTTGAGGTGCTTGAAAAGGAACCGGAACGCCTCGTTGAGGTCCCGGGCATCGGTGCAAAGAAGGCGAAGATGATCACGGATTCTTTTCGCGAAAAGAAACTGCTTCGCGATGTTCTTCTGAGTCTTGAACCGTACGGCGTGACCGTCGGACAGGCGTATAAGATGATGCAGACATACGGAGAACTGTGTCTTGCGAAGGTGCAGGAGAATCCGTATCAGCTGATCGACGACATCGACGGGATCGGTTTTCTGACCGCCGACCGGATCGCGACGCACGTTGCGGGCTTCGAACCGGATTCGCTTGCGCGGCTGATGGCGGGGATCCGCTATTGTTTGCAGCAGGCGCGGGACGAGCACGGCGATATGTATCTGGAATACGCCGTTCTGCTCGAGCGCGCGGCCGGACTGCTCGGCACGACGGCGGAACGGATCGAAGAAACGGTCGACTGGATGGTGACGGGCAGCGATCTCGTTCAATGCGAGGTCAACGGCGTCAACGCCGTCTATCTCCCCTACCTGCACAAATATGAGGATTATATCGCAAAAAAACTGCTGCAGCTGAACGTTCCCCCGATGTATGAGATCTGGGATCTGAACCGCTGGCAGAAGCAGGTTCATATGGAACTGTCCGAGGAACAGCAGAAGGCGGTCCTTCTGGCGCTGACGAACGGCGTATCCATCATCACGGGCGGTCCCGGAACCGGGAAAACGACCATCATTCGCTGCATCATCGACGCCATGCAGGAATGCGGCTATGCGGTCGAGCTTGCGGCGCCGACCGGGCGCGCGGCAAAACGCATGACGGAGGCGACCGGAAGCGAGGCGAGAACGATCCACCGCCTGCTCGAGTTTGTGCCCGGAGAGGGGTTCCGGCGCAATCGCGACAATCCGCTGATCGCCGACATGGTGATCGTCGATGAAATGTCCATGGTCGATGCGCCGCTGATGTACGCGCTTTTACAGGCGATCCCGAAGGGAACGCGCCTTGTCCTTGTCGGCGATCGCGACCAGCTTCCGCCCGTCGGCTGCGGGAACGTCTTTTCCGACGCGCTTGCGTCCGAAGCGCTGCCGTATTTCCGGCTGACGGAGATCTTCCGGCAGGCGCAGCGGTCGAACATCGTTCGCAACGCGCATCTGATCAACAGCGGCAGAATGCCCCTTCTCGTCGATCGCGATTCCGATTTTCTGTTCGAGGAGATCCCGAATCCGGACCGGATCTGCGCGCGCCTCGTCGAGCTGATCCGCCGCGAAGCGTCGCGTCTCGGCACAAGCGATCCGCTGATGGACATTCAGGTCCTCGTGCCGATGAAAACCGGACCGCTCGGCGTCATTGCGCTGAACCGGCTTTTGCAGGATGTCCTGAACCCGGCCGCGCCGGAAAAGACCGAGCATGCCGTCGGGGACACGCTTTTGCGCGAAGGCGACAAGATCATGCAGATTCGCAACAATTATAAAGTCGGGTGGCGGAAAACGCTTCGCTTCGGACAGTTTGAGGAAGGGACCGGCGTATTCAACGGCGATCTCGGAACGATCCTGCGCCTCGATCCGCGTGAAAAGATCGCCGTGATCGCGTTCGACGACGGGCGCGTCGCCGAATACGCGTTTGCGCAGCTTGAGGAGATCGACCTTGCCTACTGTATCACGATCCACAAGAGCCAGGGCTCCGAGTTTCAGACGGTGCTGCTCCCCCTTGCCGGCGGTCCCGTGCCGCTGCTGACAAGGAACCTGCTCTATACGGCTGTGACAAGGGCAAAGCGGATGGTGTACGGCATCGGCAGAAGCGAAACGATTGCCCGAATGGTCAGGAACGCGTACCGGAGCGTTCGGAACACCGGATTGAAGGAACGGTTGACGGCATATGCGGAGATCGGATCGTAAACAACAGGATATCGCATTTCTGACCGACGCGCTTCTGCCCGGTCCGTATCAATGCTTTCTTTGCGATGAGGAGGATTTGATCGGCGAAGACGGACTGTGCGACGCCTGCCGCGCGAAGCTGAAATACTGTCCGAACCCGGCGTATCTTGCGCCGCTTGACGGACTGAGCGTCGGATTGCAGTACAGCGAGGAAATTTCCGCCGCGATCATCCGGTTCAAGAAGCACGAACAGCGCGAATACGCCCGCTTCTTTACGCAGTTCCTGTCCGTGCCGGAAGAATGGCAGGCGGACATTCTGGTTCCCGTCCCCATGCATCCTTTCCGGAAATGGATCAGAGGATACAATCACACGGAGCTGCTCGCCGCGTATCTTTCAAATGCGGCGAAGATCCCGTACTCGACAAAGCTGCTGTGCAAGACAAAGCTCGGCTTCGAACAGAAAAAGATTCCGGATCCCGCCGAACGCCGCAGGAATATGCGCGGATCGTTTTCCGCCGATCCGCTCGTCAAAGGGCTGCGTATCGTTCTGGTGGACGACGTCTTTACGACCGGCGCGACGGCTTACGAATGCGCGAAGACGCTGAAACAGGCGGGCGCGGCGAAGGTCTATCTGTCCGCCGTCACGTCTCCGGCGCACTGACGCAGGACCGCATACTTGTCGCGCGTTGCCTTTCCGCCGCGGATATGCCGTTCCGCCTTGTTTACGTTCAGGACGCTGCGGACCATTCCGTACAGCCCGGGATTGATCGTTTTCAGCCGTTCCGTTACGTCTTTGTGGACGGTGCTTTTTCCGATGCAGAGCGCTTTTGCGGCTTCCCGCACGGTCGCCTTGTGCTCTACGATATACGACGCTTCCTCGCAGATGCGAATTTCATACCAGTTCAATGAAATACCCCCATATGCTTGTTGTTAAAGCATATGAGGGTATGTTGCTTCTATGTCAGAAAGATTCGATGTTGATGGACTTGATCGGTCCGTTCGGCAGATCCTTGAGATGTTCCGCGTCGAAGCGCTTGAATCCGGTTTCGCGGTCGCTGAAGCAGTATTCCACGAAATTGTCCGAAATGTTGTGCGGAAGCGTCAGCGTCCTTCCGACGACCTCCGAAAGCGCAACGCCGATGTCGATCAACCGGACGTCCGGCAGCGTTTCATGAATGACGTCGGACAGGAACGGATAATGCGTACAGCCGAGGATCAGCGTGTCGATGTCCGTGTTGCGGATCGGGGACAGGTATCGTTCCACCGTCATCTTCGTGATCGGATCGTCCTCGCGGAATCCGTTTTCGATCAGCGGAACGAACAGCGGACAGCCGATGCCGGAAACGGTCATATCGGGATACTGACGGTTGATATAATCCGAATATGCGTGGCTGTGTACGGTCGCCTGCGTGCCGATGACGCAGATGTGCTTGCTTTTTGTGACTTTCGCCGCGGCGTCGCAGGCGGGCTCGATGACGCCGATGATCGGGATCGAAAACTCCTTTCGCAGCTCTTCCAGCGCGATCGCGCTGACCGTGCCGCAGGCAACGACGATCGCCTCTACGCCTTTGGAAAGCAGGAACCTGACGTCCTGCTCCGCGTACCGGATGATCGTTTCGGGCGTGCGCGAACCGTAGGGAACGCGCGCCGTGTCGCCGAAATACACGACGGACAACCCCTTGTTTGCGGCGCAGATCGCGTTCAGGACGGTCAGACCGCCGAGACCGCTGTCAAATACGCCGATTCTGCTGAATGTGGACATGGGACCTCTCAAAAACCTTTTTTCTTATTCTACCACGGTTTTCCGTTTCTTGCAATATTTCATCGTATGCATAAAAAGGGAGAAGCGATCCCGCCTATCCCCTTTCCGCTTATTCGTTTTTCATCAGCTCCGTATATCCTGCTTCGGAAACCGCATACACGGCTTCGACGTCGCGGTCCATATCGTTCAGATGCGGATCGTCGGCGGAATACATCACGCACGTCCCGCAGCTCGACGACAGCGCGCGCGGAACCGGTCCGAGCTTCGACAAAACGCCTTTCTTCTGCAGCGCGCGATTTGTCAGCAGCGCCGACGCATGCGTGTAAAACGTAGCAATGAAGTTCATTTCGATAACGTCATGCGGTACTCGCCGTCAGCTTCTTCGACCTTGACGGAATAGCGCTGCGACGCGGCGAACCGCGTGATATTGCCGACCGCGGTCATGTTGTCGACAAGGACTTCGATCGTATCCGGCTGATTTTTCTTGACTTCGCGCTGCACCGCCAGAACGGGCATCGGGCAGCTCAATCCTCTTGCATCGATCATGGTTACACCCTCCTTTTTGTGTTGAAAACAGACAGTGCCGCAAGGATCACGAACCCTGCGATCAGAACCCAGAGCACCGGACCGGCGCCGATCCCCTTCGCGCTGGAAGCAAGGCCGAAGTTGTGCGAAACGGCCGCGCCTGCGATGAAGCCGAAGACCGTGACCGCGGAATCGCTGTTGCCTTCGCCCGCGAGGATAAGCTGACGCAGCGGACAGCCGCCGAGCAGAACGCTGCCCCAGCCGACGAGCGCCATGCCGAGGAAGTTGAAGATGCCGTCCGTGTGCGCGATCGGCTGATCGGCGAGACCGAACTTGAAATTGTGCGTGATCAGGTTGCCGACGAGAACGGCAACAATGATCGCCAGGAATCCGTAGATGAGATGGAAGTCTTTGAACAGCACGACATCACGAACGCCGCCCGCCATGCAAAGGCGCGAGCGCTGGCAAAGCGCGCCGACGACGATCGCGATCAGCAGAGCCGCGATCCACGGCGCATGCTGACTGCCGGGACCTTGTTCGCTTCTGGAAAACAGCTCCGGAAGCAGGGAGAGCACGAACAGAACGGCAAGGAGAATCGGGAACACGAGCCCTTCCGCTTTGTTCTGTTTATACGCTCGGTTCAGCGTAAAGCCGAAACGGAGCGGGAACGTGCCGATCACGATGCCGGCGATAAAGCCGAGAAGACCGATCAGCGCGTTCACGTCGCCGCCGCCGATGCGGATGACCATGCGAAGCGGACAGCCCAGGAAGACCAAAGCGCCGATCATGACGAGCATACCGAGCACAAACCGCGTGATCGGCGAGGATCCGCCCTGCGGCTTCCATTCTTTCCTGATCATCGACATGATCATTGCGCCGAGAACAAGACCGACGATCTCCGGGCGGAAATACTGTACGACTTCGGCGCTGTGAAATTTCAGCGATCCCGCAATGTCACGCTCAAAGCAAGCGATGCAGAATCCCATGTTCTTCGGATTGCCGAGCGCGGTCAGAACGACGGCTGCCGCACCGACGATCAGACCGGTAAGAATCACGAGCCAGTTTCTTTTGACAAAGCCCGCAAATCCACTCTGTTGTTTTTCCATGCTTTATCCTCCTTATTTCGTTATTCGCTTGCACGAATAACGATCTGCTGGTATAATAACATATATAAGCGTTATTTGCAAGCGAGGATAACGAAATTGATGAAAACGATTTATTTGGACAATGCGGCGACAGGTTTTCCGAAGGCGGCGGGCGTTTCCGATGCGATCAAGCGCTTTCTGGACGAGACCTGCGCCAACATCGGACGCGGCAGTTATTTGCGCGCGCAGGAAGCGGGGCTTGCGGTGATCGAAACGCGCGAGCGCATCGCCGGGCTGTTCGGCTGTCCGGACGCGAAATACGTTGTTTTTACGGGAGGCATGACCGCTTCGCTGAACACCGTGATAAAAGGACTTGTGAAAAAAGGCGACCGAGTTCTCGTGTCGTCCTTCGAGCACAACGCCGTGATCCGTCCGCTGGTGCAGATCGGCGCGGAGATCGTCCGAATCCCTGCGACGGAGGACGGCGTTTCGGACCTTGCGAAGCTGCCGGACGATCTCAGATCGTTCAAGCTGTGCGTCCATACATTCGCGTCCAACGTCAGCGGTATGCTCCAGCCGGTCGAAGCGCTTTCCGGACGGCTCAAATCCGCTTCCGTCCCCTTCTGCGTCGACGCGGCGCAGGCGGCGGGACATTTTCCGTTTTCGATGCAAAAGATCGGCGCCGACGCGCTCTGTATGCCCGCGCACAAGGGACTGCTTGCCGCGCAGGGACTCGGCGTGCTCTGCCTCGAGCCCGGATTTGCGGACCGGCTCGATCCGTTGATCTCCGGCGGGACCGGATCGATGTCGGACAGCGCGGAGATCCCGCCGTTTTATCCGGACCGGCTGGAGGCAGGAACGCTGAATCTGCCGGGCATCGTCGGACTGAAAGCCGCATTGACTTCCGCGGATTTTTCAAAACGCCGCGCGCACGAGCTTGCGTTGATGAACCGTTTCAATAGCGGCATCCGCGATATCCCCTCGATCCGCCTTCTCGGTTCGGATGACGCGAATCGCCGCGTAGGGGTATATTCGCTTGATTTTCCGCGCCGCGACAACGGCGAGGTCTCGTACCGGTTGGAAAACGAGTTCGGAATCCTGACGCGCTGCGGACTGCATTGCGCGCCGGATGCGCACCGGGCGTTCGGCACGTTTCCGAGGGGGACGGTCCGGTTCAGCTTCTCGCCCGCGACGACGCCCGGAGAAATCGACGCCGCCGTCGATGCGATCCGGAAGCTCTCCTAAAATATATAGTTTGATAAGCGCCGTTCACGGCGCTTTTTCCTTGCAGGAAGAATTGTTTCGTTGTATAATAAATCAATATCGATTATTCGAAAATCGAAGGAGGAAAGAAATGAAACAGATTCAAGTAGCACTCTGGGGATTCGGTGCAATGGGCAGCGGCATCGCGAAGGTCCTGCTGACCAAAAAAGGCGTGGAGATCACCGGCGTTTGCGACATCCATCCGGATCGCGTCGGCAAGAGCATTTTCGATCTTCTGGGCGTGGATCGCGGCGACCGGAACGACGTGAAGGTCATCGGCGATATCGACGCCGCGCTGACGCCGAAACCCGACCTCTGCATCCTTGCAACCGATTCGTTCACCAGGAAAGCATACCCGAAGATCTGCCATCTGATCGAGAAGGGCGTCAACGTCATTTCCACCGCGGAAGAGATGAGCTATCCGCGCGCGCAGAACCCGGAGCTTGCGGACAAGATGGATGCTCTTGCGAAGGGCGCGGGCGTTTCGGTTCTCGGAACGGGAATCAATCCCGGTCTGATGATGGACCTGCTTGCGATCTGTCTGTCCGGCTGCATGACGGACGTCGAGCACGTTCTCTGCAAGCGCGTCAACTCCCTCTCCCCCTTCGGTCCCGCCGTCATGGAAGAGCAGGGCGTCGGTCTCACCGTCGAGCAGTTTGAAAAGGGCTGCAAGGACGGCACGCTCGCCGGACACGTCGGTTTCGCGGAGTCCGTCGGCATGATCGGCGAAGCGCTCGGATTCGAGATCGATCGCTTTGAACAGCAGATGAAGCCGATCGTCACCTCCGTCGACCGCAAGTCCCCCTACGGCTTCGCGAAAGCGGGCGACGTCGCGGGCGTCAACATGACCGGTCAGGGCTATATCGGCGACAAGGTCATGATCGACATGATCCATCCGCAGCAGATCGAGCCGGAACTCGAAGGCACATACACCGGCGACTACATCACGCTGACCGGCACGCCGAACGTCAACATGCAGATCAAGCCGGAAGTCAACGGCGGCATCGGAACGATCGCGATGTGTGTCAATATGATCCCTCACGTTCTCAATGCAACGCCCGGTCTCAAGACGATGATCGACCTGCCCGTTCCGCACGCGATCATGGGCGATATGCGCAACTACCTGAATAGATAAGGAGCAGACAATGGCTAAGAAAAACGACTGGGTACAGGTTCATATCGACGTTCTGAAGCCCGAAGAACGCGCAACGAACATTCCCGAAGATACGCGTCACGTCCCGCTCGAAATGTGGGTAAAGGGGCATCTTGTAAACGACGAGGCCGAGATCGGCGATACCGTTACGGTCATAACCAAGACCGGACGCAAGGTCACGGGAACCATGTGCGCCGTGAATCCTTCCTTTAAACACAATTTCGGCGATTACGTTCCGGAGCTGGATCAGATCGAGGAAACCGTGAAGGACATTCTGTTCGGAGGTAGAAACAATGCTTGACAACAGTTATTCTGCCGTGATGGCGCGTAAAAACGAGATCATGAAGCGCGCCGTCGGAATGGACTACGATCTCTTTGAAAGCGGCTCCATTGCGTTCGATTACGAAGCGATGATGGCGGCGACCGGCTACACGCTCGACGCCGTCCGCAAGATCCAGACCGATGAATTCCAGATCGGGAACACGCCGCTTTACGAGCTCAAGAACCTGACCGCGCTGGCACGCGCCTGCGCACCCGCCGGAATGGGCGCACGGATCTTCGTCAAGGACGAGGCGTCCAACCTCTCCGGCAGCTTCAAGGTCCGCCGTGCCGCGACGAGCATCCATCAGGCAAAGAAGATGGGCTATAAGGGCGTCATCTCCGCAACGTCGGGCAACTACGGCGCGGCGGTCGCCGCCTGTGCCGCAAAAGCGGGCCTGAAGTGCATCGTCGTGCAGGAGTGCTTCGACTCCAAAGGCGTCGGTCAGCCGGAAATCATCGAGAAGGCGAGAAAGTGCGAAGCGCTCGGCGCGGAGGTCGTGCAGCTCACGGTCGGGCCGGAACTGTTCTATATGTTCCTGCGTATGCTCGAGGAAACGGGCTATTTCAACGCGTCGCTGTATACGCCGTTCGGCATCGCGGGCGTCGAAACGCTCGGCTATGAGATCGCACAGCAGTGCCGTCTGATGCTCGGCAGAGATCCGGACGTCGTCGTTTGCACGAACGCCGGCGGCGGCAATCTCACCGGCACCGCGCGCGGACTGCTGAAAGCCGGCTGCAAGTCGGAGGTCGTCGCCGCGAGCGTCAACCTCTCCGGTCTGCACATGGCGAGCGACCATCAGTTCAACCTGAAATCCTTCACGACCGGTCACACCGGCTTCGGTATGCCGTTCTCGACCTGGCCGGACCGCAGCGACGTTCCGAGAAGCGCCGCAAGACCGCTGCGCTACATGGACCGCTATGTGACCGTCAACCAGGGCGAGGTCTTCTATACCACGGAAATGCTCGCCGCGCTTGAGGGCATGGAAAAAGGTCCCGCCGGCAACACGTCCCTTGCGGCTGCGTTCGCGCTCTCGCAGACGATGCCGAAGGATAAGATCATCGTCGTGCAGGAGACCGAATACACCGGCGCGGGCAAACACGTCAACGCGCAGCTGAGCTTTGCGCGCAGCAACGGCATCGACATTTACTTCGGCAATCCGGAGGAGGAAGTCCCCGGCAAGAGCATCGTTCTTCCCTCCCACCCGTCGATGATCAAGGCGCGTTCCGCCGATATGACGCATCTGCGGTCCTCTTTGATCCGCAACGCGATCAAAATGACCGGCAAACAGCCGACGGACGCCGACGTCGACTTCCTTGCGGCGGAGACGAAGACGAACAGAGAATTTGTAAAGGAGCATCTTGCATGAAACGCGACGACGATTTTGAAATTCGCAGAGAGCATCTGAAGGACCTTTCCGATGCGGAGCTCGAAACCCGTTTCTGGTCTTTGATCGAAGAGCTCATCGATCCGCTGCTGAAACTCGGTTATGAGAACACGACGCCCGCGATCGAACGCAGCGTGCTGCTGCGCATGGGATTCTCGTCCCTCGAAGCAAAGGCGCTCGTCGAGGGCTGCATGGAGCATAACCTGATGGAGCACGGCGCAGGCAACGTGGTTTACCGCCTGTCAAAGAAGGACGGCACCGATATCCGCACGGCGGGACTGAAACTGATGAATCAGGGCGCATGGGAAGAAGCCGAAGCGCTGTTCGGAGGTGAAAACGCATGAGCGAATATAAGCTGGACAAGGACACGAAGATCGACGTTGCCGAGATCCTGAAGGACCTCGAGCATTATCATCCCCGCCGCCGCGGCTGGACGTGGCGCGAGCCGGCCCCCGGTCTTCAGATGGGACCGTTCACCTACGAGGACGCCAGCAAGCCCTTAAAGGACAGCGTCGGACTTCCGCCCGCGCACTATTTCGGCGACATCGATCCCCAGCCGATCCCCGTCATCACGACCGAGATCGCATCCGGACGTTTTGAGGACGACATCCGCCGCATGCGCATGGCGGCGCACCACGGCGCAGACCACATCATGGTCATCCGTACCGCCGGACAGAGCCACTTCGACGGTCTGATCGAGGGTACGCCGCAGGGCATCGGCGGCGTTCCGGTCACCAGAAAGCAGGTACGCGCACAGCGCAAGGCGCTCGACATGATCGAAGATGAAGTCGGACGCCCGATCAACTATCACAGCTACGTTTCCGGCGTCGCAGGTCCCGATATCGCCGTCATGTTCGCCGAGGAAGGCGTGAACGGCGCGCATCAGGATCCGCAGTACAACGTTATCTACCGCAACATCAATATGGTCCGCTCGTTCGTCGACGCCTGCGAGTCCAAGAAGGTCATGGCGTGGGCGGATATGGCGCAGATCGACGGCGCGCACAATGCGAACGCCACCGCGCGCGACGCATGGAAGGTCATGCCGGAGCTGATGGTGCAGCACGGCATCAACGCGCTGATCTCCGCAAAGGTCGGCATGAAGAAAAAGAACATCTGTCTGTCCACCGTTCCCCCGACCGCGACGCCCGGTCCGTGCATTCATATGGACCTGCCCTATGCGGTCGCGCTGCGCGATCTGTTCCACGAGTACCGTATGCGCGCGCAGATGAACACAAAGTATATCGAGGCGTCCACGCGCGAAGCGACGGTCACCCATGTGCTCAATATGGTTATCAGTAAGCTGACCAGCGCGGATATCCAGAGTACGATCACGCCGGACGAAGGGCGCAACGTGCCGTGGCATATCTACAACATCGAGGCGTGCGATACCGCGAAACAGGCGCTCATCGGCATGGACGGTCTCATGGAGATGGTCGAGCTCAAAAAGGACGGCTATCTGCGTGAAAAGGCGCGCGAGCTCAAGGAACGTGCGATCCTGTTCCTCGAGAACATGATCGAGCTCGGCGGATACTTCAATTCCGTCGAGGAAGGGTTCTTTGTCGACAGCGGTATGTTCCCCGAGCGCAACGGCGACGGCATTTCGCGCAAGATCGACGGCGGCATCGGCGTCGGAACGGTCATTAAGCGCGCTGCGGACTATTGCGCGCCGGTCACCGCGCATTACGGCTACAACAACGTCGCGCAGTACGATCCGGACGCGGTCGACGATCCTGCAAAGCTCATCGGCGGCTGCACGTTCGAGTGTCCCGACAAGATCCAGTACATCGACGAACTCGACGAGACCGACAACGTCTATCTGCGCATGGACGAGGTCAAGGACTATGCGGGACCGAATGCAAAGCTCATCAAACCCGAAATGGAATGGCTTGCGGACGGCACCGTGATGCTCACCATGTTCTTCCCCACCGACGTCCGTCATGCGGAAGCGGCGGCGCTCGAGATCGGCAAGCGCATGAACCTTGTTGATTGCGAAGTCATCAACCGCGAGATCATGCACCGCGCCGAGGGTACGCGCATCGAAATGAAGGGCAAGGTCGCGTTCTCGATCAATATGGACGATCTGCAGCTCCCGACCGTTCCCGACGTTCTGAGCGACGACGAGCTTTGGGACGCGATCGACAAAAAGCCGATGCGCATCGTTGCGGGGACGATCGGCGACGACGAACATTCCGTCGGTCTCCGTGAGATCCTGAACATCAAGCACGGCGGCATCGAGAAGTACGGTATCGAGTGCATCTACCTCGGCACCTCCGTCCCGCCCGAAAAGCTCGTGCAGGCGGCGATCGAAACGAACGCGGACGCCATGCTTGCGTCGTGCATCATCTCGCATGACGATATTCACTACAAGAACATCGCCAAGGTCGACCGCATCGCCCGCGAAATGGGCGTGCGCGACAAGCTGATGTTCGTCGCGGGCGGTACGCAGGTCACCGACGAAGGCGCGCGCGAAGCGGGCGCGGACGTCGGCTTCGGACGCGGTTCGCACGGCAACCACGTCGCCACATTCCTCGTAAAGGAACGCGCAAGAAGAGAACAGCAGAATGCACGTTAACGTACTGGTAGCGGAAATCGGATCGACAACGACGATCGTCAACGCATTCGACGGTCTCGGTTCGGCGTCGCCTCGCTTCGTCGCGCAGGGCAAAGCGCCCACGACGGTTCTGGACGGCGACGTCCGGATCGGGCTGAAAAATGCCGTTGACGATCTTCTTTCGCATACCGGCGAGCATACGCTGACCTACGACCGTATGCTCGCTTCCGGCTCTGCGGCGGGCGGGCTGCGCATGACCGTGCACGGACTTGTGCGCGATATGACGGTTCGCGCCGCGGAGGCCGCGGCGCTGGGCGCCGGCGCGATCATCGTGCAGACGACCGCCGGAAAGATGAACGAGTTCGATCTCGACGACCTCGACGCCGCGCGTCCGAACCTTATTCTGCTTGCCGGCGGGACCGATTACGGCGAACGCGAGACCGCTGTCTACAATATGCGCGCGATCGCCGGAAGCGGACGCAAAACGCCAGTGATCTATTGCGGCAACGTACAGAACCGGACGATCGTTTCCCGTATCGCAGAAGAAAACGGCATTCCGCTTTCCATTGCGGACAATGTCTATCCGCGGCTCGACGAGCTGAACGTGGAATTCGTGCGCAAGGTCATTCACGCCATGTTCGAGAAGCACATCGTGAACGCGCCCGGCATGGAGCATATCCGCGACATGGTAAACGGTTCGATCCTGCCCACGCCCGGCAGCGTGATGCTTGCGTCGCAGCTTCTGTACGACGAGATCGGCGATCTTGCCGTGATCGACATCGGCGGCGCGACGACGGACGTGCATTCCGTGACCGACGGCTCCCCCGATATCGTTTCGATGATGACTTCGCCCGAACCGAAGGCGAAGCGAACGGTCGAGGGCGATCTCGGACTCTATATCAATGCACACAATCTTGTCGATCGTCTCGGCGCAGACGCGCTGAACAGGGAGCTCGGTATCGACACGGAAGCGGTCATGCGGGATTACAAGCCGATCCCGGAGACGGAGACGCAGTTCCGGCTCACCGAACGTCTTTGCCTTGAGGCGGGACTTGTCGCGCTCGACCGCCATGCGGGAAAGCTCCGGCATCTCTATACGCCGCAGGGACGGCGGACGATCGCCGAAGGAAAGGACCTTTCTGCGATCCGCTGGATCGTCGGCACCGGCGGCGCGCTGACGCGGCTTCCGCATCATGAAAGCATTTTGCGGACGATCGCCGACTGCAACAAGAACCGGATGCAGCTGCTTCCGACACCGGGGACCGCCAAAGTCCTGTTCGACAACGATTACATCATGGCGTCGGTCGGCGTCCTGTCCAAAGAGGATCCCGAATCCGCGCTGCGTCTTCTGAAGGAGAGTATCCGATGGAACGAAATCCGAAACTGATTATTCATCGGCAAAAGCTGCTGCACAACATGCGCACGCTTGTCGGCGCGGCGCACCGGCAGGGCGTTGCGATCGCGCTTGTTTCCAAAGTCGTCTGCGCGCATCCCGCCGTGATCGACTGCATCGATCGGAGCGGATGCGATATGCTGGCGGATTCGCGGATCGAGAACCTCGACCGTGCGAAGACCGATCTTCCGAAACTGATGCTTCGCATCGGTATGCCGGAAGCGGCGGAAGAGATCGTCCGTGCATCCGACATCAGTCTGGAAAGCGAGATCGACACGATCCTTGCGCTTGAAAAGGCAGCCGCAAAGCGCGGCAGGACGCACCGCGTGATCCTGATGATCGACCTCGGCGATCTTCGGGAAGGCGTTTTCTTTAAGGATTGGGATCGGATCCTTGAAACCGCGCAGACGGTGAAAGCATGCCCGCATCTCGAACTTTACGGCACGGGCACGAACCTGACCTGTTACGGTTCGGTCCTGCCGGATTCCGAAAACCTCGGCACACTCGTTTCGATCACCGGGCGTCTCAGAAAAGAGCTTTCCCTCCCCATCCCCGTCATTTCGGGCGGCAACAGCACTTCTTTGCGGCTTCTGCTTGACGGAACGCTTCCGAAGGGGATCAATCATCTTCGGCTCGGCGAGTCCGCGATGTGCGGGATGATTCCCGGAACATACACGCCGATCGAAGGGTGTTATCAGGATGCGTTTCAGATCGACGCCACGCTTGCCGAATGCAAGATGAAGCCGTCCTATCCGATCGGAACGCTGAGCAGAAACGCGTTCGGCGAAACGGTCGAATACGTCGATAAGGGCATGATGCTGCGCGGGATCGCCGCGATCGGCAGGCAGGACGTGCGGACGGACGGATTGACGCCGATCGATCCGAACGTTGAGATCATCGGGGCAAGCTCCGATCATCTTTTGCTGGATCTGACAAAGGTGCAGGCGTATCGCGTCGGCGACACGGTCTCCTTTACGCCGGATTACGGCGCGCTGCTTGCCGCGAGCACGAGCCCCTATGTCTCCAAAGAGGTCGCGGACTGATGGAACCATTACAGTACAAGGTCCATTCCGTCGACTCGGTCAAATCTACGAATTCCACGGTAAAAGCGCTTGCCAGGGATGGCGCGCCGGAGGGATATGTGCTTGTCGCCTCCTCGCAGACGAACGGCCGCGGACGGCTGAACCGCGTGTTTTTCTCTCCGAAAGGGACCGGTCTTTACATGTCGATCCTCCTCCGCCCCGGCTGTATGCTGCCGCCGTATGCGCTGACCTGCATGAGCGCCGTCGCGCTGTGCGACACGATCGGGGATTACAGGATCGATCCCGGCATCAAGTGGGTGAACGACGTTTTTGTGCAGAATAAAAAAGCCGCGGGGATCCTCGTGGAAAGCGCGATGGATCAGGACGGCAGCTTTTTGTACGCGGTCGTCGGGATCGGCGTGAATCTTTTTCCGCCCGAGGGCGGTTTTCCGGCGGGCATTGCGGATACCGCGACGGCGCTTTTCCCGTCCGCTCCGGACGAAGAATTGCGGAAACAGTTTCTGAGGCGGTTTCTTCTGCGGTTCAAACGGTATTATGAACAGCTTCCCGGGATCACGTTTTTTGATTCGTACCGCGAGCGCCTCATCGGGATCGGGACGAAAGTGCTTGTTTCCGAACCGGACGGTATGCGGTACGGCACGTCCGTCGGCATTGACCGCGATTTTCGTTTGATCGTGCGCTACGACGACGGAAGCAGCGCTTCGCTCGACCGCGGAGACGTAACGCTCCTGTAAACAAGCACCCGGATCGGGTGCTTGTTTTTATAATGCGGATAAGAACCGGTTCAGTTCGTTTTTTGAAAGACGCAGAAGGGCCTCTTCGTCGAGCTTTGTTAGCTTTCCGTCCGAAACCGTGCATTCGCCGTTGACAAACACCAGATCGCACGGCTTGTGATATCCGACGTTTCCGAACAGATTCATCGGATCGTCGATCGCACACAACAGATCGGTTGAATCCCTTCGGATCGCAAACACGTCGGCGGCCTTGCCGACTTCGATCGAGCCGATATCGTTCCTTCCCAGAACAGCCGCGCCTCCTCGGGTGGCGAGCTTCAGGATCCCGTACCCGCCCGGTGCGCGATTTCCCCGGACGAGCCGGTGAACAAGGTATGCGGCGCGCATCTCGTCCATCAGATTCGATCCGTCGTTGCTGGCGGAACCGTCCACGGCAAGTCCGACCGTGATCTCGCGGTCGAGCATATCGGGCAGACGCATGACGCCGCTCGACAGCTTCATGTTCGAGACCGGACAATGCGCGATCTTCGTTCCGGTCGCCGCGATCTCGTCGAGCTCGGCATCGTTGAAATGAATGCCGTGCGCGAAAAAAACGTCGCTGCCGGTCCAGCCGAGCGATTCAAGGTGATCGAACGGACGCTTTCCGAACGCGGAGAGCGTATACTTCTCCTCGTCCTTCGTTTCGCAGAGGTGCGTATGGAGCTGCACCCCGTACTGTCTTGCCAGAACGGCGGATTCTCGATAGAGCGGCGCGGACGCGGAAAACGGCGAGCACGGCGCAACAACCACCCGCCGCATGGAGTACTTCTCTCCGTCGTGATACGTCCTGATCGCGTTTTCGCTGTCCTTCAGGATCTCGTCGACGCTCTGAACGACGGAGTCGGGCGGCAGTCCCCCATCCTTTTCCGAAAGGTCCATGCTTCCGCGCGAAGCGTGCATGCGGATGCCGAGCGTTTTCGCCGCCTCGAACTGCGCGCCGAGGAGATCGCCGCAGTCCTTCGGAAATACATAATGGTGGTCGAAGCAAGTCGTGCAGCCGTAACGCATCAGCTCCGCCATACCGGCGCAGGAACTGAGAAACACGGTCTTTTCGTTCAGGTTTTTCCAGACGCCGTACAGCGCCTTCAGCCAGTCGAACAGCTCGTAATCCTGCACCTTTCTGAGATTGCGCGTGAAATACTGGTACAGATGATGATGCACGTTGATCAGTCCCGGATAAACGATCATGCCCGTGCAGTCGAATTCTTTGTCGGGTGTGCGTCCGTCCGCCCCGATCCGGACGATTTCCCCGTTTTCAAACCACAGATCGGTATCGTGAAAGACCTGATCCCCGTTATCGCAGGTCACAACGGTGTCGATGTTTTTCAGACGCGTCAGCAATGCGGATCACCTCCGTTTTGATTATAACAAACCGCTTGAAAAAAGAACAGACCTAATGTATACTGTACGGAGAAAATTCATCGGAGCATGAAATGATTCGTTTCGACAACGTTACTTTTCAATATGAAAAAGCGTTCTCGCCCGCGCTCTCGGATATCTGCCTTGAGATCAGGCAGGGTGAATTTGTCGCGATCGTCGGGCACAACGGAAGCGGAAAGAGCACGCTGGCAAAGCATATCAACGGTTTGCTGCTGCCCGTAAAAGGCACGGTTTCCGTTTGCGGCATGCCGACATCTGACGAGGAGAATATCCTGAAGATCCGGCAAAAGGTCGGCATGGCGTTTCAGAATCCGGACAATCAGCTTGTGACGACCGTTGTGGAAGAAGACGTTGCGTTCGGCCCTGAAAATCTCGGTGTGGATCCGGACGAGATCCGCGCGCGCGTCGACGAGGCGCTTGCCTCCGTCGGCATGACCGACTATGCGACGTTCGCCGTGCATCACCTGTCCGGCGGACAAAAGCAGCGGATCGCGATCGCCGGCATCCTTGCGCTGAAGCCGCAGGTACTCGTGCTGGACGAGGCGAGCGCCATGCTGGATCCGAGCGGGCGCGCGGAGCTTCTGGAAACGATCGAAAAGCTGCACAGGGAAGGCATGACCGTCGTCATGGTCACGCAGTACATGGAAGAAACGACCGGGTGCGACCGTGTGATCGTCATGAAAGGCGGACGCATTGTGCTTGAGGGAACGCCCGCCGAGGTATTCCGGCACACCGACATTCTGCTGGACAGCAATCTTGTGCCGCCGGAAACGGTTGCGGTGCGCGACGCGCTGAAAGAAATGGGATACGCCCTGTCCGACGACGTTCTGACAGCCAATCGGCTTGCGGAGGAATTATGTCCGTTGTTATAAACCACCTGACTTTTGCATATACGCAGGGCGGAAAGCCCCTTGAACCGACGCTTGTCGATCTCGATTTTACGATCGAAGAGGGCTCTTTTCTGGGTATCATCGGGCACACCGGCAGCGGCAAATCCACGTTCGTGAGGCATCTGAACGGTCTTCTGCCGTGCGAAAAGGGCGCCGTCGTCGTGGACGGGCACGACCTTTCCGTCAAGGCGGAGCGGAAAACGGTCCGCTCGCTCGTCGGCATGGTTTTTCAGTATCCCGAATATCAGCTTTTTGCGGACACGGTGTTTGAGGACGTCGCGTTCGGTCCGCGGAACATGAAGCTGGACGAAGCCGAAGTAAAGAATCGCGTGCAGAACGCCATGACGCTGGTCGGGCTCGATCCGGAACGCTTCTCCGCTCGCTCCCCCTTCGACCTTTCCGGCGGCGAACGCCGCAGAGCCGCGATCGCGGGCGTGCTCGCCATGCATCCGAAATATCTTGTTCTGGATGAGCCGATGGCGGGACTCGATCCGCTCGGCAGACGCGAGATCCTTGCGCTGCTCGAAAAACTGCGGACGGAATCCGGCTGCACGATCATCATGATCTCGCATTCGATGGACGATATCGCGAACCATGCAACGAAAGTCCTTGTGCTCGAAAAAGGACGCGTCTGCATGTACGACACGCCGCAGAATGTGTTTGCGCGCGCCGAAGAGCTGCAGAAGATCGGTCTGTCCGTCCCGGCTGTCACAAAGCTGTGCATCGAGATGAACCGGCGCGGCGCGTCCGTGCCGGCCTCCATCTGTACGAGAGAGGCGTTTTTGAACTGGATCCGGGAGGAAAAGAAGCATGCGTGACATCACTCTCGGACAATTCGTCGCAGGCGATTCCTTCATTCATAAGCTGGATCCGCGCACAAAGATCGGCATGATGATCCTCTATATCGTCATGACGTTTCTGGTGAAGAAGATCTATTTTCTGGCGATCCCGTTCGCGTATCTTGTGATCGAACTGATACTGTCCGGCATCTCGCTGCGCTATATTCTGAACGCGCTGAAGCCGATCCGCTTTTTGCTGATCTTCATGTTCCTTCTGAACCTGCTTTTCACCAAAGGCGAGCATGTGTGGCTCGATCTCGGTTTTTGGCAGCTCACCGGCGAAGCCGTGCTGCAGTCGTGCTTCCTCGCCGTGCGCATCATTCTGCTTGTTGCCGGCGCCTCGATGCTGACGCTTACGACCTCCCCGATCGCGCTCACCGACGGGATCGAGCGCCTCTTTGCTCCGCTGAAAATCTTTCATTTTCCCGCGCACGAGCTTGCGATGATGATGACGATCGCGCTCCGGTTCGTTCCGACGCTGATGGACGAATCCGAGAAGATCCGCAGCGCGCAGATGTCACGCGGCGCGGACTTTGAAAGCGGCAATGTTTTCAGGCGCGTAAAGAGCATGATCCCGATCCTGATCCCGCTGTTCGTCTCCTCCTTCCGCAAGGCGGACGAGCTCGCGATCGCCATGGAATCGCGCTGCTACCACGGCGGCGAAGGCAGAACGCGTATGCATCAGCTGAAATTCCGGCTTGCGGACCTTCTTGCGATCCTCATCACGCTGACGTTTGTCGCCGTGCTGATCGTGCTTCTGGTGCTGTTCAAATGAGACGGATCCGATTGATCATTTCCTATGACGGAACAAACTACGTCGGCTGGCAGATCCAGCCGAACGGCGTTTCCGTGCAGGCGCTTCTCGAAAAGGCGCTCCTTGAGCTGACCGGCGAGCAGATCCGCGTCGAGGGCTCCGGCAGGACCGACAGCGGCGTGCACGCAAAGGCACAGGTCGCGCATTTCGACACGGAGGCGAGAATGGCGGCGGACAAGTTTGCGATCGCCATGAACATGCATCTGCCCCCCGATATCCGCGTCCTGTTCTCCGAAGAATGCGATCCCGCCTTCCATGCCCGGTTCTCCGCAAAGCGCAAGGTCTATTCCTACACGGTCCAGCTCGGAGCGCACGCGGACGTGTTTCTTCGCACGACGTCGCTGCATCTGCATTACATGCCGGACGTCGAAGCCATGCAAAATGCGGCGGCTGCTGTGATCGGCACACATGATTTCAACGCGTTCAAGTGCGCGGACAGCACGATAGAAAACACGGTCCGCACGATCACGCGGTCCGAATGGAACAGAAACGGAAACCTGCTCGTCTACACCGTCGAGGGAAACGGGTTCCTGTATAACATGGTCCGCATCCTCGTCGGAACGATGCTGGAGATCGGAAGCGGAAAACGTCCGGTATCCGATATGGAGAACGCGATCGAAACCGGAAGCCGCACCTCCGCCGGCGCGACGGCGCCTGCGCGCGGACTTCGGCTGGAGCGTGTGATCTACCCCGATTTTGACACCGAGGAGGTTCTGAACCGTGGATGACCGGTATTGGATGCAAGCCGCGCTGGACGAGGCGAAGCGCGCGTTGGATGAAAACGAGGTCCCCGTCGGAGCCGTGATCGTCAGGGACGGACGGATCGTTGCCCGCGCGCACAACGCATGCGAAGCAAAGCGCGATCCGACGCTGCACGCGGAGATGATCGCCCTGCGCAGCGCATACGAAACGCTCGGTTCGCTCGATGGGTGCACGCTCTATGTGACGCTCGAACCGTGCGCCATGTGTACGGGCGCGATGCTGCATCTGCGCCTCCCCCGTCTGGTTTACGGCGCGTTCGATCCGGACTGCGGCTGCTGCGGTTCCCGCATCGATCTGTCCGATCACTGGTTCGATCACAGCGTAGAAACGATCGGCGGGATCTGCGAACCGGCGTGCGCGGCGCTGCTGAAAGAATTTTTCCGAAGCGTCAGGAACAAATAATGGTTGCATTTTTCAAATTGATGCGTTATACTGCTAAAGACGCAAAAAACACGGAGACGTATCGAAGTGGTCATAACGAGAACGACTCGAAATCGTTTGACTGGTGATGAGCCGGTCCGTGGGTTCGAATCCCACCGTCTCCGCCACATCGCCGCGGGCTTAAGGGCTCGCGGCGATTTTCTGTTTTCAAGCGCCGAGCTTGAGGCGCATTCGTCATGAAATACGGATTTTACTTTGATTTTTCTTGCATTTTTGAATTACATTCGCTATAATATACAGGCATTTTGAACTGGAGGCAACTATGAACAACGAATTGATCGGCAACTGCATCGTCGGACAGTCGGGCGGACCGACTTCCGTCATCAACGCGAGCATTTACGGCGTCATCCGCACGGCGCTGGACGATCCGCATATCAATAAGGTTTACGGCGCGGCGCACGGCATTCGCGGCGTCATCGACGACGTACTGTACGACATGGGCAAGGAAGCGCCCTACGAGCTTTCTCTCCTTCTGAATACGCCGTCTTCGGCGCTCGGTTCCTGCCGCTACAAGCTGAAGAACTTTGAAGAAGACGAATCGGATTACGTCAAGATCCTCGACGTCTTCAAGAAATACGACATCCGCTATTTCTTCTACATCGGCGGCAACGATTCGATGGACACCTGCAACAAGATCAGCAAATATATGCAGCAGGTCGGTTACGAATGCCGCATCATGGGCGTTCCGAAGACGATCGACAACGATCTGTACGGAACGGACCACTGCCCCGGCTTCCCCTCCGCGGCGCGCTACATCATCAGCACCTGCATGGAGCTGTACCTCGACGCGCGCGTCTATGACAAGCCGATGATCTGCGTGGTCGAGATCATGGGACGTCACGCGGGCTGGCTGGCTGCAAGCGCGGCGGCTGCGACGTACACCGGATTCGGTCCGGACCTGATCTATCTGCCCGAGACGGACTTCGACGTCGACGAATTCATCGCCGACGTCCGCGAAGTGTATGAGGACAACGGCAAGGTCTTTATCGCCGTTTCCGAAGGCATCCACGACAAGTCCGGCAAGCTGATCTCCGAATACGGCTCTGACCCGACCATGATCGACTGCTTCGGTCATAAGCAGCTCGGCGGTCTCGCGTCGACGCTCGTAAGCATCCTGAGAGAGCATTTTACGGACACCAAGATCCGCGGGATCGAATTCTCCCTGCTGCAGCGCTGCGCATCTCACGCGGCATCTCAGACCGATATTACGGAATCCTATGAAGCCGGCCGCGTCGCGGTCGAATACGCGGTGCACGGCATCACCGACAAGATGGTCGGTTTCCGCCGCAAGACGGACGAGGACGGAAACTACAAGTGCGAGATCAAGCTGATCGACCTCGACGCCTGCGCAAACACCGAGCGCAAGGTCCCGCGCGAGTGGATCAATTCCCGCGGCAACGGTCTCAGAAAGCCGTACATCGACTATCTGCTTCCGCTCATTCAGGGCGATCCGAAGATCCCGCTGCAGAACGGTCTTCCCCGCTTTGCAAATCTCAAAAAGATCCGCGCAAAGGCGCCCCGCAAGATCGAAAATAAGCCCGAATAACATCATCCCGAAAAGCAAGAGACGTGAAAGCGTCTCTTTTTTTGCAACGATAACAAAACAATTACAAATCGGAAACGTTTCTGCGACGTTTTTTTGAGGGACGGCGACGTCCCTTTTCTTTACTTTTGGTGCGGAATGTGTTATTCTTCAAAAAGAATAGCGAGGACGGGATCGTGCAGAAGCTAAGCGACTTTTTTAAACTCAAACCCGGCGTCACGGCGCTGATCGGCGGCGGCGGAAAAACGTCGACGATGTATTATCTTGCGGGAGAACTGCGCGAAAAGGGCTCCGTCATCGTCTGCACGTCCACGCATATCCTGCGCCCGCCGCATGTTCCGTATCTCCCCCGCCTTGCCGAACATCTGAAACCGGGCGAGGTCGTTTCGACCGGCACGATCGACGGCATGAAACTCTCGGCGCCGGAACAGCCTTTTTCGGAGCTGATCCGATCAGCGGATTATGTGCTTGTCGAAGCGGACGGATCGAGGCAGCTTCCTCTGAAAGCGCACGCGCCGCACGAGCCGGTCATTCCGCCGGAGGCGAAAACGGTGCTTGTTGTGATCGGCGTCGACGGGCTCGGAAAGCCGATCAGGGAAGCAGCGCACCGCCCGGAACGGTATGCGGAAATCTGCCGCGCTTCCGTTGACGATCCCGTTACGGCGGAAATGATCCGAACCGTTGTTTCGACCTATCCGCGCTGCGACGGCGTGATCGTCAACAAGGCGGACGACGTCGAACTGCAAAGAAAGGCCGAATCGATCGCAAAGCTGTTTTTTGTACCGGCGGCGGTCACGGCTTATGAAACCGGGGAACCCATCAAAACGCTCTGGAGGCATGAATGTTGATTCTGATCAAAGGCGCCGGCGATCTTGCAAGCGGCGTTGCCGTGCGGTTGGCGCATTGCGGTTATCCGATCGTGATGACCGATCTCCCCCATCCCACTTCGATCCGCCGGACGGTGTGTTTTTCCGAGACGATCCTGAACGGATCTTTTACGGTTGAGGACGTCACGGCGGCGTATGCGGATTCGGCGGAAGCGGTCGATCCGATCCTGCAGAAAGGACACATCGCCGTGCTCGCCGATCCGGAGGCGGCGTGTATCCGCTCGCTGCACCCGGACGTCGTCGTCGACGCGATCCTCGCAAAGCGCAACCTCGGAACAAGGATCACAGACGCGCCGGTCGTGATCGCGCTCGGACCGGGATTTACCGCGGGCGCCGACTGCCATGCCGTGATCGAGACGATGCGCGGACACGATCTCGGACGCGTGATCCTCGAAGGTCCCGCCGCTCCGAATACCGGCATTCCGGGAAACATCAGCGGCTTTACGACCGAACGCGTTATGCGCGCGCCGCAGGACGGAACATTTGCCGAGATCCGGCATATCGGCGATATCGTAAAAAAAGGCGAACCCGTTGCCGCGGTGGACGGCGTGTGCATATCCGCGCCGTTGGACGGCGTGATCCGCGGGCTGCTGCCGACCGGAACGCCCGTTTATAAGGGCATGAAGAGCGGCGATATCGATCCGCGCCCCGTTCCGGAGCATTGCTATACCGTTTCCGACAAGGCGCGCGCGATCGGCGGCGGCGTCCTCGAAGCGATCCTGATGCTTGAAAGGAGGAATACGCATGTTTAAAACGGTCGTCGAAGCGATCAAAAGCGGACGGTCGCCCCTTTTGTTCAGTGCGATCGAGGGACCTCGCATGGGCGAAACTGCCGTTCGGGACGGCGAACAGGTTGCGGGCGACGCGTCGCTGATTCCCGATGCGCTCGATCTTTCGCAGCTTCCGGCGGTTTCGGACGGCGTTCTGATCGAACGCATCACCACGCCGCCGCATCTCGTTCTGTGCGGCGCGGGACATGTTTCGATGTTTACGGCGAAAATCGCCAGGATGGTCGGCTTCCGCGTGACCGTCATCGACGAGCGAACGGATTTTGCGAACTTCGACCGCTTCCCCAATGCGGACTGTATCCTGAATCAGCCGTTTTCCGAAGCGCTGTCTTCGATCTCCGATCCGAACACCTATTATGTGATCGTCACGCGCGGGCACAGAGACGACAATCTGTGCCTCCGCACGATCCTGAACAAGCCCCATGCATACTGCGGCATGATCGGGAGCAAATCGAAGATACAGGTCGTCTTTCAGGACCTTATGAGATCGGGCTACACCGAAGCGCAGCTCAAGACCGTTCATTCCCCCATCGGGCTTCCGATCGGCGCAAATACGCCTGCGGAGATCGCCGTCTGTATCGTCGGAGAGATGATTCAGATCAAGAATTCGGAGAACCGCGGCAGCGAATGGGACGCCGCGCTCTGCAATGCGATCGAAACGGCCCGCGAACCGTACGCAATGGTCACGGTCATTTCCAAACACGGCAGTGCGCCTCGCTCCGCAGGAGCGCGTATGATCGTCAAAGGGGACGGAACGATCATTTCCTCGGTCGGTGGCGGATTCGGCGAATTTGAGGCCGCTGAGAAGGCACGGGACATGCTTGTGCACGGGCCGAAGGCGGCACGGTATACCTGCAAGATGAACAACCGGGAAGCCGCCGAAAGCGGAATGGTCTGCGGCGGCGAGATCGATATCCTGATCCGGATCACGGAGGCATAGCATGGACGAAGATGTGAAACTGACGAAGCTCGCAAGCTGCGCGGGCTGCGGCGCAAAGGTCGGCGCAGGCGTGCTTGCAAAGATCCTTTCCGATCTGCCGACGCTGCGGGACGACAATCTGCTGGTAGGGTTCGACAAGAGCGACGATGCGGCGGTATACCGGATCAAGGACGATCTTGCGCTTGTGCAGACGCTGGACTTCTTCCCGCCGATCGCCGACGATCCGTTTACGTTCGGACAGATTGCCGCAACGAACGCGTTGTCGGACATTTATGCGATGGGCGGCGAGCCGAAGCTGGCGCTGAATATCACGTGCGTGCCGAAATCAATGCCGAAGGAAGCCGTACACGAGATCCTGCGCGGCGGATATGAGAAGTGCGCGGAAGCCGGTGCGATCATCTGCGGCGGACACAGCATCTACGACGAGGAGCCGAAATACGGCCTGTCCGTGACCGGCTTCGTGTATCCCGATAAGCTCTGGAAGAATCACGGCGCAAAACCGGGCGACGTTCTGCTTCTGACGAAGCCGCTCGGTATCGGCGTGCTCACCGCAGCGCAGCGCGGCGACCTTCTCGAACCGGAAACGCGTGACCTGATGCTCCGGCTGATGACCACGCTGAACCGGGATGCGAGGGACGTTCTGGTGAACTTCGACGTCCACGCCTGCACCGACGTGACGGGGTTCTCCTTCCTCGGACATCTCTATGAAATGTGCAGCGGTTCGTCCGTTTCCGCGGAAATCAATGTACGCGATATCGCGCTGATCCCCGAGGCGCTCGAGTTCGCGCGGATCGGCGTTCTGCCCGAAGGCATGTACCGGAACCGCGCGTTTGCCGAGCACGCCGTCGATACGGGCGATACGGAGCTCGCGGTCTGCGATCTTCTGTTCGATCCGCAAACCTCCGGCGGACTGCTCGCCGCCGTTTCGGAACAGGACGCGGTCGCGGCGTTGGAAGCGCTCAAAGACCGCGTTCCGTGCGTACAGCGCGTCGGAAGGATCGTTCCGGAATCCGGGAAGGCGATCCGGCTGATATAACGGTCAATCGATCGGGAGCGGTGAACGCCGCTCCTTTTTCTTTGCGTACAGGTTTTTCAGCGCATAAAGCAGAAGACACACGCTCGCCGTGAGACGGAGATAGATCTTATAGTGCAGAAAGAACGACGCTGCCAGCAGAATGCTCCCCAGCAGAACATACTTGCTGACGGAACGGAGCGCAGTTATCGGCGTTCGGCGACCGGGTTCGGTGCGTGAATCCGGAAAGAGCCGCGCCGCGATCTCTTCAGCATCGTAAACGGCGGCATCCGGACGGTACTTTTGAATCAGCTCCGCCGCCTTCCGATCCGCTTCGATCACGCCGATCGAATCCACGCCTCTTTGGACGGCATCAAGCACGTCGAACATATCCGGATGCATTTTACGGATCAGATAAAAACGCTTTCGTCCGAGAAGTTCTGCAAGCTCCCCGTCGCTCTTCAGCAGGATCGCCTCGAGCCGCTCCCGCTTTTTCCGCTTTTCCGCCGCTTCTTTTTCGCGCATATGCTCCGCTCTTCCGCGCAGAAGCAGGACGATCCCGAGAACGCCTGCAAATACGGCGATCGAAAGCGCGGGCGATCTGCCTTTTGCACAGATCAGGTAAAACGGGATGCAGAGGAGAACCGAAAACAGCACGGAGTCGCACACAGCGAAGATACGCCGGACGATTCTGTTCTGCCGCATACTTCTTTTCATAAAATCAGTGTTGCCAAATATGCCCCGATTATTCTATAATATGGGCATGAAGAAGATCGGCGTTTTCGGGGGATCGTTTCACCCCGTCCACAACGGACATATCGCGCTTGCGAAGCATACTGCGGAAGCACTCGGGATCGACCGCGTGCTGTTTGTGATCGACCGCATTCCGCCGCACAAAACGCTTGCGGAAGGCGCGACCGACGCGGAACGGCTCGACATCCTCCGCCTTGCGACGGAGGACGATCCGACGTTTGAAGTCGAGACGATGGAGCTTTCGCGCGAAGGGACGAGCTATACCGTCGATACGCTGCGCGAGCTCAGCGAACGGTATCCGGATTCCGAACTGTATTTCTTTATGGGTTCGGACATGCTGAACTCCTTCACGACCTGGCGTATGCCGGAAACGATCGCGACGCTTGCGACGCTTGTGTGTACGGTCCGGACGGGACAGAACGGCGGAGAGGAAGAAACGGCGAAGGACCTTCTTGCGCGCTACGGCGCAAAAGTCATCCTTTTGGACGAGGTTTCTCCCCTGTCCTCCACGCAGGTCCGGAACCGTATTCATGAAGCCAAGCCGATCACAGGCATGATTCCGGACAAAGCCGCGCATTATATCTATCTGCACGGCTGCTATCAGCCGAAGGAGATCCATGCGTACTACGACCGGCTTAAAAAGGAACTGAAGCCGGAACGGATGGAACATACCGCTTATGTGCTCGAAACGGCGCTTTCGCTTGCCGAGCGGTTCGGCGCAGATCCCGAAAAGACACGGATCGCGGCGCTTCTGCATGACTGCGCGAAATATCTTCCGAAGGAGAAGCTGCTCTCCTATGCCGATACGGAGCCCGCAATGATTCCTGTGCTGCATGCGCCGGCAGGCGCGGATTACGCACGGGAGGCGTACGGCGTGACCGATCCGGAAATCTTGAACGCGATCCGTCTGCACACGACCGGCGACGCGGGCATGACGCTCCTCGACAAGGTCGTCTATCTTGCCGACATGATCGAGCCGTCGCGATCGTATGAAGGCGTTGAAACGATCCGGCGCGCAGGTTCGCTCGACGATATGATGCGTCTTGCTTTATCGCGCTCGATTTGGTATATTAAAGACAGAGGAAATCCCATCCATCCCGCGACGCTGCGGGCATTACAGGCATTAGGAGGTACAATGGAACGGTACGGGGAACATGACGTCCTTGCGATCTGCGAGGTTTTATACAACAAAAAGGCAAGCGACATTCTTGCACTGCATATCGGCGACAAAACGATCATCGCCGACTGGTTCGTCGTTGCCAGCGGAACGTCCGTCACGCATGTACGCGCGCTGTGCGACGAGCTGGAAGAAAAATCGGCCGAACTCGGACTTGAGATCCGCCGCAAGGAGGGCTATGAGGACGCGCGCTGGATCGTTCTGGACTACGGCTTTGCGCTCGTGCACCTGTTCCATCCCGAGGAACGCGCCTATTACAACATCGAACGGTTATGGGAAGGCGATGACAATCTCATCCGCTATCCCGTTTCGGAATAATTTACGGAGGACATGAACATGGAACTTGCAAAGTATATCGACCATACCCTTCTGAAACCCGAATCCACGCGCGAAGACATCCTTCGCATCTGCGAGGAAGCGAAGCATTACGGCACGGCAAGCGTCTGCGTCAATCCGTTCTGGATCGGCTTCGTCGCCGAACAATTGAAGGGCACCGACGTGAAACCCTGCTGCGTCATCGGCTTCCCTCTGGGCGCCACCCCCGCCTGCGTGAAGGCGTTTGAAACGAAAAAAGCCGTCGAAGACGGCGCAAAGGAAGTCGACATGGTCATCAACGTCGGCGCGCTCCGCGGCGGCGAAACGGACGTCGTGAAAAACGACATCAAGGCGGTCGTCGATGCAGCGGCGGACAAAGCGCTCGTCAAGGTCATCATCGAGACCTGCCTTCTGACCGATGAGCAGAAGGTTACAGCTTGCAAGCTCGCAAAAGAAGCGGGCGCGGACTTTGTCAAGACCAGCACCGGCTTCTCCACCGGCGGCGCAACCGCGGCGGACGTCCGCCTGATGCGCGAAACGGTCGGTCCGGATTTGGGCGTCAAGGCAAGCGGCGGCGTTCGAAGCAAAGCGGACGCGGAAGCGATGATCGCTGCCGGCGCGTCGCGGATCGGCGCAAGCTCCTCGAAAAAGATCATCGAAGGATAAATCGGATAAAACAAAACCGCCTGATCTTTATCAGGCGGTTCTTTTTATGCTTCGTAAAACGTGACGTTCTGTGCGTGCAGAAAATCCTTGATGACGTCCGGATGCGTGTGGACGGCAAGGTGCATCATGCCGCGGTCGACGTACGGATCGCTGTGCGGCGATTCCATCTTGATATCGGCGCCGAGCAGCATCACGCCGATCCCGCATTGCATGCCCACGACGCGTCCTCCCGCATCGAACAGCGGCGCGCCGTTCATCCCGAGCGGCCCAGCATTGGTCGTTTCGACGCCGAAGGAACGTTCGCCGTCGGAAAGGAACCGCGTCACGGTCCCGTCGAGCGCCAGTAGAGAGGACGCGTTTTTCCCGACCGATGTAAATTCGATCGCATCCTGTTCTTCGTCCAGCCGGAAGTTTTTAAATTCGGGCATCGGGAAGCCGAGACGGCACACCGTCTGCCCCTGCTTCGGCGCTTCTGCGGTAAACGTAACGTGTCCGCGATACAGATATTCGCCGTCCGTGACAAAGTGCAGCAGCGCAAGATCGTACTTGGGATGCGGCGTACATTCGATGCGGATGTTCCCGACCGCGCAGCCGGGAAACGCATATCGGATCTGGACAGGCGTATCGTGCTCGAGCTTCATATCCCTTTCGAGCCGTTTCAGCGAAAACCGGTAGCTCTCGTCGTGCGGAAGCTCGGATTTCTTCTGCAGATAGACCTTGTACCGCTGTTCGACGCCGACCGACGCGCCGAGGATCGCGGAAACGCGCTTGGTAGTGATCGCATACCCGTATTCGTTCACGAAAAACAGCGTGGCGATATCCGGAAGAATCGCGTTGTCGCCGAATCTCCGGCGAATGATGTGCATCGGGCGGATCGCCTCCCGGATGCTTTCGACTGCTTTTACAAACATATTACCGCTCCTTCCCGTCGACCGGTTTGAAATTCAGAACGTTCAGTTCCGGCGTGTTGAAGACGCGCGGAAACGGGATCGTGCTGCCGAGCCCGCGCGACACATGCATCATCGACGCGCCGATGGTATAAACGCCGGAGGTGTACTTCGGAAAAACGCCCTGTTCCGGTGCGTACAGACCGGCGCCGAACAGGCGGATCTGTCCGCCGTGCGCGTGTCCGGACAGGATCACGTCCGCACCCGTCCCGGCATACAGTGGAAACCGCTCCGGCCGGTGCGCAAGGACGACGTTCAGCTTCTCACCGGAAAGCATCGCCCTGAGCGTTTCGGGTTCGGCATACTGCTTCAGGCCGATGATCCGAACCGCGCCGGAATCGACAAATTCGTCGCGCAGAACGTGTACGCCGGCGTCTCCGATCGCTTTGATATATGCTTCCCCCGCCTCGCCGAGCGCGCACTCGTGATTGCCCTCCGAAAAGAAAACCGGCGCAATGCGGACGCACTGATTCACAAGCGAGAATGCATTCCGGTAGGCGTTTTTGTTCTTCCGGTTGAAGAGATCGCCCGTGATGACGATCCGTTCCGGCTTTGCATCGCGGATCGTCCGCATCAGCTTTTCCTGCCCCGCGCCGAACCGCTTGTTATGCAGATCGCTGATCTGAACGACCGTAAACGGTCTCACGACCTTTCTGTGCACGATCCCGGTGCGCCGGACGACAAACCGTCTGTTCTCCAAAAAGAACAGCAGATACGCGCAAATCAATATGCCGATTGCGATCAGCGCAAAGATCATTCCTCGGTACGCTCCATCAGTTTCTTCAGGATGTGATCATAATGAAAATGCGGTACGGTGCAGCCGGAGCAATCCTTGATCCCGTTTGCAAGATATGTCGGGTTGCCGCCGCAGTCTTTCCGCCGGTACAGCGGGCAGTAGCAGAACAGGCAGTTGAAATGGTCGGGATCGTTTGTTTTGTGACACGGGAAGTATTCGCAGGCGCGATTCTGCACAAAGCCGCAGAACCGGCTTTCTTTCAGCCCTTTTTCCCATTCATCGCGCGTCATGGAATAAGCGCAGTCGGCAGAAATCGATCCGTCCGTTCTGCGCGTCCGCAAACGAAGTGAGCCGTCATAGCGAAAGCCGCATTTTTGGATCACCTTTCCGGATCGCACGTTGTTTACGTTCCGGAATACGACGATGCCGTCGAGCTGCAAGTCCGTAAAGCCGAAGTCGATCACCGCTTTCGCCGCCTCGGTCATCAATCCTCTGCCCCAGAAGTCGGGATGCAGAACGTATCCGAGCTCGCGGACGGTGTCGACACGCGTCGTATGCAGTCCGATCCCGCCGACGATGCGTCCGTCGGGCTTTAAAGTGACCGCCCACGTTTCGTTCTCTTCGATCGCGGATTTCAGGTATTCTTCGGAATCCGCGACCGATTTGTGCGGCGCCCAGCCCGCCGACGGACCGACCAGCGGCGATTTCGCGTACTCGAACATGCCGGGCGCGTCTTCCGCCGTCCATGCGCGTAAAATCATGCGTTCCGTTTCGATCGTTTTCATAGAATTCCTTTCAGATCGTCTTTCCGTCGATGGACTTTGTGACCGCCTTCGACATCCGGAGAATCAAATCGTGATGGTCAGTCAACAGGTTATAGACTGCATCCTCGGACAGAACGCCGCGGTTTAGGTCTTTCGGGAGTTTCCCCGCCTCGTCGTCCTCATAGTCCTTCATCCACAGCGTGCTTCCGTAATAGTCGGAAAGTTTTTTCAGCGCTTTCTGCGCCGCTTCGTACTGTTCCAGCGCGTCGGAAAGTATCTTGACTGCCTGCTCCGACTCGTTAAGATACCGTTCCATGCGTTCGATCCGTTCGATCTGGTTCATAGCTTCCTCCGTTTAATGTGATCCTTTGTAACCGACGCCGTAGGTGTCGGTATAGTAGTCGATCCGTTTCGAATCGTTGAAAAGCGGCGGATACAGATTGTCTTCCGGCTCGATCCCCGCAAGACGGCAGACGGCGTCGTGACAGCGGATCGTAAGATCTCTTTCCCGCTCCTTCGGGTTCAGCGCAGGATTCGGGAACAGCGGTTCGCCGATCCGCAGCGTGAAACAGGCGATCTGACGGAAGATGTGCTTCCGGATCCAGCCGGGTTTGCGATACGAGAATCCGAGCGGCAGGATCGGCTTGTTCGTATCGACCGCAATGTGCGCCGCGCCGCGTTTGAACGGACGGACGGGCGCGTAGTATTCCCACATACTGCCTTCCGGATAGATGTGCAGCCAGCCGTGATCGTTTTCCAGCATATCGCGGATCGCCTTGAGGTACGTTCTTGTTGCGGCGATGCCGGTATCGGGGATCGGGATGCCGCCGACCATGCGGATCAGCGTGCCGTTCTCGCCGTTAATGTTCGGCGCCCACGAAAGCAGGTTGGACCGGTACGGGCGAATCGCACACATGATCGAGAGATAATCCCACATATGCACATGATTCGCGACGGACAGCGTTCCGTTGTTCAGCACGTCGCGGTGCTTTTTCAGGTTCTCCCGCCCCTCAATCTTCAGTCCGAGGCGGATCCTGCACAGCGGGAACACAAGGATGTTCAGCAAAATGCGGATCAGTTCCTGTTTGAAACGAAACGCTCTGCTGCGGTCGATATAGGGATATTCCGTATCGAATACGATCCCGCGGTCTTTGTGTACCTCCAGATAATGCCGGTCCGTGTTCTCGGGATACGGAAACCGGTCTGTTTTCGGATCAAATGTCATAGTGCCCCTCATTCTCCGTTTCGATTCTGTTATTTTACGATATCTCTTGCAACATGGACGCCGCTTGCGGACGCGTGCGACAGCGAGTGTGTGATGCCGCTTCCGTCGCCGATGATATAAAGCCCTTTATAGCGGGATTCGAGCTTTTCGTTGACCTCGACTTCCATGTTGTAGAACTTGACCTCCACGCCGTACAGCAGCGTGTCGTCGTTCGCGGTGCCGGGCGCGACCTTGTCGAGCGCATAGATCATCTCGATGATGCCGTCGAGGATCCGTTTCGGCAGAACAAGACTGAGATCGCCGGGCGTGGCGTTTAAGGTCGGCGTGATGAACGCATCGTTCATGCGGCTCGGCGTGGAGCGTCTGCCGCGGATCAGATCGCCGAAGCGCTGCACGATGACGCCGCCGCCCAGCATGTTGCTGAGCCGTGCGATCGATTCGCCGTAGCCGTTGGAATCCTTGAACGGCTCGGAAAAATGCTTTGCAACGAGCAGCGCGAAGTTCGTGTTTTCGGTCTGTTTTGCCGGATCCTCGTAGCTGTGTCCGTTCACGGTGATGATGCCGTTGGTGTTTTCGGTGACGACCGCGCCCTTCGGGTTCATGCAGAACGTGCGGACGTTGTCGCCGTACTGCTTGGTGCGGTACACGATCTTGCTTTCATAGAGCTCGTCCGTGAGATGCGAGAACACGACCGCCGGCAGCTCAACGCGCACGCCGATGTCCACACGGTTGGACTTTGTCGGAATACCGAGCTCTTTGCAGACCTGTTCCATCCACTTGCTGCCGCTTCTGCCGACGGAAACGATGCATTTTTCGCACGCAAAGACTTCGTCCGCACAGCGGATCAGATAACCCTCCTCCGTCGCTTCGATGCTCTGCGCAGGCGTGTCGAAGAAGAATTCGACCTTGTCCTTCAGATCATTATACAGGTTTTCGAGAACGACATAGTTGATGTCCGTGCCGAGATGACGCACCGACGCATCCAGAAGATGCAGATCGTTCTGGATGCAGAGCCGCTTGAACCGCGTGCCGGCGGTCGAATAGAGCTTCGTGCCCTCCCCGCCGTATTTCAGGTTGATCTCGTCCACATAGCGCATCAGATCGAGCGCCTGTTTCCTGCCGATGTATTCGTACAGTGTTCCGCCGAAATCGTTGGTAATGTTGTATTTGCCGTCGGAAAACGCGCCCGCACCGCCGAATCCGCTCATGATTGAGCAGCTTTTGCAGCCGATGCAGGTCTTGATCTTTTCTCCGTCGATCGGGCAATGCCGCCGGTTCAGCGCGTGCCCCGCCTCAAACACGGCAACCTTCAGCCCGGGCTTCCTTTGCATCAGTTCATATGCGGCGAATATCCCGCCCGGTCCTGCGCCGATGATGATAACGTCGTATTTCATTTGATTTTCTCCTTTTGTCGAGTGAATATCTTGATTGTATTCCATATTGAACGCCGTTTCATGCGCCGATGAACCGCAGTATTTCATCGAGAACGGCCGGATCCTGCGCGGTCATGCGTTCGATGGGCTTATCGGCGAAAAACGCTTTTCTCGATTCAGGGGAATCAAGCGTTTTGTTTTGAACCAAACGTTCATATTCGCCGATCCATGCGTTCATCGTTTCCAATGCTTCCTGCGTGTATTGCGGCGTGTGTTTTTTGTGCTCAAACGTCACGACGCGCACATTCGGATTTCCGATCTTCAACACCTGCCCGGCATTGTACCTGTAGTTCACCATGGGATCGTCTGTTGAATGAAACCAGAGAATCCTGTCCGTCGTCGATGCAAGATACGCGCGGTTGTCGAGCGAACCGAGATACGGATCGATTTTCCGTTCAAACCGCTTGATGCGGTTTGCAAGGACACGGAGCTTAACAAAGCCCATCATCTCATCCGCAATGCTTACAAAGCCGGAAAGAATGACGGCACGCGTGACGGACGGCGTCAGATGCGCGATGCTGAGCGCCGTATAGCCGCCCAGCGAATGACCGATCGGAATGATTTCTTCCCGAGGATGCAGACGATCGATCAGTTCAATCGCGTCCCGTGTCGGCGCATTGACAGAGGGCAGCTTTTCCCCGCCGGATGCCCCGCAGCCGGTGTAATCGAGCGTCAGTACCCGATAGCCCGCGCGGCAAAGGTTCGTGATCTCCGCAAGGTAGGCGGTATGTCCCGGTCCGATGCCGGGACAGAACAGAACAATCCTGTCCGGATCATATTCCGCGTATCGATAAAGGAAGTACCGAATCGGCACGCCCGCAGAATTCCGGAAGGTGTCGTCAGTGCATATGAACCCCGGAAAATCGGAAGCGCAGTAATACGGGATTGCTTCATCCTTGTCGAACTGCTGCATGAAGTTTTTTTGATAAAGATCGGTAATGATTCCCATGGTTCCTCTTTGAATGTATCCTTAAACATTGTCACGCGTGATAAGTGCAACCGTCTCAACTGCGCATCCTCGACGAAAGAAATCGACATGCTACAGTTTCAGCACAGCAGATAATTCATCATCTTCTTCGAAATATATCCTGTTGAATTCCTTACAGATGTCCTTCTGTTCAATATTTTCCTCATTATTTCATATGGTCAGCGTTATTCGGCTCATACAGTACTGAAATGAAGTCCTTCTTTTGACGGATTTGATTTTTGCTTTTAACGCATTTTTAAAATCACACATCATTGGTTCTCCATTTCTTTGCATATATTTAATTCCTCGTCATCAATACCACCGTCTCATCAGTTGTTTGATTTTGTTGGAAATTGATATTTTCTGCTTCACATCGAAGTCGATAGAATTGCTTTACCCATTCGGGAAGTTTTTCTACGTCGTCCTTTATTCTTATAAGAGTCCGCTTCCCAACTCTTCTATCCATATAGGCAAATACACGCAGCAGAAGGTTATCTGATGTAAGAGAAGAGGAAATATCTGTTTTCAGATAAATGGTTATGGAGTTAATGAAATCTATTTCACAAAGTTTGCCCTCTGGCATCCACTTTTTCTTTTCCATTTCTCCATATGAGATCTTCTTGCCCTCTTTGTAGAGTTGAGACATCTCGTACTCCTGCGCATACATTTCCACCCACGAGAACGCAACCATTTCTTTTTTCTTGTAGTTGATGGTTGCTCTCCCGTAAGCGTTATGTACTTCGTGATAAGTGGTATAGAAATATTGTATTTTATCTTTCAGTGAATCGCATAGTAAATCATTCATCTGACTTTTCAGATTGCTCCATGATTTGTATCTGCTCTTTTCATCAGAAATCATTTTCATCTCTTCCTTCTCGTCTCTACGCAAAAGAACAACCGTCTCCACATGCTGCGTGTGCGGGAACATGTCGACCGGCTGCACATGTTCGATACGGAAGCCGTAGGTCGACAGGATCTTCGCGTCCCTGGCAAGCGTCGCAGGATTGCATGAAACATACACAAGCCGGTTAACGCCGCTTTCGGCGATCGCGTTGAGCACCGCTTCCTCGCAGCCCTTTCGCGGCGGATCGATGACGATCGCGTCGGGACGCATGCCCTTTTCCACGAGCGACGGAAGGACGTCCTCGGCAAGCCCGCACAAAAACAATGTGTTTTCGATTCCGTTCAATGCGGCGTTTTTCTTTGCGTCTTCGATCGCTTCCGGAACGCATTCGATCCCAATCACGCTTTTTGCGTGCCGCGCAAGCGCAAGCGAGATCGTTCCGATCCCGCAGTACACGTCGGCGACCGATTCGTCCGGCTTCGGATCGAGAAGGCGGATCGCGGTGTCGTAAAGGACTTCCGTTTGCGTCGGATTCACCTGCAGAAAGCTCTGCGGACTGACAAGGAACTGCAAATCCCCCTGCCGTTCCGTGATCGCGGGGCTGCCTTTCAAAAGACGGAACGACGGTCCGAACAGCACATTGGTATTTCTGTCGTTGCGGTTATGATACAGCGATTCCGTGTCGATCATCCGCGTCAGCGATTCCTCCGCGGGCAGCTCGCCCTTTGTGACGACGGCAACCATCCGCTCGCCGGTCGACGCGATGCGCACGACACAGGCGCGAAGGCACCCTTTGCCGGTCGTTTCGTCATATACGCGCACATGATTCCGCTTCGCCCATTCCGTGACGGTCCGCGCGATCGCCGTGATGCGTGCATCCTCGATCGGGCAGTCAAACAGCGGGATCAGCCGGTGACTGCGCTCCGCATAGAAACCGAAAACGACCGCGCCGTCGACAGAGCCGACCGGAAAGCTGCCCTTGTTGCGGTAACGCCACGGATCGGACATACCGATCGTGTCCTGCACTTCGACGCCTGTGAATCCGCCGAGACGTTCGAGACAGTCGCGGACGATCTGCGTTTTCGTTTTCAGCTGTTCCGCATAGTCCATGTGCATCAGCGCACAGCCGCCGCACTTTTCATACGCTTCGCAAAGCGGCGCGACACGATGCGGCGAACGGGAAAGGATCTCGACGACTTTGGCGATGCAGAAGCGTTTTTCGATCTTGATGATATGCGCCTTTACGGTCTCGCCGGGCAGCGCGAACGGGACGAAGAACGCGACGCCCTCGCTTCTGCCGACGCCCTGCCCTTCGCTCGTGACGCCCGTGATCTCAAGGATCAGCTCCTGATTTTTCTGAAAAGGATTCTCCCGGATCATTTCAGCACCACGTTTTCCTCTCCGAATTCGGATTTCAGCGCCGCAAGCAGCGATTCGCTCGGGTTTACCGACCAGTCTTTCGGCGCGCCTTTGGCGATCTTTTTGGCGGTATCGTAAAGCACGACGGACGTGTTGCCCGGATAGGCGTGCGTTATACGGCGAACGCGCTTCTGCTGCTCGGCGTCGAGATACGGAAGACGGATATACAGCGTCTGCAGCGCGTCCTTCAGCGAGCGCAGCGAATCGACCAGGATCGAGTTTGCGCGGTCCTCACGGATCGACAGGCGCCCCGTGATCTCAACGATGTTCTCATCGTAAAACTGACCGGAGCACGCCTGCAGCGCTTTCGGAAACAGCATCAGCTCCACCGTGCCGGAATGTCCTTCGAGCACGCCGAGTCCGATCAGCCCGCTGCCGCTCTTGGTGGGACGCTGCTTGCAGGCGGAAAGCATGCCGCCGACCGTGACGAGCGCGTCGTCCCTGATCTCGCCGGTTCCGTCCGCCTCGGAAAGCTGCAGAACGGAATACGGCATACGGTCGAGGATCGCGCCGTAAGCGTCGAGCGGATGTCCGGACAGATACAGCCCCGTCGCTTCGCGCTCCTTCGCAAGCAGCAGCGTATGGCTCATTTCCGGCATATCCGGGATCGTGAGCGACGCTTCCGCGGAAAGCTCGCGGCCGCCGTCAAGATCGAACAGCGAAAGCTGACCGGCTTCGCGCGTTTTCTGCGCGCGCTGCGCGGCGTCGAGCGCCTGCGCGTAAACCGACAGCAGACTGCTGCGCGTGTATCCCATTTCATCGAAGCATCCGGCGGAGATCAGTCCTTCGAGCATTCGTTTGTTGAGCCCGTGCGTGCGGTTGACGAAATCCTCGAAGCTCTTGAACGGCCCGTTCAGCTTCCGGTCCTGCACGACGTCGCGCATGACGTTTTCGGACACGTTGCGCACCGATGAAAGTCCGAAGCGGATCGCATCGTTTTCCACGTTGAACAGCGCCATCGAACGGTTGACGTCCGGCGGAAGGATTTTGATCCCCTGCCGCCGCGCGCTGTATACATACGCGGCGACGCTGTCGGTGTTCTGGCGGTAGCCGTTGATGGTGGCGGCGAACAGTTCCGCGGGATAATAGTGCTTGAGATACGCGGTGCGGTACGCCACGACCGCATAGCAGGCGGCGTGCGCCTTATTGAACGCATAGGACGCGAAGTCCATCATCTCGTCAAAGATATGGTTCGCGACGTCCTCCGGCACGCCGCGCTTGATCGCGCCGTCGACGCCGTCCGTGCCGTACACGAAGAAGGTCCGTTCCTTCGCCATCACATCGTGTTTCTTTTTCGACATGGCGCGACGGACAAGATCGCTTCGTCCGTAGCTGTACCCCGCAAGCGAACGCACGATCTCCATGACCTGTTCCTGATAGACCATACAGCCGTAGGTGTTTTTCAGGATCGGCTCCATCAGCGGATGCGCGTATTCGATATTGCCTTCGTGCTTGCCCCGAATGTAGCGCGGGATCTGCTCCATCGGACCGGGGCGATACAGCGAAATGCCTGCGATCAGGTCTTCGAAGCAGTCCGGACGGAGCTGCATCATGAACTGCCGCATACCGCCGGATTCGAGCTGGAACACGGCGTCCGTATCGCCGGACGCGATCATGTTCCATACGCCGGGATCGTCAAAGTCGTTTTTCGAGAAATCGGGAACCGGCTTTCCCTCCTGCCGGATGAAGTTCAGCGTGTCGCGAATGATCGTGAGCGTTCTGAGCCCCAGGAAATCCATCTTGAGCAGACCGAGCTCTTCGAGCGTGGTCATCGGGAACTGCGTGGTCAGAGCGCCTTCGTTGCTCGTCAGCGGAACGACCGTGTTCAGCGGAACGCCGGAGATCACAACGCCCGCGGCGTGCGTCGAGCTGTGCCGCGGAAGCCCTTCGAGCTTCATGGAAAGATCGAGCACCTTTCGCATCGTCTCGTCGGAGTCGTACAGCGCTTTCAGCTCCGCGTTCATCTGGATCGCGTCGGACAGCGTGATTTTCAGCACGTTCGGGATCAGCTTCGCCAGCTTGTCCGCATCCGCATACGGAACGCGCAGCACGCGCGCAACGTCGCGGACGACCGCCTTTGCTGCCATCGTGCCGAACGTAATGATCTGCGCCACATGCCCCTCGCCGTATTTCCGGCCGACGTAGTCGATGACCTCCTGACGGCGTTCGTAGCAGAAGTCGACGTCAAAGTCCGGCATGGAGACGCGCTCGGGGTTCAGAAACCGCTCGAACAGCAGGTTGTACTTCAGCGGATCGACGTCGGTGATGTCGAGGAAGTACGCGGCAAGCGACGCCGCGCCGCTGCCTCTGCCTGGCCCGACCATGATGTCGTGCGTCTTTGCGTAATGGATGAAGTCCCAGACGATCAGATAATAGTCGACGAACCCCATCTTTTCGATGATCGAAAGCTCGTATTCCAGCCGGTCGCGCGCTTCCTTGCCCGCGTTCGGCATCTTGCGCCGCATGCCTTCGTCGCAGAGCTTGCGCAGGAACGTTTTGTTGTCCGTTCCGTCCGGCGCGGTAAAGTGCGGGAGACGACGAACGCCGAACTGTATCTCGACATTGCATTTCTCGGCGATCTCATTTGTGCGGTCGAGCGCATCCGTATCGTCCGGCAGCGCTTCCGCCATTTCGTCGTAGGATTTCAGATAGAATTCCTCAGTCTCCATCCGCATACGGTCGGTCTCGTCGACGAACCGCTGCGTCTGGATGCACAGAAGCACGTCCTGCGCCTCCGCGTCGTCCTTTGTGACGTAGTGAATGTCATTCGTACCGACGGTATTGATACCGAGCGTTTTTGCGAGCTTCCGGAGCTTCGGCAGGACCTCCTGCTGCTCTGGAATGCCGTGATTCTGCAGTTCGATATAAAAGTCCTCGCCGAACATTTCGTGCAGCATCCGCGCGATCTCATAGGCGCGTTCGTCCTGTCCGCGCAGAAAGGATTGCGGAATATCGCCGGCGAGACAGGCGGAAAGACAGATCAGTCCTTCGTGATGCGCGCGCAGAAGCTCATAGTCGATGCGCGGCTTGTAATAGAATCCGTGAATGAACGCTTCGGAGGACAGCAGCATCAGGTTCTGATACCCGGTCTGATCCTTTGCAAGCAGAATAAGATGCGCCGAATCGCGCTCCTTGCCGTCCGCCGCGTCGTAGCGTCCTTTGGCAACGTAGGTCTCCATGCCGAGGATCGGCTTGATCCCCTCCGCCCTGCACGCGCGATAAAAGTCGATGACGCCGTACATCACGCCGTGATCCGTGATCGCAAGCGCGGTCTGACCGAGCGCTTTCGCACGCTTCACGAGATCAGGAATGCGCGATGCGCCGTCGAGCAGACTGTACTGCGTATGCACATGCAAATGGACAAACGGTTTCATGGATCCCTCCGCATATTTCTTCAGAATAATTATAGCACAGGGACCTCTTTTGTGCAATAAAAAAGAACGGCTTGCGCCGTTCGGAAAGACTCTGTTCAGTTCAGAAGTTCGTTTACGAGATCGTCCATCGAAAACAGGCCGTTCTGTTTCGTCAGAAGGAACTGCGCGGCTTTCAAAGCGCCGTTTGCAAACACCTGCTTCGAGTACGCTTCGTGCCGCACCGAAAGCTCCTCGTCCTGCCCGATAAACCGGACCTCGTGCTGTCCGACGATCGTTCCGCCGCGAACGCTGTGGAACCCGATCTCTCCGGGCGAACGTCGGCGGTCCTTCTCGCTGCGTCCGAACACATAGGCGTGTTTCGTCCGGTCCGCTTCGGAGATCGCTTCCGCCAGCATCAGCGCGGTGCCGCTCGGCGCATCCTTTTTGCGGTTGTGATGCGTTTCGATGATTTCGATGTCGAACGCGTCGCCGAGCGTCTGTCTTGCCTGCTTCAGAAGCACGCGCATGAGATTGACGCCGAGCGACATGTTTCCGGACCGGAAAACGGGGATCTCTTTGCTTGCCGCGTCGATTTCGGCAATCAGCCCGTCGGAAAGCGCGGTCGTGCAGATCACGGCGGGGATCTTCTTTTCCAAACAGAACGCAAGAATTTCCTCCGTCGCTTTCGGCACGGAAAAGTCGATCACGACGTCGACCGAGACGTCGACGTCGACCGCCGACGCAAAAACGGGAAACGGAAGATCCTCCGCGCAGAACGGATCGACGCCGCCGACGATCTCGAATCCGTGATCGGATTCGCGGATCGTTTTTACGAGCGCCCGCCCCATCTGTCCGCCGATTCCGTTGATCAGAAGTCGTTTCAATGGCTTACCCTCACAGCATTCCGTATTCGCGCAGCGTGTTTTCCATCAGCTCGTAATGCTCGATCGACGGCTTGACGAGCGGCAGGCGGACTTCCGGATCGCAGAGCTTCAAAAGTCCCATCATGGTTTTGATCGGGATCGGATTGACCTCGCAGAACGCCGCCTGCTGCAGCGGCAGAAGCGCAAGCTGCAGGCGCTTCGCTTCCTCGACGTCGCCGTCGGAATACGCCTTGCACATCATGTGCATTGCTTCCGGATGGATGTTCGCAATGGTCGAAATAACGCCCTTGCCGCCGATCGACATGATCGGAACGACCTGATCGTCGTTGCCGGAATAGATGTCGCATTCGGGGCAGATCGCGGCAAGCCGCGTGATCTGGCTGATATCGCCGCTCGCTTCCTTGATGCCGACGATGTTTTCGCAGGAACGGACCAGCTTCGCAACGGTCTCCGGCTTGATATTCAGTCCCGTTCTGGACGGAACGTTATAGATGATGATCGGCAGACGCACCTGTTCGGCGATCGAACTGTAATGCGCCAGAAGCCCCTCCTGCGAGGTCTTGTTGTAGAACGGCGTCACGATCAAAAGTCCGTCCGCGCCGACCGCCTCGGCAAAGCGGCTCTTCTGGATGGCGTCCTCCGTGTTGTTGCTGCCCGTACCGACGATGACCGGGATACGGTTGGCGACGCGTTCCACAACGAAGCGGATGACCTCTTCGCGCTCGTCCTCCATCAGTGTGGCGGCTTCGCCGGTCGTACCGAGCGCGACGATGGCGTCCGTGCCGGAAGCGATCTGCAGCTCGATGAGCCGCGTCATCGCGGTAAAATCGACGGAACCGTCATGAAACGGCGTGATCAAAGCAACGGCGGATCCTGTGAAAATGCTCATTGTTTTTCCCCCTTTATCAATAGCTCCATGATCTGAACCGCGTTCAAAGCGGCTCCTTTGCGGATGTTGTCCGCGACGCACCAGAAATTCAATCCGTTCTCGACGGATCCGTCCCTGCGGATCCTGCCGACATAAACGGGATCGGTCCCCGCCGCCTCGATCGGCATCGGATAAACGTTGTTCTTCGGATCGTCCCGGACGACGATCCCCTCTTTTTCGTTCAGCAGACGGAAGACCTCTGAAAGCTCGAACGGACGCTCGAACTCAACGTTGATGCTTTCGCTGTGTCCGTGATAGACCGGCACGCGCACGCAGGTCGCGGAAACGCGAAGGTCCGGACGGCTCAGGATCTTGCGCGTTTCATCGATCATTTTCCGTTCTTCCTTGGTATTGCCGTTTTCAAGAAAAACGTCGATGTGCGGGATGCAGTTTCCGGCGATCGGATGCGGAAACTTCTTTGGCAGCGCGCCGCATAACCCGTCTTCAAGGTCCTGATAGCCCTTCTGCCCGGCGCCGGAAACCGCCTGATAGGTGGAATACACGACGCGGCGGATATGAAACGCATCGTCGAGCACCTTCAGCGGCACGACCGCCTGGATCGTGGAGCAGTTCGGGTTGGCGACGATTCCCTTCGGAACGGACGCGAGCGCTTCCGGATTGACCTCCGGCACAACGAGCGGAACGTCCGGATCCATGCGCCACTGGCTGGAATTGTCGATCACGATCGCGCCGGCTGCGGCGGCAAGCGGCGCGTACTTTGCGCTGATCGAACCGCCTGCGGAGAACAGCGCGTATGAAAACCCTTTGCCGGCAAAGCTGTCTTCTTTGAGCTCCGAAACGGTGTGCTCCTTCCCGAAAAAGGTCAGCTTTTTCCCGGCGCTGTTTGCCGAGGCAAACAGTTCATATTCGGCGTCGATCCCGTGCTCCTCGAGAACCGTCAGAAACATTCTTCCGACCATTCCGGTCGCGCCGACGACGGCGATCCTGCGTTTACCCATGCGGAACGCTCCTTTCGATCATTTGATGATAGTATATCATTTGATACGTTTCTTGTCAATTCGCCGCCCAGTCTGTCTGTTCGACGGTCCCGGGCAGAAATGCATAGACAATGCTTTCCGCGAGATACGGCATCGCCGCTTTCGCCTGCGCGAGCGTGTTTGCATTGTGACCGACCTCCACAAGGATACAGTCCGGCGCAACATGCTGATTATAGCGCCCTGTTTTGATGCGCACGGGACGGCACAGCTTCGGATCGATGGAATTCAGATGATCGGTGATGCGCTGCGCAAAAGCGACGTTGGAGGCGTAATACGGCTTGTCGTTGTACTTCTCGCCTTTGCCGACGACCAGCATCAGTTTTGCCGTTTCCGTACCGTTGATCGTCAGGAAATCGCACGGTGCGGAATCGGTCGTGTATGCGTCGCGGTGCAGATCGATGAACAGAACGATCGACGGATACTCGCGGTGATATTTCTCCATCGTTGCAAGACTGCGCTCATAAGCTGTCGACAGCTTCGGCGGTTCGTGATCGGTCGTGTCGTGGATGACCTGGAATCCGTACTCGATCTCCAGGATCTCTTTCAAAACCTCGCCGACGGCGACAATGTTCTGCGTGTTGTCTTTCGTCCGCCACGCGCCGGCTTCCTTGTAGGTATCTGTCTCCGTCTGCGTATACGCCTCCGTCGTATGCGTGTGATAGATAAGGACGGTCGGCTTGTCCCGCCGCAAAGACCGGATCGGAGGAAGATTCCGGAAAGAACAGGTAAGCACGGGTACATACGGCTCGGGCTGTTCGTCGATTTGATGAAAGACGGGTTCGGTTTCCGCTGCGACCGCTTCGACGGGACGGAAAACGAACGCCGCGACCGGCAGAACGCAGAGCCATGCGAGAAACAGCACGATCCATGCAGCCGCGCCGGGTTCCTTCTCTGCGTGTAAACGGTAATTTCTTTTTCTTTTCATGCTGCACCTCCGCTACAGCGTATGCGGCGGTACAGGTATTTATCTCAGTAATTTTTCAAGCTCCGGATACGCGTCTCCGAACAGCATCAGATTGATCGCGTCGGAAAGCACGCGCGAAAGGTCGCGGATCACGGCGTCGATATCCTTCGGCGCGACGATCAGATCATTCCGCTTTCTGCCGCCGTTCGGTTCCCCGCCGTTTTCACGAACGATCGTTTCCGCGCTGACGACCGTCGGTACGCCGATCGCAATGACGGGAACCTTCAGAAGCGAACGTGTCAGCATGGTGCGGAAGTTGCCGACGCCCGCGCCCGGTGCGATCCCGCTGTCGTTGCACTGGATCACGCAGCCGATGTGCTCTGTGCTCGAGGCGGCGAGCGAGTCGATCAGGATCACGACGTCCGGCCGGATGCGTCCGGTCAGCGCCGAAACGACCTCCGCCGTTTCCATGCCGGTCATGCCGAGCACGTTTGCGCAGAACGCGGACGTGACCGGCGTGTCTGCGGGAAGAACGTCCTGCATATGCATATGGATATGCCGCGTGACAAGCACATACTCCGCGGTCTTTGTGCCGAGCGCGTCGGCGGTCACATACCGGTTGCCGAGCCCGACGACCATTGCGCTTTTGAGATCGGGCGACATGGCGCGAAGCTCATCCGCCAGCACGGCGGCGATCGCGCATCTTCTGTCACGGTCCATGTACGCCTCCGCCGGCGCGGAAACGGTCACATACCGGCCGACCGGCTTGTCGAGCCGCTCCGCAGCGTCCCGGTCGAGCACGTCGATGCGTGAAACAAAGATCCCGTCCTTCTCCTCCGTTTCCTCGTGTATTCCGTTGATATGATCCGCATGCAGTTTGGATTCCACGGCAAGATCGGTTCGCATTGCATCCTCCCGGACAAAAAAACTCGGTCGATCGACCGAGTATAGTTTGCGCATCCTTCAGAGCATAATGCAGATCATTCCGCTGCAGCCGTCGTTCGCGATCTTCTGCAGCGCGCCGTGGAGCTTCAGCTGCACCTGTTCGTTCATGTTCGATCCCTTGCCCTGCATGCCCTCGGAGATCAGCTCGTACAGCGATTTGCCGAACAGATTCGTCTTCAGGTAATCCTCGCCTTCGCCGTTCTCCCCGAGATATTCGATCAGGTCTCTGCTCTGCTGCTCGGTGCCGATCAGCGGCTCGATGTCGTTTTCGATGTCCACGCGAATGAGATGCAGACCGCTCGCCTTCGCGTGCAGACGAACGCCGTATTTCGATCCGTTTCTGAACAGCTCCGGTTCGGAGATCTCGATCTTCTCCGGATCGGGCTCCACGATCCCGTAGCCGGTCGACATCGCCCGGTTCAGCGCCGCGGACAGCCGGTCGTACGCTTTTTTTGCCGTGACAAAGCCGTTGACGGCGGACATCAGCTCGTAGTCGTTTCGGATCTCCATGCCGCAGGCGTCGCTGAGGATCGCATAGAACACGCCCTCCTTCGGATGCAGACCGATGCACGCTCTTCCGGTGCCCAGATCGGTTCTCTGTATTTCCGCCGACTGGAAGAGCTCGAGCGCGGAAAACGCGTCGGTAATTTTCTGCACATCACGCACGCACCGAACGTCTTTGACGCCGGACGCGAGCGTCTCGATCATCTGCATCAGGACCGGATGATCCGACGGCAGCGCGCGCAAAAATGACGGACCGTTCAGCTCGATCATCTTCAGCGGGAACGCGTACAGGATCTCGGAAAGCAGATTCGTCAGGATCCGTTCGGACAGATGCATCAGGTCGACGATCATCGGACGAACGCCGTACCGCTCCTCGATCTCGTCCGCAGCGTGCACGGCGGGATCGCCGTTCGGATCCACGGTATTCAAAAGGATCACATACGGTTTTCCGGTCTCTTTGACCGCCTCCATGCATTTCTGCTCGGCGTCCAGATAACTTTCCCGGGCGATGTCCGTGATCGTGCCGTCCGTGAACACGACGACGCCGACGGTCGCGTGATCGGCGATCACCTTTCGCGTGCCGATCTCCGCCGCCTGCTCAAAGGGAATGTCCTCATCGAACCAGGGCGTCGTGACCATGCGCGGCGCGCCGTTTTCCTCCGAGCCGATCGCGCCGGGGACCATGAAGCCGACGCAGTCGACCAGACGCATCCGCGCGGTCGCGGTCTCGTCGAGCCGTACCTCCGCCGCCTCGTTGGGAATGAACGTCGGCTGTGTCGTCATGATCGTTTTGCCGTTCCCGCTCTGCGGAAGCTCGTCGATCAATCGCTGCCGCTGAAACTCGTTTTCGATGTTCGGAACCATCAGCAGTTCCGCGAACCGTTTGATAAACGTCGATTTACCGGTGCGCACCGGTCCGATCACGCCGAAATAGATATCGCCCTGCGTGCGTTCCATCATATCCCGATAAAGAACCGATCTGTCCATAGAAACCTCCCGATCTCCGTTTGGTTTACCTTATGCGCGCGCAATTCGTCATATTCTTTTTTTCTGATATGGACAAAGACAGGCGAATCATGTAAGATAGAGCTATGAACAAGATCAAACGCTTTGCGCGGTACTACAAGCCGCATATCGGACTGTTTCTTCTGGACATCGGCTGCGCGACGCTGGTCGCGGCGGTCGACGTCACTTTTCCGCTGCTGACGAATTTCCTGCTGAAAAAGCTGTTCCCCGAGATCGAGCAGACAGGCGCACACAATCTGATCGTACTGTTCGCGATCCTGATCGCGGCGATCTTCGCCGCCTATATCGTCCGGGCGATCATGCTCTATATCGTCAATTACTGGGGACACCTGTTCGGCGTGCGCGTGGAGGCGGATATGCGCCGCGACATCTTTTCACACATCCAGACGCTTCCGTTCAGCTTCTATGACAGGATCCGCACCGGAAAACTCCTTTCCCGCGCGACGACCGACCTGTTTGAGATCTCCGAGCTTGCGCACCACGGTCCCGAGGACCTTCTGATCTCTTCGCTCACCGTGCTCGGCGCGTTCGTCGCCATGTTTTTCATCGAATGGCGCATCGCGCTCGCCATGCTGTTCATTATGCCGTTCTGCATCTTCTTCGTGATGAAAGCGCGGTTTTCGATGAAATCGACGAGCAAGGCGGTCAAGGAGCAGGTTGCGAACATCAACGCCGGCATCGAGTCCTCCATCTCCGGCGCGCGCGTTGCAAAGGCGTTTGCGAACGAGGACTACGAGATCGAAAAGTTTGAAGAAGGCAACAACGCGTTCCTGCATGCCAAGAACCGTTTCTACCGGACGATGGCGATCTTTAACAGCGGCACGGAATTCTTCATCGCGCTGTTCAATATTGTCGTGCTCCTCACAGGAGGCGTTCTGATCATCAAAAAAGCCGGTTTCAGCTCCCTGACATTCATTACCTTCATGCTCTATGTATCGGCGTTTACATCGCCTCTGAAGCGCTTTGCGAGCTTCTTTGAGCAGTATATGATGGGCATGGCGGGCTTCACGAGGTTTCTGGAGATCCTGGACACGAAAAGCGACATCGTCGACCGCGAAAACGCGATCGAGGTCCGGAGCGTAAAGGGCAAGATCGAGTTCCGGGACGTCGGTTTTCACTACGACGGCGGACGGCAGGTCCTCGATCACGTCAACCTCACGATCGAACCCGGAAAAAAGCTCGCGCTCGTCGGCCCTTCCGGCGGCGGCAAAACGACGATGTGCCATCTGTTGATGCGTTTCTATGACGTCAAAGAAGGCGCGATCCTGGTCGACGGCGTCGATATCCGCGACGTCACGCAGGAATCGCTGCGGCGCAATATCGGCATCGTGCAGCAGGACGTGTTTCTGTTCGCGGGCTCCATCCTTGAAAACATCCGCTACGGACGCCTGGACGCAACCGACGAAGAGGTCGTGCAGGCGGCGATCCGCGCGCACATCCACGACGAGATCATGCGCTTCCCGGATCAGTATCAGACCGAGGTCGGCGAGCGCGGCGTGAAGCTCTCCGGCGGACAGAAGCAACGCATCTCCGTTGCGCGGCTGTTCCTGAAGAACCCGCCGATCCTGATCCTCGACGAGGCAACCTCCGCGCTCGATACCGTCACGGAATACGATATCCAGAAGAGCTTCGACGAACTTGCCGAGGGGCGCACTACGCTGATCATCGCGCACCGCCTTTCCACCGTGCGCAACGCCGACGAGATCATTGTGATCGACAAAAGCGGTATTCGCGAGCGCGGTTCGCACGACGAACTGATCGTGCAGAACGGGCTGTATGCGACGTTTTATCAGACCACCCTGCGCGACTGATTCCGAAAAACGATACGAAAATATTGATAAACGATAAATTAATATTGACAATCGAATATTCTGTGGTACAATATGGGAAAAGGAGGTTCGTATGAAACGCTTTTCCCTGTTTCTTTCCTACGCATTCTGCGTCGTCGGCTTTCTCGCCGTGCTCGGGATGTGCGTTGCTTTCCCGATCGTCGGGGTCCGTTTTCTTGCAACGGTCCCAGGCGCGGAGCGGTTTGCGTTCGTCATCTATCTGCTGACCTATTTGATCTTCACGCTTGTGCTCGTTGCCGACGCCTGCCTCGTTCGCCTGCTGATCGGCATCCGTAAAAACCGCTTCTTCAACGAAAAGAGCGTCCGTCTGCTGCTGAATATCTCGTGGGCGGCAATCTTTGCGGGATTCCTTGCGATCCCTCTGTTCTTCCTCTTTATCCGGGAGGCGCTTTTCATCTCGTTTGTTGCGCTGTTTATGGGCGTGGTCCTGCGTGTGGTCGCACAGGTCATCCGCAAGGCGAACGAGATCAAGGAAGAAAACGACGCAACGATCTGAGGTGCCCCATGATTACCGTAAATCTTGACGTTATGATGGCAAAGCGCAAAATGTCGCTGAACACGCTTTCCGATAAGGTCGGCATCACGCTGGCGAACCTTTCGATCCTGAAAAACAACAAGGCGAAGGCGATCCGCTTCTCCACGCTCGACGCGATCTGCAAGGCGCTGAACTGCGAGGTAAGCGATATTCTGACCTTCGAGAATGATCCCAAATGAGGTGCATGATGGAACAAGAAATGATCATACTGCCGGAGCAAAGGGCCACGAAATCGCGCGCGGCGCATTACTGCCTTGCGATCCTTCTGCTCGCGATTGTTTACCTGCATTTATACGGACTGGTTTCCTCAGACGCGCAGATCAGCTGCCTGATCCTGATGATCAGCGACGTGCTTTTGTTTGCCGTCACGCTCGTCTGCGCCCTGCTTCTGGGCGCGAAGCCGAACCTGCTTGCGATCCTGTCGCTGCTGCTCGGCGTCGTTTCCGGCTTGTGCGCGTATCTCAACGGCGCTTTTTACGACACACAGGTCATCTACTTCTTTGTCCTGATCCTGTCGTACGGTCTGTTCGTGCTTGCGCTGTTCGATAACCATTCGCGCTCGTTTTCCGGCTTTGCGTTCTTCCTCGATGCGATCAAGGCGGTGTTTGTCTATCCGTTTATCTCTTTCGCTTCGATCTTCACGCTCATCTTTCACAGACGCAAAACCCGTTCCAAAGAAACGGTCAAAAAGATCCTGTCCGTCGTCATCGGCGTCGGCGCGGCGGTCGTTCTCGGCGCTGCGGTCATACTGATCCTTTCCTACGATCCGAAATTCCGCGATCTGTTCCGCATCGAGATCGAATGGGACGATCTGCCGATCATCATTCTGCGCGTTCTTCTGACCGTTCCGGTCGGCGCGCTGATCTACGGCGCGTTCCGCTCGTCCGAGAACAAACGGCTTCCGAATATGTCGACGAAAGAGACCGCCGAAACGCTGCGCGAAAAGATCAGGCGCGTGCCGCCGGTCGTGTTCCTGATCCCGACCGTCACGCTGCTCGTCATCTACGGGCTGTTCTTCTTCACGCAATGGGACGTCTATATGAGCGCGTTCTCCGGCGTGCTCCCCGTCTCCTACACATACGCGGAATACGCGCGGTCCGGCTTCTTTGAACTCTGTGTGGTCGCGTTTATCAACGCCGCGTTCTCAGCCGCATATCAAGTATTTGCGAAGGATACGCTGACGGTGCTCCGGAAGATCGCGAACACGCTTCTCGCGCTTGCGACGCTTGTGCTGATCGTGACGGCGCTGTCCAAGATGATCCTGTATATCAGGAGTTACGATCTTACGGTCCTTCGTCTGTTCACCTCGGTCGTGATGATCGTGATCGCGATCGGGTTCCTGCTTTCGATCCTTGCGCAATGGATCAGACGCGTCAGAGTCTTCCCCGTTCTTCTGACCGTCGTCGCCGCGCTTCTGCTGATCGCGCCGTTTCTGAACGTTCGCGGGCGGATCGCAAAATACAACGTCGACGCCTATATCGCGCGCGCAGAACAGCAGGTCAAACCCAACAAAATCGATCTTTACTACCTTATGTTTGAGCTTGACGACGCGGGCGTACCCGACGCGATCCGGCTTTTTGAATCCGGAAAGCTCTCGGAAAGCGACGTCAAGGAACTGTATGAGATCCTTGAAGAACGTTACAGGAACCTCAAAGAACTTGAACCGCGTTATCATACGCTTGCAAGCCGCCGCGCGCTGAACGCGCTTGAACGTTTTTTTCGGAGAACCTGAGCAGTGAAAAGATTCATCCTTTCTTTACTGTTGATATTTCTTTTTTCAGGTATTCTGATCGAGTGTGATTTCTCAAGGATCTCGGATGATCTCGAATATGAAATCGTTCAGTTTTCAAACGAAATACTGTCTTCTGAATTCAGCAAATTAACGATCGGGAAAGAAGCAAACAAAGTCAAAGAAATCAATCTTGTAAACAGCAGTTCAGAGATCGTTGCAAGTCTTTCCCTGCCGAAAGCATTGATCGGTCAATTCTATGATATTCGATATGAGAACGGCGATCTGATCTATGTGCAAACAGCTGCGATCGATGATGAAACAGGGATCATTTTCAGTAAAGATGCTTTCATCAATATGAATGGCTTCTGGAGCGTTGAACGAATCGGAAGCTGCACATACTTCTTTACGACTTTCAGAGAGAGGTAATCGGATGAAGCAATATAAGATACGAATGCTCATATCGTGCTGTCTCTTGATAGCTGTACTGTGCGCATGTTCCTTTTTCCCGGAGAACATGATCGGCGGTATTCGCGGTGATTGGGACGTGAATCTCTATGGGGAGTATGATCTTGTACGCGTCAATTCGCATTGCATAGAGATTTCAAAGAAAGCCGGCGAAGGCGGGTGGCGTACAATGATACCGCGGTTTTTCGTGACCGGATTCAGTATTCGGGAACCCTATATCCTGCTTGAAGGGATTCAGACCGCAGACGATTTTATGACCGATCATGAAAAGGAAGCGCGTATCCTTTGCTATTATGCGCTCGATACGACGGATGACAGCGTGATCGGTCCGTTTGATACCGCCGACGAATTATCAAAAGCGTTGGATCTTTCCTGGATCGACTGGACGCCGGTCACCGATCCGCCGGATCTGCCGAACGTGCATTTTTGATTGTAAAAAGCGCTCCCGTTCGGAGCGTTTTTCGTTCACATTCGATTATACCTTGCTCTCGTCGAAGTCGATCAGGATCGAATCGCGCTTCGGCACGAGCTTTCTCAACCGCACGCCCGCAGCGTTGAACAGGCGCTTGCTGGCGCGGTTCATCGGCGTGTTGTTGTACTTGTCGGACAGAAACACGACTTCTTTGATGCCGCATTGGATGATCGCCTTCGCGCACTCGTTGCACGGGAACAGCGCGACATAGATGCGGCAGCCCTGCAAGGATGCGCCGTCGTTGTTCAGGATCGCGTTCAGCTCGGCGTGACAGACGTACGGATACTTCGTATCGTACGGCTCGCCCTCGCGGTCCCACGGAAATTCGTCGTCGCTGCAGCCGATCGGAAAGCCGTTATATCCGACCGACATGATCTTATTGTTCTCGTTGACGATGCACGCACCGACCTGCGTGTTCGGGTCCTTGCTGCGGTACGACGACAGCAGTGAAAGTCCCATAAAATATTCGTCCCAGGAAAGATAATCCGTGCGTTTGCTGATCATTTTTGTACCCCCGATTTAAACTGTTTCCATGGTTTCCGGCTCCGAAAGCGGCAGCGACGGAAGCTCCGAAAGATTATGTAAGCCGAACTTATGAAGAAATGTGTCGGTCGTGGCGTACAGCATCGGCTTGCCGATGACGTCCTTCCTGCCGACGGCGGCGATCAGGCCGAGCTTTATGAGCTGTCCGATCGCGTACTCGCAGCGGACGCCGCGGACGGATTCGATCTCCGCACGCGTGACCGGCTGTTTATAGGCAATGACGGCGAGCGTTTCAAGGATCGACTGCGAAACGTTCCTTGTCTGTTCCGGCTGCAAAAGCGCCTCGACATACTGAATATACGCGCGGTTGGAAACGAGCTGCGCCGTGTCGTCGGTCGCCAGAAGGCAGATGCCCCTGCCCTCGTCGCGGTACGTCGTTTCCATCTCAAAGAGCAGCGTTTTTACCGACGCTTCGTCCTGTTCGAGCACGCGCGCGATCTCGGTAATCAGCACCGGTTCGCCCGCCACGAACAGCATACATTCTACGATTGCCGCCTGTTTTCGATCCATCAATCCTCTACCTCGTCCATATAAACCGTTTCGCCGTCGTTCTCCGACAGCGCTTTTGCGCGAATATAAATCGGCGCAAACGTCGCACCCTGCGTGATGTGCACTTCCCCGCGCGCCAGCATTTCGAGCAGCGCCATGAACGTCACGATGCGTTCCATGCGCGTGCTCGTGTCGGTGAACAGGTCCGTAAACCGCACGCGTCCTTCTTTCAGCCGCTTCCGGAGCACCACGACGCGGTCGCGCACCGTGAACGTGTCGGGACGCACGTTCTGCGTGCGGTCCTTCTTCTCCTCCGTTTCGTCCTCGCGGTTCAGAATATCGAGAAACGAATGATAGAGCTGATCGAGCGTCGCATTCGTAAGCTCAAACTTCTGCGGCGGCAGGATCACGTCTTCCGGAAGCCGCGTGAACGATTTTCTCGCCTCTTCAAGCCGTTCCGAAAGCGCTTCGCTCGCCTGCCTGAACGCCTTGTACTCGCGAAGCTGCCGAAGCAGCGCTTCCTTCGGATCCTCTTCCTCCTCGTCCTCCGCAGGCGGCCGCGGCAGAAGCGATCTCGATTTGATCAAAAGGAGCTGCGCCGCCACCGTCAGAAACGAGCTTGCGCGGTCCATGTCGAGATCGGAAAGGTCGTCCATGTACGCAAGGTACTGCGACGTGATCTCGGACACGAAAATGTCCTCGATATTGACCTCGGCTTTCTCGATCAGATGCAGCAGCAGGTCGAGCGGTCCCTCAAATTGTGAAAGCGATACGCGGTACTCTTCCATGACGTTTACAAAAGGATGTACGCAAGATGCTGGAGCTGATCCAACACCCAGCCCGAGAGCAATGTGATCGGATGAAATCCGGTCAGCCGGAACACCAGAAGAAGTCCGATCAGGATGAACTGACCGTATCTTCTGAGGAACAGAAACACCTTCATCGGCAGACGTTTTGCGAAGATCAGCTCGAAGACATGATATCCGTCCAGCGGATATAACGGCAGCAGGTTGAAAAAGCACAGCGCAAGATTCAGGCAAATGCCGTATATCAGGATCTGCAGCAGCAGGCCGTTCTCAAGCCACGAATACGTTTTTCCGCCCAGGATCATGAGCAGATACAGCCGGTAAAATATCACAAACGCAACGGAAAACACGATCGCAAGCAGCAGGTTCATCGTGACGCCCGCAAGCGATACGATCGCTTCTCCGCGCTTGTAGTTCCGGTAGTTTCTCGGATTGACGGGAACCGGCTTTGCCCAGCCGAATCCGACGAGAAGGATCATGACGAAACCGATCGGATCGATATGCTTCAAGGGATTCAGCGTCAGACGTCCGAAGTTTCTTGCCGTGTTGTCGCCGCATTGATACGCGGCGAACGCATGCCCCCATTCATGCAGCGTTAAGCTGATGAGCATGACGGGAAGCATGCAGGCAAGCAGTTTCAGAAATTCCATCGGCTCGTGAAGGAGCATATCGAGATTGAGCAGAATCATGGATTTATTATAAACGAAAACGCGGGGGTTTGCAAGAGCAATTCCCCCCGCTTCTTTATCCGTTCAGAAACCGTTCGAACACGCGTTTCAGCACCGCCGAAATGCTGTTCGACCTCACCGCCGTTCCGGGATAGAGCGCGGCTTCAAGAAGGACCGTTCCGTCGGCGCCGCAGAACGAAATGCTCCCGACCGCGTGCTCCGGATCGAGCGGCGCGGTGAGCATCTCCGGAAGGTCGGTCCGCTTCTGCGGCTCTCCGCCGCTCTTTCTGAGGATGAGCGCGCAGGATTCGCGTGCGTACAGATCGACCGATTCGACGTCGCCGGCCTCCACCGGATACGCTTCGATCACCGGCTCGCCGGGATCGCAGATCGTGTAATACTTATAGTTCGCAAACGCCTCCTCGAACAGCTTTGCCGCGGTCTCGAACCGGGTTTTGCTGTTCGCCGCGCCGATCACAGCGCACAGATAGGTCGTTTCGCCGCGTCTGCAGGCGAAGATCCCGCAGTAGCCGTCCGTCTTGGAACTGCCCGTGAACAGCCCGATGCAGCCCGGCAGCGAAGACAGCAGCTTATTTGCGCTTGCAAGCTCCGTTTTGCGTCCGTCCGCGTGTTCCAGAACCGCGTATTTCTCCGCGCTGTACTTCAGAAACGTCGGACTGTCAAGCGCCGCCGCGCCGAGCGCGATCAGTTCCTTGCATGAGAACGTCATAAACGTGCCGAGGCAGCCGGGAAGCTGCTTATTTACGCCTGCGGATTTCATCGTCAGCTCGATGTTGTTCAGAAACACTTCCTCGGAACCGAACGCATGCTCCGCAAGCGCAAGGATCGCGTCGCCCGCCGAGATCATGACCGCCGCCTGTATCAACTGCTTCGCACCGATCGTTTCGCCTTTTTTGAGATAAGCCGACGGTCCGTCGATCGACGCGGCGCTGCCGCTGACCTTCACCTCGGCGTTTTCATCGATAAGTCCCTGATCAAACGCCAGACACAGCGTGAGCACGGCGGGCAGCTTGGTGACGCCCGCGATGTTCCGCCACTCGTCTGCGTTCTGTTCCGCGATCACGAGGTCGCTGTTTTTCGGCATGATGCAGTAGGATACCTGTTCCGTCTCCGCGGAAGCGGCAGGCAGGACGGAAAGCAAAAGAAAGACGGTGATGAGAATACAAAAAACTCTGCGCATGATTTTACCCTCCCCGATCAGCATATGAGGCGGGCATACAAAAAAGACGCCGCATCCGGCGTCTTCGGATCATTTGCGTTCGGGGTTGTACTGATACATCGTGCAGACCATGCCGCCGTTGGACAGCTTCCGTCTCCGGTCCGCCGGTTTCCCGTAAACCGATTCAAAATCGCGGTTCGACGTAATGATATTGATCTGCCAGTCGGGAATGCGCTCAAACACGCGGCGCATATCGCGGTACAGCGCCTTGACGGAGCTTGCGTCGGAAAGCCGTTCTCCGTAAGGCGGATTGCAGATCAGGACGCCGCTGCGCCATTCGGTTGAAAGCTCCTTCACCGGACGAACCCGCCAGTCGAGCATCACGCCCGCTTTTTTGGCGTGCTTCTTGCAGAGATCAATGCAGTGCGGATCGATGTCGCATCCCTGAATGCAAAGCCGGTCGTTCCTTCTCAAGTCCTGCGCTTCCTCTCTGGCAAGCGAAAACACCTTCGGATCGAGAAACCGCCACGCTTCCGCCGCGAAGTTCCGTTCGAGCGACGGCGCGACATTGTTCGCGATCATCGCCGCCTCGATCGGGATCGTGCCGGAACCGCACATCGGATCGATCAAAGGCGTATCGGGAAAGAACCGAGAAAGCAGGATCAGTCCCGCGCCGAGCGTTTCGGAAAGAGGCGCGGCGACGTTGTAGGTGCGGTATCCGCGGCGCGACAGTCCGGCGCCGCAGCAGTCGAGCGCAAGCGTGACCTCGTTTTTCAGGATACCGACCTCGACGATGACCTCCTCCGCGGTCTCGGGAACGCTGTTCACACGATAAGCCGCCTTCAGCGATTCCACGATCGCTTTTTTGACGATGCTCTGACAGTCGGAAACGGAGAACAGCGCGCTTTTTGCGCTCTTGCCGTTCACATGGATGCGCGTCGTCGGCGAAAGATACCGGTTCCACGGCAGCGCCTTTGTCTGCTCGAACAGCGAATCGAACGTTTCCGCGCGGAACGTGCCGACGGTCAGAAGGAGCCGTTCCGCAGTACGAAGCCACAGAAGCGCTTTTGCCATTTCGGGATAGCCGCCGCGGAATTTCACGCGCGCGTCGAGCGTTTCCGTATCGAGAATGCCGAGCTTGTGCAGTTGGAACGCGACGGTCGATTCGAGACCGATCTTTGCGGTTGCGATAAACTCCATCTCAGCTCTCCTTTGTTCTCTGCATGGTTGAAAGAATGCGTTTCAGCGCGTTTTCGAGCCGTCTCGGAGACACGCCGAACACGTCCATCAGCGCGTCCGGCTTGATCGACGTATCGTTCAGCGCGCCGAGTCCCATCAGCACGAACGCGGCCGCCATCGCGTCTTCCTGCAGATGCGTGATGTGCGGGAGCTTTCCGCCGCCGAAGCACGCAAGATAGAAGAAAAAGATGCGCATCGAAACATTCGGAAGCTGTTCAGGGACATTGACGTTCCTGTACCGGAGGTCTTCGTGCAGCATCTGCGCGAACTCCGTGATCATGCTGAGGATCGATTCGTAGCTCACCGGAAGCCGCTGCGGCACGGCGAGCGGACGAACGACGCCGTACTGCCATTCGCCCTGATAATACAGCGAAAACGGCGGCTTCGCCTCCATTCCGAGCAGAACGCCGAACACGAACTGTTTGTCCTCGTCGGATTGATCGAACCGGATCAGAAACGAACGCAGCGCATGCTCCGCTTCGCGGCTGCAGAGAACGGACAGCATCTTTGCCGCCCCTCGCAAAGACGGCGAAAGCGGACTGACAAGCGCCCATTTCAGGATCGCGCGGAATTCCTTATCGTTCGCCCACGTCTGTCTGATCGCGTCCGTGCCAGCCGTGGCGACGTCGCGGATGCGGCGCTGACGCACGACGGCTTCCCGGATCGGCACGTCGTAATTGATCGACCAGCTTCGCTTGAAATCGGATTCGGAATCCTCGCGGATGTGTTTTTTGTAGTACGCAGCAACGGAATCCTCTTCGTTGCGCAAAACGAGATCGTCGTAGATCTGTTCCGCCTCGCGCTTCCTGCCCTGCACATAGTAACAGAATGCAAGCTGGTGCAGCATCTCCGTATCGAACGGCAGCGCGTCGCGCAGCAGCTCGAGCGCGGTCTCGGCGCGTTCGTATTCTCCGATCTCCATGAGGATCGGCGCGGCGTATCCGAGCTCCTCCGGCGAACAGTCGGCGTCGATCAGGATTTTTTTGCTCTGCTCCTTCGCCTCGCGATCCTGGTTCTGCACATGATAGATCAGCGTCATCAGCGCGTTCCCGCGGACGCTTTTGCTGTTGCGCTTAAAGAGATTGAACAACCGTTTCTTCGCTTCGTCGTACGCGCGCAGAGAGAACTGCATCATCGCGATCTCCATGTCGAGCATTTCGCTGTCCGGGTGCTTGTCAGAAAGCGACAGAAGCAGATTCATCCCCGAATCGTTGTTGTTCGAGATATACATCGCCTTTGCGCGGTGGATCGCGTCCAGAAGCGCGATGTCCTCGCTGCCGGTAAGCCCGATCTGCGCCTCAAGCTCCGGCTCGTCCTCGATGAGCTCCAGCATATCCAGCGCGCGGTCGGAATACGGACCGTTCGGTTCCCGTTCGAGACAGATGTGCAGGCATTGCGACGCCGCATGGAATTCTTCCAGCCCGACAAAGACGGACGCGATGCCGAAGATCATCTCGGCGTTGTTCTGGTTTTCACCGTTCAGCGAGCCGAGCAGAACGGACAAGCTCTCCTCGAACCGGTGCATACGGTGCAGCGTTTCCGCAAACGCGAGGATGTACTCCTCCCGATCCGGCTCCAGAAGGTATGCTTTGCGCAGATACTGTTCGGCCTTCGCTAAATCCTCGGGTTCCGCCAGGTATCTGTTGCCGCGCTGATAATAGAATTCGGCGTTCTGCTGAAACGGGACGATGACGCCCGTTTCGCGTTCATGCTTCATGCGTTCCTCCGTCGTCGGTCGCTTCTGCCAAGAGCGCTTCGAGCGCGCTGCGGTCGAAACGGTAGACTTTTCCGCAGAACTGACAGGTCAGTTCCGCCTTCCCATCCTGTTCGATCAGTTCGGAAAGCTCCTTCTTCCCGATCGAGATCAGCGCGCGTTCGAGACGTTCCCGCGAACAGTCGCAGGAAAACGCGGGCGTCAGTTCGTTCGTAAACTCCGCTTCGAGATCCGAAAACAGGTCGGAAAGGATCGACTTTAACCCTTCTCCCTCCGCGATCCGTGTTCCGATCGCCGGGATCCGGTCCGCGATCTTCATCACGCGTTCGATCGCTTCGTCGGGGCAGTTCGGCATCGTTTGTATGAGCAGTCCGCCTGCGCCGGTCACAAACCCGTCCGCGGCGTTCTCATGCACGCCGAGGTACACGATCGACGGCTGCTGCTCGCTTGCCGTAAAATACTGCGCGAAATCCTCGGCGATCTCGCCGGAGATCAGGTTGCACATACCGACATACGGCTCCTTAAGTCCGAGATCGCGGATCACGGTGAGCTTGCCGGAGGTTCCGACGTAGCCGCGCACGTCCAGCTTTCCGTCCGCACGAAGCGGAAGCTCCGCGCCGGGATTCGTCGCGTACCCCTTGACGAGTCCCCCGTTTCTGCCGACGCAGACAAGATTGCCGGACGGGCCGTTCCCTGCGAGCACGGCGGTCACGGTGTCGGTATCGTTCTTGCAGAACGAAGCGACGACGGATGTTATCAGAAGCAGCCGTCCGAGCGCCGCGGTGGCAACGCGGGACAGGCCGTGCGTCTTCTGCGCTTCGCGCACAAGTTCCGTTCCGTCGATCGCCGCAAAGCGAAGCGCGCGACCGGCGAGCATTCCGTGGATCAATGTATCGCGTTTCATATCAATTCTCCCTGATTGCGGCGAACTGGATCCGTTCGCCGTCGTTTCGTACCGGATCGCGCGTAAAGGCGTCGTATGCCTCGATACGGGCAAATCCGTTCTGTTCAAGCGCGTGCGCAAGCTCATCGACCGCGTGCGCGCGCTGCAGATGCGTTTCCGTAAACCGGTCGTATTGTTCGCCGCGCTTTACGAAAACCGTCAGATCCATTTCACAGAGCTTCGTTCTTGCGTCGAAGCGGTTTTTCCAGATGTACGCATATTCGTCCGTCTCCTCGGTAAACGTATTGTTTCCGAGGATTTTGCGGAACTTATACGGGCTCGAAACGTCGAACAGCAGCATCCCGCCCGGCTTCAGACAGGCGTATGCGCGTCCGAAGAACGAACGCACGTCCTTCAACGACGTCAGATAATTCACGCCGTCGCACACACACACGATCGCGTCGACCGGTCTGTGTACGGCAAGTTTTCGCAGATCCTGACAGACGAACACGACGTCCTTTGCGCCGGAGGCGAAGGCGTTCGATCTCGCTTCCGAAAGCATTTCCGGCGAGACGTCGCTTGCCGTCACGCGATAGCCGAGCCGATGAAGTGGGATCGCGTTCGCGCCGGTCCCGCACGCGCAGTCCAGAACGTCCCTCGCGCCCGCCTCCTTCAGAAATCCGTCCAGATAGGAGATCCATGCCGCGCGATCGACGTCGTGCATCATTTTGTCGTATACAGACGCAAACGCGCCGTACTGCCGGTTCATTCGTCCTCCAATCCTTCGGCGATCTTCATCAGCCGGTCGAGCCGGTGATACATGCCGGATTTCTGTATCTCCGCAAGGTCGGCAAGCTCCTGCACGCTCGCGTCCGGATGTTCCGCGCGAAGCCGCGCCGCCTGCTGCAAGCTCGCCGGAAGCGAAGCGAGTCCGATCTGTCTGTCGATCGTCCGGATCGCCGCCTGCTGACGGATCGCCGCATTCACCTGCTTGTCGAGATTTGCCGCCTCGCAGTTTGTCGTGCGGTTGACATAGTTTCTGACGTCCTTTTCCACGCGCACGTTTTCCAGCGTAAGCGCAGCGGACGACGCGCCGATCAGCGCAAGCATGCCGCTCACGTCGTCGCCGTCCTTCAGATAGACGATGAACCGGTCGCCGTTCCGCACGGAGATCCTTGCCGGCAGGTAAAACGACTGAACGAGTTCTGCCGCGGTTTCGGCAACGGATCTTGTTCGGAAGATCATTTCAAGATGATATCCGCGCTTCGGATCGATGCAGCTTCCGCTGCCGAGAAAGCACCCGCGCAAGAAAGCGCGTTTCGTTTCCTCGTTTTCAAAGACGCACGCGGGGATATCGGTCATCAGACGAAAGCCGTTGTCGGTTCGCACCATTGCGCCGGTCTCGTGCATCATTTTGTCGATCTCTTTTCCGGAAAGCGTGACCTCGTAGATCGGCTTTCTGCGGTGCTCGACGATCTTTTCCTCGACAACGGCGTCAAGGTCATAAAGCCCAAGCGCGATCGACGCGATATGCTTTGCCGTGCCGGGATTTTCGGTATGATAAAATAGGGACGGCTGCCGCGAAATGCGGATCCCGCCCGCGGTGAACGTCATGCCGGAAAGCTGCGCGAGGCGCTGTCCGGTGTTTTTGACGCGTATACGGATCAATTCGTCCTTTGAGACGGAAGAAAAACTCATATTTCCTTTTTCTTTGCCCGAAGCTCAATATCCTGAAGCTCGCGGCGCATATCGCGGTGATAGATGCGGACGGCATGTCCGTTCTTCCGGAGCCGGGCAGCCATCTCCTCCGCCGCGGCGACCGAACGGTGCCTGCCGCCCGTGCAGCCGAAGCAGATCCTGAGGATATGCTTGTCCTGCTTTTCAAACAGCGGCAGCATTTCGGTGACGCTCTGCTCCAGATGATCGAGGTATTCTTTCACATACGGCTGACGGAGCACGAAATCGCGTACCGGCTCGTCGAGCCCCGAAAGATACCGCATATCTTCGTAATAGAACGGGTTCTCCACGAACCGCATATCGACGACCATGTCGGCGTCGACCGGCACGCCGCGCTTATAGCCGAAGCTCGAGAGAACGATCGACATCTGATCGCGGTTCATCTCGGGGATAAACTTCTCAAGGCACGAGGTCAGCTCCCTTGCGGGGATATCGCTGGTGTCGAGGAAAAAGTCCGCCGCGTTGCGGATGACCGCAAGATAGCCGCGCTCCGTGCGCACGCCGGATTCCGCTTCGCCGGAAAGTCCCAGCGGATGCTTCTTGCGCGTTTCGTTGTAGCGCAGTTTCAGCACGTCGTCCCGTGCGTCCAGGAACAGGATCTTGAAGGGCACGTCGAGCCGCTTGATCTCGCTGATCACCATCTCGGGGCTTCTCGAGAGCAAGCTCTCGCGCGAATCGAGCGTGACTGCGGCATAGCGGATCGGCGGGTTCGCGTTTTCGCAAAGCGCGGTGAATTCGCGAAGCATCGGCGACGGCAGGTTGTCCACGCAGAAGAATCCCATATCCTCAAGCGCTTTCAGCGCAAGCGACTTTCCCGCGCCGCTCATGCCCGTAACGATCAACAGATCCATATGCAAACCCCTTTCAGATTCGTTTGACTTCGGGTTCAAGGGTAACGCCGGTTTGTTCCTTCACAACGCGCCGCACATGCTCGATGAGCGCGGAAATGTCCGCTTCGGTCGCGCGGTTTGCATTGACGATGAATCCGGCGTGTTTCGGCGACACCTGCGCTCCGCCGATCGAAAAGCCCTTTAAGCCGCACTGTTCGATGAGCGCGCCCGCAAAATAACCCTCGGGACGCTTGAACGTACTGCCTGCGGACGGCACGTCGAGCGGCTGTTTTTCCTTCCGCTTTTCCATACAGCGCAGCATGGTTTCCGCCGCCGTCCCGTCGTCCTCCTTCAATTCGAACGCCGCTTCGAGCGCGATCGCGTCCGGAAACGAGAACACGCTTCTGCGGTAGCCGAGATCGCCGTCCTTGACGTCGATCCATTCGTCCCTTCCGTCCTTCAGAATGCGGATGCGTTTCAGAATCTGCCTGATCTCGCCGCCGTACGCGCCCGCATTCATGGCGCAGGCGCCGCCGACCGTGCCGGGAATCCCGCAGAGACATTCCATGCCCGACAGTCCCTTTCTGACCGTCTCGCGCGCAAGCGAGGTCATCGATGTGCCGCAGCAGACGGTCACGGATGTCCCGTGACAGACGGGTTCGTGCAGCGGCGTGTCGAAGCGTATGATCCATCCGTCGTAGCCGCGGTCGGACGCAAGCACGTTCGTTCCCCTGCCCAAAAGCGCAAGCGGTACGCCGTACTGCTTCGCAAGCGACACGATTTCCGCGATCGCTTCATAGGAGCGCGGATGCAGCACGACGCGCGCCGGTCCGCCGACGCGAAAACTCGTCAGCTCCGACAGAGGAATATTCCGTTCCGCTCCGAACGATTCCGGAAGCTCCAGATTTCTCCAATTTACATTCATACTTGTATTATAACAAAAAACGTTGCGCGAAACAACACCTATCTTTTACATTCGTTCAAACGGATCCGGAAGCGTTCCTTCGCCTCCGCATCGCCGCCTGCCGCAAGCGCCGCGTCCTCTGTGAGCGCGTCGTACTGCGCGTTCCAGAGAAACGGATCGACCGTCGATACGGATTCATAGGCACGGAAAACCTGCTTGAGCCCCGCTTCCGGCGGCACGTTTTTTACGTCGGCGCGCACGGAAAGAAGTCCGAGCGGATTCAGCGTCTGCTGTGATTCCGGTTCCAGAAGAAACGCGATAAAATCGAGGATCACATTCGCCTTTTCATCGTCCGTTTCCCGATCGATCCCCATCCAGCAGACTGCGTCCGTGAAGCTGTCGACCGGCTCGATTTCCGCAAGCGTAAATCCGTCCTTGTAACGGATCAGATCGCCCGCGCGCCGCAGGTCGAGATACAGATCGTCTGCTTTCTCCTCCGGCGCCGGGACGTAATCCGTTTCGCAGCGCGCCGCAAGGACCGGATCGGCAAAGTACGCCGTTTTGTGCCCGCCGTCCGGTTTTCTGATCAAACGGCAGTACCCGGAGAAACAGTACGGGATGCAGCGCTCGGTCCGGAACACCCCCTCGCGGTACGGAAAGTCCAACGCCGTGAGCGCCGCAAGCCGGTCGGGATACAGCGTGCCGGAAAAAAAGGAGTACGCGTCCGGACGTCTGCCGCGGTCGAGCCGTTCGTAAAAGTGCGTCTCGTCCATCCCTTCGATCTCAATAAACGTCCCTTTATGCTTTTTTTCATACGCTTCGGCGCGGGATTTCAGCCATTGCGTTATGCTTCCGGCATAGGGACGATGCCGGACGATATGACAGATCACGACGGAGCCCCGGTATCCGTCCGTTTTGCGGACGAACCGTGTGTCGACAAATTGTTCCTGCGCGCCCTTTACGAGCGCCTGCGGCGTAAACAGCAGAAAACAGACCGTTGCCGCGCATAAGATCATCCGAATATATTTCATGGTTAAAGCTATTCGACAAAGGATGTCCGTAATCGTGAAAGCATGTCCGTTTTCGCAAAAGGATGCGGCGGGCTTGTGCCGTATTTATATTTGAACCGGAATCGGAGGTGATTATATGGAATTGAACGCACAAAAACGAGGTCCGCGGCTGTTTGTCCGGCTGTCCGGAGAACTGGATCATCACAGCGCGGAACAGACGAGGATCATGCTGGATACGCTTCTGAAGGACGTGACCGTCCGCGAGCTCGTGCTCGATCTTTCGGATATGTCGTTTATGGACAGCGCCGGTCTCGGCGTCATTCTGGGACGCTTCAGAAAGCTCTCGATGCGCGGCGGCAAGCTGATCGTAAAGGGCATGAATACGTCGGTCGACCGCATCTTTCAGATGTCCGGTCTGTATGCGATCGTCGAAAGACAGTAAGGAGGCACGCTATGCATAACGAAATGGAAGTACGTTTTTTATCCCTGTCCGGCAACGAGGGCTTCGCGCGCGCAGCGGCCGCCGCCTTTGCGGCACAGATGGATCCCGGGATCGAGGAGCTGTCGGATATCCGGACAGCGGTTTCGGAGGCCGTTACAAATGCGATCATTCACGGCTACGATCAGAACCGCGACTGCATCGTCACGATGCAGATGGAGATCGAAGGCGACGATCTGACCGTCATCGTGCGAGACGACGGCTGCGGGATCGGCGACATCGAGCTTGCAAGAAAGCCGTTCTTCACGTCCAAACCGGAGCTCGAACGGTCCGGCATGGGCTTTTCCGTCATGGAGGCGTTCATGGACGAGGTCGACGTCCGCTCCGAGGTCGGCAAGGGAACGGTCGTTACGATGCGAAAGCGCATCCGTCATGCAAACTGAACGGGACGCCTTTCTCGACGCGATCGGACGGGCGCAGAGCGGGGACGCGGAGGCGGAAAACGCGCTTCTCCGCGATAACCTTCCGCTCGTCTGCGCGATCGCAAAACGCTATCTGAACACGGGACCGGAATACGACGATCTTGTGCAGCTGGGATCGATCGGATTGCTGAAGGCGATCCGAAAATTCGATCCCTCGTTCTGCGTGTGCTTTTCCACCTACGCCGTTCCGCTGATCGCGGGCGAGATCCGCAGATTCTTAAGAGACGACGGGATCGTCAAATATGCGAGAAGTACAAAATCGCTTGCAGCGCGCGTCAGAAAGGAGCTTTCGGACGATCCGGAACTCACGATCGACGCGCTTGCAAAGCGTCTCTGCGTTTCACGCGAGGATCTTGCCGCCGCGCTTTCTTGCGATTCCCCCGTCTGCTCGCTCGACGAACCGATGCCGGACGGCAGCGGAAACCTGTTTGACAAGCTCGGCACGGAAAGCGAAGAGGAACGTTCCGTTTCCAGACTGACGTTGAACGACGCGATGGATACGCTCTCCGCGCGTGAAAAGGAGATCGTCGATCTGCGCTACCGAAAGGAGAAAACGCAGAGCGAAACCGGACGGATCCTCGGCATTTCTCAGGTGCAGGTCTCGCGTCTCGAAAAAAAGATCCTGTCCGAACTTCGGAGCAGGATGTCTGATTAATGTCTGTCGCCCGAGGAGATCGCTTTTTCCTCGCCGCGTATCAACCGTTTGATGTTGTCCTTATGCCGGATCAGCAGCAGCGCCACGACCGGCGCAACGAAGAACAGCAGATATTGATCCGCATTGCCGGTCGCCCATACGATGTAGGTCCCGATAAGATACGAGATCGCGGTCAGGATGGAAACGAGCGAAACGCGCTTCCAGATCAGAAAGATGACGATCGCGATGACCGTGGACACCAGCGCCGCCTGCCAGCAAAGACACCACGTCATGGCATAGGCGGACGCCGCGCCCTTTCCGCCGCGGAACTGGAACAGCACGGGATAGCAGTGCCCGAACACGACGCAGGTGCTGGCGATATATCCGCCGAGCAGGACCGAAACGGCGGGATCGGAAGGGTTGATGCCGAGAAGCCCTCCGAGCCACCGCCCGATAAAGAACCCCGCGACGCATTTCCCCGCGTCGCCGATGAATGTGATGATCCCGTAGAGCTTTCCGTACACGCGGATCATGTTCGTCGTTCCGGCGTTGCCGCTGCCGTACAGGCGCACGTCATCGCGGAACTTGAGACGGCTGACGATCAGCGCAGTCTGCAGGTTCCCGACAAGATACCCCGCAAGGGCGATGATTAAGATCGCAACGACGTTCCAGTCTCCGATCATTCTGTGCGTTACTCCTCCTTGGAACGGTTCCGGAACAGGATCCGGATCGGCGTTCCGGAAAAACCGAAGGTCTTTCTGAAATAGTTTTCAAGATAGCGCTCGTAGGAAAAATGCACGAGCGTCGTTTCGTTGACAAAAATCACGAACGCCGGCGGCTGAATCGCAACCTGCGTTGCATAATAGAGCTTCAGGCGTCTGCCGTTCTGCGTCGGGGGCTCCGACATCGAAACCGCCTCGTTCAGCACGTCGTTCAGCATGCCGGTCGGAATGCGGCGGATGCTTTGCGCGTAAACCTCTTCCGCAAGCTCGAGGACCTTGTTCACACGCTGTCCGCTCTTTGCGCTGATGAACAGAAACGGCACATAATCCATGAACGCAAGATCCGTTCCCATGTCCTTTTTGAACCGGTCCATGGTATGGGTGTCCTTTTCGATCAGGTCCCATTTGTTCACGATCACGACGGACGGCTTGCCCTCCTCGTGCACGAAGCCCGCGATCTTCACGTCCTGTTCGGACAATCCCTGTTCCGCGTCGCACACGAACAGAACGACGTCCGCGCGGCGCACCGCCGCAAGCGAACGCACCACGCTGTACCGTTCGATGCTCTCGTCCTCGATCGCGCGCTTCCTGCGGATGCCCGCGGTGTCGATCAGCACATACTGCCGTCCGTTCTGCTCAAACGGCGTGTCGATCGCGTCGCGCGTCGTGCCGGGCACGTCCGAAACGATCACGCGTTCCTCGCCCAGAAGCGCGTTCGTCAGACTCGATTTTCCGACGTTCGGCTTGCCGACGATCGCGATATGGATGCGCGGATCCTCCTCCGCCTCCTCGATCCGCGGGAAATAGCCGCAGACGGCTTCCAGAAGATCGCCGAGGCCGATCCCCTGCCCGCCGGACAGGATATACGGCACGCCGAGTCCGAGCTCGTAAAACTCGTAGATCGCCTCGTGATACTTCGGCGCGTCGAGCTTGTTGACACCGAGCACGACCGGCTTGTTCGAGCGGCGCAGCATTGCGGCGACCTCCCTGTCCGCGCTCGTCATGCCGTCGCGTCCGTCGACCAGAAAGACGATGACGTCCGCCGTTTCGATCGCGAGCTCCGCCTGACGGCGCATCTGCACGGCGATCTTATCCTCGCTCGCCGGTTCGATGCCGCCCGTATCGATCAGCGTGAATTTCCGGTCGAGCCATTCCGCGTCCGCATAGATACGGTCGCGCGTGACGCCGGGCGTGTCCTCCACGATGGAGACGCGCTTCCCGACCAGGCGGTTGAATAAAGTCGATTTGCCGACGTTCGGCCGACCGACGATTGCAACAAGCGGCTTTGCCATAGTTTACTCCTCAAACACACAGGAAATGAATTCCGTTCCGTCCGAAAACGTCCGGATCGGAACGCCGAGCGTATGTTCGACGTCCGAAAGCGTCATGCCGTCCAGGAAAACGTCCTCCGTTTCCCGCAGCATATTCTTCGGGATCAGCAGCGGACTGTGCAAGGTCTTCCCCTTCAGTTCCGAAACGAGATCGCCGCCTGTCACCAGCCCCGCGACGTGCACGTTGCCGCCGAACCATAGGTTCGGGACCGGATGGATCTCCGTTTCGATCCCAAACGGCGCGAGCGCCCGGTACAGCTCCGCGAAAAACGGATACGCCGCCGTTCCGCCCGCAACGGAAACCGTGCGCGGTTCCTTCACCGGTTCGCGCTCCGAAAGCGCGTAGCGGAAATCGTCCTCGAACATCCTGAGAAGTCCCACGCCGTTTTCGATCTGTTCGTAATCCTCATACGCTTCGGACTCCGGAAGCGTCCGGTGCGCGTTCAGATACCACTCGTCCGACAAAAACACGAGCCGCGTACCGTACCGCGCAAGGAATTCGCGCTGCATCGGCTCGATCCGGTCGATGATCTCCGCGCTTTGCGCCCCGTCGAACGTGCCGAGCGCCGGCAGTCCGTCCCGGAACTTCGTTACGCCGACCGGAACGATCGCAACCGACGCGCAGGCAGGCGCGAGCGACGCAAGATCGGAAAGCGTCTGTCTGAGAACGCCGCCGTCGTTCAGCCCTCTGCACAGAACGATCTGCGCCTGAAACCGCAGTCCGGCGTCTCTGAGCGCCGTCAGCCGTTCCATGATCCGTCCCGCCGAAGGATTCCGCATGATCCTTGTGCGCACTTCGGGATCGGTCGCGTGCACGGATACATACAGCGGACTGACGCGACGGTCCAGAATACGCTGAAATTCCGCGTCGCTCACGTTCGTCAGCGTCACATAATTGCCCATGATAAAGGACATGCGCCAGTCGTCGTCCTTGACGTTCAGACTGCTTCTTACGCCCTTCGGCATCTGGTCGATGAAGCAGAACACGCAATGGTTTCTGCAGGTCATCATACGGCTCATCAGCGTCGTTTCAAAGCAAAGACCGAGCGGTTCGGATGCATCCTTATAGAGGACGATCGAAACCGGTTCCGTTCCCCGCTTCAGGTCGAGCTTCAGCGCGCGGTTTGCCGTGAGATGCTCGTAGTCGATGAGATCGAGCACGGGCGTTTCGTTGATCGCATACAGGACGTCCCCCGCGCGCACACCGGCGCGTTTCGCGGGAGAATCCGGTTCCACAAACGTGATCGGTTGTCCTTTTGCGCACAATTCCATATATATACCTTATCACACTCCGCTCCGATTTGCAAGGAGGCGGACGGAAAACAGCGCCCCCGGAGACCGAAGGCGCTGTTCCATGATTCCGAAACGGAAATTACTTTGCTTCCTTGATCGCTGCCTGTGCCGCCGCAAGACGTGCGATCGGTACGCGGAACGGCGAGCAGGACACATAGTCGAGGCCGATCTCGTGGCAGAATTCGACGGACGTCGGATCGCCGCCGTGTTCGCCGCAGATGCCGAGCTCAAGGTTCGGACGCGCTTCCTTGCCGAGCATGACGGCCATCTTCATGAGCTTGCCGACGCCGTTCTGGTCGAGACGCGCAAACGGATCGGACTCGTAAATCTTTCTGTCATAGTAAGCGGTAAGGAACTTGCCGGCGTCGTCACGGCTGAAGCCGAACGTCATCTGGGTCAGGTCGTTGGTGCCGAAGCAGAAGAACTCGGCGTCCTTCGCGATCTCATCCGCGGTAAGGCACGCACGCGGGATCTCGATCATCGTACCGACCTGATACTTCAGTTCAATGCCGGATACCTTGATCTCCGCATCCGCAACTGCGACGACGATGTCGCGCACAAAGCGGAACTCCTTCGGATCGCCGACGAGCGGGATCATGATCTCGGGAACCATGTTCCATTCGGGGTGCTTCTTCTGCACGTTGATCGCCGCACGGATGATCGCCTTGGTCTGCATTCTTGCAATCTCCGGGAACGTGACGTCCAGACGGCAACCGCGGTGACCCATCATCGGGTTGAACTCATGCAGACTTGCAATGATGTTCTTGATCTGTTCGACGGTCTTGCCCTGTGTATCGGCAAGCGCCTTGATGTCGGCTTCCTCGGTCGGAACGAACTCATGAAGCGGCGGATCGAGCAGACGAATGACGACAGGATAGCCGTCCATCGCCTCGTAGATCGCCTCAAAGTCGCCCTGCTGCATCGGGAGCAGCTTGTTGAGGGCGTTTTCGCGCTCTTCCACGGTGTCGGAGCAGATCATTTCACGGATCGCCGCGATGCGGTCGCCGTCGAAGAACATATGCTCGGTACGGCAGAGACCGATGCCCTCCGCGCCCAGCTCGCGCGCTTTCTTTGCATCGCGCGGGGTGTCGGCATTGGTACGGACCTTGAGTCTTCTGTACTTGTCCGCCCAGCCCATGATGCGGCCGAACTCGCCCGCGATCTCGGCGTCGACGGTCGGGATGATGCCGTCGTAGATGCAGCCGGTGGAACCGTCGATGGACAGCCAGTCGCCCTCGTGATATTCCTTGCCCGCGAGAACGAAGCGCTTGTTCTCCTCGTCCATGGCGATTGCGGAGCAGCCGGAGACGCAGCAGGTGCCCATGCCGCGCGCGACGACCGCCGCGTGGGAGGTCATGCCGCCGCGAACGGTCAGGATGCCCTGCGCCGCCTTCATGCCCTCAATGTCCTCGGGAGAGGTCTCAAGACGGACCAGCAGGACTTTCTCGCCGCGTGCTTTCCACGCCTTTGCATCCTCTGCGGTGAAGACGATCTTGCCGCATGCCGCGCCGGGAGACGCTGCGAGCGCCTTTGCGACCGGCGTCGCCGCCTTGATGGCTTTCGCGTCGAACTGCGGATGAAGCAGCGTGTCGAGATTTCTCGGATCGATCATTGCGACCGCTTCCTGCTCGGTGCGCATGCCCTCATCGACGAGGTCGCAGGCGATCTTCAGAGCCGCCTTCGCGGTGCGCTTGCCGTTGCGGGTCTGCAGCATGTAAAGCTTGCCGTGCTCAACGGTGAACTCCATGTCCTGCATATCGCGATAGTGACCTTCGAGGATCTTGCAGACCTCATTGAACTGCTTGAACGCTTCGGGGAACTTCTGTTCCATCTCGGCGATGTGCATCGGCGTGCGGACGCCCGCGACGACGTCTTCACCCTGCGCGTTGGTCAAAAACTCGCCGAACAGGCCCTTTTCACCGGTCGCCGGATCGCGCGTGAACGCAACGCCCGTGCCGCAGTCGTCGCCCATATTGCCGAACGCCATGGACTGCAC